>JAKFVP010000401.1 GCA_021732175.1 Bradyrhizobium sp.
CATCCTCGGCGGCGGGCCGAACCGCATCGGCCAGGGCATCGAGTTCGACTATTGCTGCTGCCATGCCTGCTTCGCGCTGGTGGAAGCCGGCTACGAAACCATCATGGTCAACTGCAATCCGGAGACGGTGTCGACCGACTACGACACGGCGGATCGTCTCTACTTCGAGCCGCTGACGGCGGAAGACGTACTGGAGATCATCGCAAAGGAACGCAGCAACGGCACGCTGCACGGCGTGATCGTGCAGTTCGGCGGCCAGACCCCGCTGAAGCTGGCGCGCGCATTGGAAGCCGCCAACGTGCCGATCCTCGGCACCTCGCCCGATGCGATCGACCTTGCCGAAGACCGCGACCGCTTCAAGCGCATCCTCGACAAGCTGCACCTCAAGCAGCCGAAGAACGGCATCGCCTATTCCGTCGAACAGTCGCGCCTGGTGGCGGCCGATCTCGGTCTGCCGCTGGTCGTGCGCCCGTCCTACGTGCTCGGCGGCCGCGCCATGCAGATCATCCGCGAGGAAGATCAGCTCGACAATTACCTGCTCGGCACGCTGCCGGAGCTGGTGCCGGCCGACGTCAAGGCGCGCTACCCCAACGACAAGACCGGGCAGATCAACACCGTGCTCGGCAAGAACCCGCTGCTGTTCGACCGCTATCTGTCCGACGCCACCGAAGTCGACGTCGATTGCCTCTGCGACGGCAAGGACACCTTCATCGTCGGCATCATGGAGCACATCGAGGAAGCCGGCATCCATTCCGGCGACTCCGCCTGCTCGCTGCCGCCGCATTCACTCGATGCCAAGACCATCGAGGAGCTGGAGCGGCAGACGCGTGAACTGGCGCTCGGCCTCGACGTGGTCGGCCTGATGAACGTGCAATACGCCATCAAGGACGGCGAGATCTACGTGCTGGAAGTCAACCCGCGCGCCTCGCGCACGGTGCCGTTCGTGGCAAAGGTGATCGGCATGCCGGTGGCCAAGATCGCGGCCCGCATCATGGCGGGCGAGAAGCTTGCCGACTTCAAGCTGAAGAAAAAGAAGCTCGGCCATGTCGGCGTGAAGGAATCGGTATTTCCCTTCGCGCGCTTCCCTGGCGTCGACACCGTGCTCGGTCCGGAGATGCGCTCGACCGGCGAGGTCATGGGCATCGACCGCTCCTTCGAGGTGGCGTTCGCCAAGAGCCAGCTCGGCGGCGGCACGCGCGTGCCGCGCCTCGGCACCGTGTTCGTCTCGGTGCGCGGCGACGACAAGATGCGCATTGCGGACGCGGTGCGGCTGTTGCACGGACTTGGCTTCAAGGTGATGGCGACCTCGGGCACGCAGCGCTATCTGTCCGACAACGGCGTCCCCACCGAGAAGATCAACAAGGTGCTGGAGGGCCGGCCGCACATCGTCGACGCCATCACCAATGGCGACGTGCAGCTCGTGTTCAACACCACCGAGGGCCCCCAGGCGCTGGCCGACAGCCGTTCGCTGCGGCGCGCTGCCCTCTTGCATAAAGTGCCCTATTACACCACTCTTTCGGGTGCCAAGGCCGCGGCCCAGGGCATCCGCGCCTACCGGGACGGGGACCTTGAGGTCCGCACCCTGCAGAGCTATTTTTCCGAGAGTTGATCGCGGCCGGGGGCAGAAGCCGCCGCTAAGCGATTGGAAAACAAGCCGTTAGGCTGGAACTCACCGCTCTTGTGGACGTTGTGTCGGCCCCGGAAGGGGCCGAAACTGCTCAGGCCTTTTGGCCCCGACGGGTCGCCAAAAAGCCGAATCGACAATCATTGCGTGCGGGCCTTCAATGGACCGTACGGCCGAAGAACAGGAAGAGATGATGGAAAAGGTTCCGATGACAGCGTCCGGCTATGCCGCGCTCGAGGAGGAATTGAAGCAGCGCCAAACGGTGGATCGTCCGCGCATCATCGAACATATCGCGGAAGCGCGTTCGCATGGCGACCTGTCGGAGAACGCGGAATATCACGCCGCCAAGGAAGACCAGTCGCATAACGAGGGCCGCATCGCCGAGATCGAGGACAAGCTTGCGCGCGCCGAAATCATCGACATCTCGAAACTGTCCGGCGACACCATCAAGTTCGGCGCCACCGTGACGCTGATCGATGAGGACACCGACAAGAAGGCGGTGTGGCAGATCGTCGGCGAGGTCGAGGCCGACGCCAAGAAGGGCCGCATCTCCATCACCTCGCCGCTGGCGCGTGCGCTGATCGGCAAGAAAAAGGGCACGACCGTGGAAGTGATGGCGCCCGGCGGCGCCAAGGCTTACGAGATCACCAAGGTCGAGTGGCGATAGTCACCCCGGAGTGACCGTTGCGAAAAAGCCGCGCTGACTGCGCGGCTTTTTTCTTGCGGCGCAGCTGACACGATTGTGAGTTCGCCGGGCTGGTTGACCTGTTAGCAAGCGCGGGAGCGCCGACCTTGCTGCGCTGCAAATCATGCGCTGCGGTGACGCACTGCCTTCAGTGGAATGATTTGAAACGGTGGGTGTTCATTTCACACGCCGGTGACGCGTGCCGGCTATTGCGCTAGTTCTATGCGACTGGGGTCAACTTAGGGGGAAACCAAATGGACAAGTTCGACGAGATGCTCGCCAAATGGCAGCCGCTTGCACTGAGCCTGTTTCGCTTCGTCACCGGATTATTGTTGTTCCACTACGGCACCGCGAAGATCCTCGGATTTCCGGTCGTGGCGATGTTCGCCAAGATACCGCCGCTGATCCAAGTCGCGGGCGCGCTCGAGCTGGTGCTCGGCGCACTCCTGATGATCGGGCTGTTTACGCGCCTCAGCGCATTCATCCTGTCGGGTGAAATGGCGGCCGCCTATTTCATGGGGCACATGTTCAAGGATGCCGCCAAGCCGGTGTTCTATCCGGTGCTCAACGGAGGCACGGCCGCGGTTCTGTTCTGCTTCGCCTGCCTCTACCTTGCGACGTCGGGCGGCGGACCGATCAGTGTCGATGCGATGATGCGGAAGAAGTAAAGTTGTTTTCCACCTCCCCTTGAAAAGGGGAGGTCGGTTTGCGCACCGGCGCAAACCGGGTGGGGATCTGCTCGTGGAAAGAACCCCCTCCCTGCCCTCCCCCTTTCAGGGGGAGGGTGAAGACGTCAGCCCCGCTTCACTTCCAGCGGCACCGCCGCCTCATACTTCGAATTGTGCAGCACCAGCGACGTTCTGACGTTGCGCACATGCGGCGCGGCGGTCAGGTGCGTGACGAATTCCTGGAACGTCGCCATGTCGGGCGCGACGCATTTGAGGATGAAATCGACTTCGCCCGACAGCATCCAGCATTCCCGCACCAGCGGCTCGGCGCGCACGAATTCCTCGAACGCGCGCAAATCCGCATCCGCCTGGCTGGAGAGATGGACTGAAGCAAACACGGTGACATCGAAGCCGAGGCGCCGCGGATCGAGCAGGCCGCGATAGCCCTGGATGTAGCCCTCCTCCTCCAGGGTGCGGACCCTTCGCAGGCAGGGCGGCGGCGAGATCCCGACCCGCTTGGCGAGTTCCACATTGGTGATTCGGCCGTCGGCCTGGATCTCGCTGAGGATTTTGAGATCGATTTCGTCCAGATGCTTCGACACCGCGCCTGCGTCCCTAGAATTGGCAGTTTTGGGGATTTCCGCTGGATTGCCCCGTTGGCAACTCTCTTAGCGTAGGCCGAGCACCCTGCGCAATTTTATTTCGCGTGCACTGCCACATTTTTCACGAAAGCGGGAAAAATCGCCGATACGGATTGCAAAACTTGCATAGCTGGCCACATGTCATAGACTTGGAAATGACAATTTCGGCGCCGTCGCGCTGCCTTTCGGGGCAGTTTGCGTCCCTCACGCCGACCATCCCCCTTCGAGAGCGCAGTGCCCATGTCCGCCCCCATCCATGCCAAGGTCGTCATCATCGGTTCTGGTCCGGCTGGATACACCGCCGCTATCTACGCGGCGCGCGCGATGCTGGAGCCGATCCTGATCCAGGGCATCCAGCCCGGCGGGCAGCTCACCATCACCACCGATGTCGAGAACTATCCGGGCTTTGCCGACGTCATCCAGGGCCCCTGGCTGATGGAGCAGATGGAAAAGCAGGCGGCGCATGTCGGCACGAAGATCGTCACCGATCTCGTGAGCAAGCTCGAGCTTTCGCAGCGGCCGTTCCGCCTCACCTGCGACAGCGGTGATGTCTATCTCGCCGAGACCGTGATTCTCGCCACCGGCGCGCAGGCGCGCTGGCTCGGGCTGCCGTCGGAAGAGAAGTTCAAGGGTTTTGGCGTCTCCGCCTGCGCGACCTGCGACGGCTTCTTCTACCGCAACAAGGAAGTGATCGTGGTCGGCGGCGGCAACACCGCGGTCGAGGAAGCGCTGTTCCTCACCAACTTCGCCTCCAAGGTCACGGTCGTGCACCGGCGCGATCATTTCCGCGCCGAGCGCATCCTGCAGGACCGCCTGTTCAAGAACCCGAAAATCTCCGTGGTCTGGGACAGCGCTATCGACGAGATCAAGGGCGAGCAGAATCCGAGCAAGGTCACGTCCGTGCGGCTGAAGAACGTCAAGACCGGCGCGCTGACGGATGTGCCTGCGGACGGCGTCTTCATCGCCATCGGACACGCGCCGGCGACCGAACTGGTGAAAGACCAGATCAAGCTGAAACCCTCCGGCTATGTGGAAGTGGCGCCAAACTCGACCGCAACTTCGGTACCCGGCCTGTTTGCGGCAGGCGACGTCGCCGACGAAACCTACCGGCAGGCGGTGACGGCCGCGGGCCTCGGCTGCATGGCGGCGCTCGAGGCGGAACGTTTCCTCGCACTACGCGCGAGCGATCGCGCGGCGGCAGAATAGCGATAGCGGCAGCAAAACAATGGCACGATCTAGGGACGGATTTACGGATATGGATTGGGACAAGCTGAAGGTGTTTCACGCCGCGGCGGAGGCTGGCAGCTTCACGCATGCGGGCGAACAGCTCGGCCTCTCGCAATCGGCAGTCTCGCGCCAGGTCAGCGCGCTGGAGCAGGAGCTTTCGGTCTCGCTGTTCCATCGCCACGCCCGCGGCTTGATTCTCACCGAGCAGGGCGACCTGCTGTTCCGCACCGCACACGACGTGTTCATGCAGTTGCAGGCGGCGCGCGCCAAGCTCACCGACAGCCGCGAACGGCCCAGCGGGGACCTCAAAATCACGACGCCGCCTGCGCTCGGCATCAACTGGCTGATCCCCCGGCTCGACGAGTTCACCGCGCTCTATCCGGACATCCGCATCTCCTTGATCGTCACCGACGAGGAACTCGATCTGTCGATGCGCGAGGCTGACGTTGCGATCCGCACCCGCAAGCCGACCCAGCCCGACCTGATCCAGCGCAAGCTGTTCTCGATCGGCTTCCACGCCTATTGCTCGCCGGAATACATCAAGCGCTTCGGCACGCCGCGCACGCTCGACGATCTCGACCAGCATCGCATCATCATGCTGAGCGATGCCCAGGTGCCGACGCACCTGCAGAATCGCAGCTGGCTGATCGAGGCCGGCCGCAACGGTTCCGGGCCGCGCGAGGCCTACTTCAAGGTCAACAACATCCTTGGCCTCGTCCGCGCCTGCCAGCAGGGCCTCGGCATTGCAGCGCTGCCTGACTATCTCGTCGAGGAGAACAACCGCCTGGTGCAGCTGTTCGGCGAGTCCGATTCGATCCAGCTCGACACCTACTTCGTCTATCCGGAAGAGCTGAAGACGGTGGCGCGGGTGCAGGTGTTCCGCGATTTCGTGGTCAGCAAGGCGCAGCGCTGGCCGTCATAAAACGCTCATTCCGCGCGAGCCGTCCGGAGTCCGCATGTCTGACATGCGGGCCCCCTAGTTGCTGGAAGGCGACGACGCACCCCATAATGACCGTACGCTGAGCTTTCGCGTTACGCATTTGTCCCCCTCCTCCAGTGGCGCGGACGTTCAGTAATCCCTCTTGGAAGGTGATTGTGTCGGCCTCACGTGGCCAATACCTAAGCCGGGCTCTTATGGGCCCGGCTTTTTTTCTGCGCCGTTCTTGCTCCTGCAGGGTCCGTGCAATCATCTCGGAGCAATGTCGTGCCGTTGACATCGCACGCGCCGGACCGCATGATTGAATCATGATCACGTTTCCGTGTGTCGCAACGCAGGTGAAAAAAGGTCCCCTCCCGGGGAGTTGCGATCGCGCGCGCTGAAATTTCTGAAAGCCCAGTGATCCCAAAACCCCGCCGTTCGGACGGGGTTTTTTGTTGGTCCCGTCTCCGGCTCAAATCTGACGAAGGAGAAGGACCATGACTGACCTGAGAGAATTGTTGCGCGGCCTGTGGCTGCCGCTGGTGACGCCGTTCCGCGATGGCGAACTGGATGAGACGTCGCTGCGGCGCCTGGCGCGGCATTATTCAAGCCTGCCGGTGGACGGCTTCATCCTCGCCGCCACATCGGGCGAAGGCATGTCGCTTTCCGTGAGCGAACTCGAGCGGCTGGTGACGATCACGCGCGCCGAGATTTCCGCAAGCCGCCGCTATATCCCGATTCTGCTCGGGCTGTCGGGCGCCAGCACTCACAAGATGTGCGATACGCTGGACGAGAGCGCGGCCTGGCCGATCGACGGCTATCTGATCGCAAGCCCCTATTACATCCGGCCCTCACAGCGCGGCCTGTTGCGGCACTTCACGACGCTTGCCGATCACGCCTCCTGGCCGCTGGTGCTCTACAACATCCCCTATCGCACCGCTGTCGGCATCGATAACGACACGCTGCTGGCGCTCGCCGAGCATCCCAACATCGCCGGCATGAAGGATTGCTGCGCCAGCCGCGAGCAGACCATCGACCTGCTGCGGCGGCGGCCGGCCGGCTTCCGCGTGCTGACCGGGGAAGACGCGCAATATCACAACGCCCTGGTCGACGGCGCCGACGGCGCGATCCTGCTCTCCGCCCATGTCGAGACCGAAGCCTTTGCCGCAGTGCGGACGCTGCTGTGGGAGGGTAACCAGGAAGGCGCGCAAATGCAGTGGCACGGCGTCGCCGACCTGACGCGGCTCTTGTTCACCGAACCGAGCCCCTCGCCGGCCAAGCACTGGCTGTGGCGGAGCGGCCTGATCGACAGTCCGGAGGTGCGGCTGCCGATGGTGGAGGCGAGCGCGGAACTCGCAGCCACGCTCGACCGCGAGATCGAGCGGCGTTCGCCGCCGATGTTACGCAGCGCCTAGCGCGTCGCGCCATCAACCCATGCTCGGTCCACCTCTCCCTTTGGGAGAGGTGAAGGAAAGAGGCGTGGTTAAGAAGCAGTGAACTCATTCATTCGACTTCGCGCCACGCCGCGCCCGCAACCTTAAAAGCTTCGGCGTATGGATGTCCCCATAACGACAAAACCGGGGGGACACCGTGGATAGCAATCCGGATTATACGAGCTACCAGCGCGCAGAGCGCACCAACGACGTCATGATCGTGTCGTCGTTTGCGCTGTGGGCGATGCTGATCGGCTTCGTGCCGGTCGCGGCCTTGCGCCTGCTCGGCGCCTGATACGCCACAGGCCGCCACCGTGGTTAATCGGTGGTAGCGCCTGTGTTCAAATACGAGCAAATGCGCGGCCGGGATTTTAAGGGGCGCCGCGTAGTCTGGACGACAACGACAACAAGAAAAGCGCGGGGGCGCGTCGTGGACAACCAAGAGAATCTAGCCGTCATCGGGCAGCCGGTCATGCCTGCCTTGCCGACCTTTGAGCAGAACGTTCTGGATCAGAGAAGCTTCACCCTCGAGGACATCCTGTGGGCCATCGGCATCTGGTCGGTGCTGCTGACCATGTCGCCGGTGATCTTCGTCTATCTGTTGATGGTCGCCTAAGCACCGTCACGAGGACGTCCACAAAAGGAAAACGCGCGGAAACGCCCGCGCGTTTTGCACGTCCGGAAGGGACGTGTTGTTACGCCGCCTGCTTGTGCATGGCGCCGGTTGCCGGCGCCGCACCGCGGATCGCCTTCACCGAACGTTCGATCGCCGCCCACAGCCGCGCAATCTCGGCCGCGGCGCGGCCTTCCGCATAATATTCGCGGGCGCCTTCGCCGTGGCTGAGCGCCATCAGCAGGTCCGCTCGGTTGGTGATCTGCCCGCCCCAGACCGGCGCGCGGAACTTGGTCAGCGACTCCCGGGCGATGGTGACGATCGGGCTTTCCAGCCCGTCGCGCTGCGCCGGCGCGCCGTTCAGCACCACCGCATAAGGCTTGCGGGCCGAACGGCACATCTGAATCGTTTCCTGCACGGCGTTGACGTCGAACACACCGGGCCGCGCCGGAATGACCACCATCGTCGCATTCTTGATCGCGTCGTCGACAACGGCCGACAGATTCGGCGGCGTGTCGATGAAAACCCATTCCATGCCGTCGCGCTTGGCGGCGGCGATGATCTCGCCGACGGAGCGGATGGCGGTGCGGATCGGCGGTTCGTTGGTTCCGCGCAGTTTGTGCCACAACGTCAGTGACCCCTGCGGATCGCCGTCGACCAGCAGGCACGGTCTCGTTGACTTGTGAACATGAGCAGCAAGGTGTGCCGCCAGGGTGCTTTTGCCCGAGCCCCCCTTACGCGATGCAAAAACAATGACGTTCATTCCCTTGGCCTCCAGATTGACCCCAGATGCCAAAAATGAATCAGCGGAGTGATTCGTTAAAGGAGAATTTGCAGGCAATGCCATCGAAGTGCCTGAATCGCCGCGAAGTGGGCTTTTGAGTCACACATCGGAGGCGCCTGGACGGCAGAAAGCGCAATTGGACGAGTCGCTTGCGACTTAAGGCGCATCCTTCGCACGCTGGCGCTCGGTCCATTTGCGTTCAACCCAGGCGAGCAAGCGAATCAGCGGCGGCTGCAGCGGGGGCACGTCCTGCGCGAACAAAAGGAGTCCGAGCGGCAGCATCCAGAGGCCGAGCACCGGCAGGAACGAGAAAACGCCGCCGAAGATCAGCAGAGCCGCAAGCGGGATCCGCGCGAACCGCGACGAGGGCTGGCGCAGCCAGCTTACAAAGCGCGCGGGGCCAGCCGGCAGCTTCTCCTCGAACCAGGCGAAATGCCTGTCGAGCTCGATCTGATGATGATTGGCACTCAAGGAAATCGCTCCGCGCCCCCTGCCCGGAGACATGGCGATCGCCCGGCGAGCGGCAAGGCGTCCATCTGTCGCGGGAACAGGCTTGAAAAGTCGCGCCGCAATACCTTGGCGCGATCGCGACAGATCAGGTCGCCGCCGGCTTGGCGGGCTTTTTCGGCTTCTTCTTCGCAACGGGCTTGCGCGCCACCGGGGTGATGTTGACCGGCGCGCCCGCCACCGGCTCGGGGCCTGCCCGGAAGAACCGGCCGCATTCCGGCGAGAGCTGCGATCTCCGCGCGATCATGCAGGCGGTGATGCGATCGACATCGGGAATGTAGGCGCCGCAAAGCCGCATCGCGTCAGGCGTGCAGGCTTGTTCCTGTTCGGGCGTGTAGGCGAAAGCGGAATTGGAAAGGATGGAAGCGAACAGCACTGTTGCCAGCGCCAGACCAAAATGGAAACCCCACCTGCAATTGGTGTTCATGAATCCCCCAGCAGCAAAAAGCCCCGCAGGATAGTGGGTGAAGGTGGCGGGATTGGCAAGCCGAGGAGGCGGCGACGCGATGTGACGGTTTGTCTGGAATGAGAGTGGTACAGTTGGGTGGGCTCGAACCACCGACCTCCTGTTCCACAGATAGAAATCTCCCTTTGCTAGTCCACGACCCGCTACGCTAGAGCGCGAATTTTCCTGTAGTATCAGTAGCAAGTGCTGCCTTTGCTACGCTATCCTTCGCCTCCTTTTGCGTTGTCGTGGTAGCTACGCGGTAGCTAGACATACCAACAGGAGCTCTAATGGCTTCGGCAAGCATCACGATCAGGGCAGTGCAGGCGCTCGCTCCGGGTGACGTTCTCTGGGATGGCGGCCATAAGGAAGCGGTGCGGGGCTTTGGCGTACGGCGCCAGCGCGATCAAGCAACCTACGTTCTCAAGTACCGAGTATTCGGGCGCCAGCGGTTCTTTACGATTGGCCCGCATGGGTCGCCCTGGACGCCGGAGAGAGCGCGCCGCGAAGCCAAGCGCTTGTTGGGACTGGTCGCGGACGGCAAGGACCCCGCAGACACCAAGGTAGAGGCCAGCCTCCAAGCGGCCGAAACACTCCGCAAGATCACCGATAAATACCTCGGGGTAGCCAAGAAGAAACAGCGCCC
Organism: Bradyrhizobium sp.; assembly: GCA_021732175.1. GTDB lineage: Bacteria > Pseudomonadota > Alphaproteobacteria > Rhizobiales > Xanthobacteraceae > Bradyrhizobium. Next base: position 10,193 of record JAKFVP010000401.1, read on the forward strand.
CCGCACGTACTCAGAAATCGCCCGGTACTTGTTGATCACCTGGAAGCCGCTGCACTCGCTCTCTGTATTCAAGATTAGCCGCCGTCATATTGCAGCGCGAGTCGCCGATATCGAGGTAGAAAATGGAGCGGTCTCCGCCGCCCGCGCCCGAACAGCTCTGTCCACTATGTTTAATTGGGCCATTCGAGAGGGGCTCGACATCCCGGCAAACCCGGTGCACGGCACGAACCGTCCCGAACAGCCGAAGTCCAGGGAGCGCGTGCTATCCGATGTCGAGTTAGCCGAAATTTGGAAGGCATGCGGAGATGATGACTACGGACGTATATTGCGCCTGCTGATTCTCACCGCTCAGCGGCGGGATGAAGTCGGTGGAATGCAATGGTCGGAGCTGGATAGCGCGGACAAACAGTGGATCTTGCCGAGCGCTCGGACCAAGAACCGTCGTGAACACGTGCTGCCGCTCGTCCCCGCGGCCCTAATCCTGCTCCCGCCTCGTCGGGCTGATCGCCACCACATCTTTGGCGACGGCCCTCGCCGAGTGGGCGATCAACATCGAGGTTTTTCCGGTTGGTCTAAGTCGAAGGCAGCGCTTGATGCGCGTATTCTTTCCGCGCGGAAGACGGCAGACGCTGATGCTGAGCCGCTGCCTCATTGGACCGTTCACGATCTCCGCCGCACCGCTGCAACCGTGATGGCGGACCGGTTGGGCGTTCTGCCGCATATTGTGGAGGCGATCTTGAACCACGTGAGCGGTCATCGCGGCGGCGTAGCCGGGATATACAATCGGGCTCGTTACCAAGCAGAAATGCGAGCTGCGCTGGAGCTCTGGACTGAACATTTGTTCTGGATTGTGCGGCGATGATTGCACAAGCACCCGCTAGCTAGCTAGGCCAAGCGGAAAGTGAAGGCGTTGGTGCCCAGGGGCGGAATCCTGCTTATGGTTCAAGCAACTGATACTACTACAGAACTTTTGCGCGTTTTTTGGACCGTTCCAGCAGCCGTGCCGTCGGAGCTTTCGGCGCCTCTTCAAGGCTGTGCAGCGCGGCCTCGGCGCCCCCAACTTCCCGCGTCTCGCCTGTGAATTACTCGCCGTGCAGCCGCAAGCCGTATCGCTGGCTCCACGACCGTCCGCTATCGTGCGCTCACGCGTCCAGTCAATTCTGCCCGAGAGCTGGAGTGGCAACATGCCCTGCAATTCGTCCTCCTCCTCACCGCGTCAACGACAAGCGAGACAAGTCACTAAAGCTGATACAACGACTAGTTTGGGCGGACGACAATTTTTCCCGCCGACGAGCTACCTAAAGGAGAAAGCCGCACGTCTCACTAAATTTCCCACACATGAGCTGCGAGACTTGATCGGTTGCGCGCTGAAAGATCCGGAAGCCCAGGTAACAGCTGGACTGATTGAGGAAATCCGTCGCAGAACAGGGGCTCAGCTTGATCAAC
>JAKFVP010000060.1 GCA_021732175.1 Bradyrhizobium sp.
CTTGGTAACCGAGTGCAGCAAATTGCTGCACTCGGTTACCAAGGTCCGGACTTCCCCGGCGGCGCCGGTGCCGGTCCCCGCGGGCCAGGCACCGGTCATTCAGCTTCGAACGGCATCCCCCGCCCCGCGCCCCAGCACGGTTGCGGCGATGATCCTGAGATCGCCGAGGAAGCTGCGGCTGTGCATGTAGCGGCTGTCGGCCTCCGCAAGCTTCTCCGGCATCGACATGTCGATCGCGGCGAGCTGCGCAATGCCGGTGATGCCCGGTCGGATCGCGAACACACCGCGGGCGCGGCGCGCGGCGATCACCTCGGCCTGACTGGGCAGACAAGGCCGCGGACCGACCAGACTCATGTCGCCGCGCAGCACGTTGAACAATTGCGGCAGCTCGTCGAGCTTGAGCGAACGCAGCCGCTTGCCGAGCGGCGTCACCCAGCTCGCGGCAACTTCATGCGAACCGGCAACCGGCGCACCGTGGGCCATGGTGCGAAACTTGTAGCAGTCGAACGGCTTTTCCGACCTGCCGAGGCGCGCCTGCACGAACAGCGCGCCGCCCGGAGAGGATATCGACACCAGAAAGCCGATAATCAGCATCGCGGGCATGAGCAGCACCAGCCCCAACGCCGCAACAACCAAATCGAACGCTCTTTTCATCAAACCGGCCGCCGGTCTGGGCGACCGTCCACGATCGCGCCCGCCCCGAGCCGCCTAGGCCGATCTCGCTATCGGGTCAAGCGCGAGTTCGGCCTGGTGAAAAGACCGGGCGGTTCGCTGCAGCCCGTCGTCGACGCCGATCCGGGGCGTCCAGCCGAGAATTTCGCGCGTACTGGTGGAGTCGACCTGCAGGGAGTCGAGCAGTCGATTGGCGACGTCGCGCCGCCCCAGCATCGTTGCGCCGAACTTGAGCAGCGAAGACGGGACCGGCATGACCCGGCATTGCCGCCCGAGCGCCTGTGCCAGCCGGCGGAACAGCTCGGTGGTGGACATGTCCTCGCCGTCGCTGACCAGGAACACCTCGCCGGCAGCCTTGGGGTGCTCGGCCGCGACGATGATCAGGTCGACGAGATTGCCGACATAGACAAACGATCGCTTGTTGTCGGTGACGGCGCCGAGCGGCAGCGGAACGCCGCGATCGATCCATTCCATCATCGAGCTGAAATTCGCCTTGACCCCCGGCCCGTAGACCAGGGGCGGCCGGATCACCGTTACTTCGAGGCCCGTCGCGCGCGACAATTCCCACAGTCCGAGTTCGGCATCGAGCTTGGACTGCGCGTAGGGATTTTGCGGATTGGGCTGGTCGGTCGACGTGAAGGGTCGGCCCGGCGAGGTCGCTTCGCCGTTGACCTTGATCGAGGAGATGAACACGAACCGCTTGACCCCTGCTGCGGCCGCCTGCCGCGCCAGATTGAGCGTCGCATCGACATTGGTGGACTGGATCTGCGCCTCGGCCAGCGGGATCGTCTCGTGCGTGATGTGGGCGCGGGAGGCCAGATGAACGACCACATCGACGCCCTCGAGCGGCGCGGTCCAGTTAGTCTGCCCATCTATGTTCGGGATGACGTAGGAATTTTGCGCGCGGCGACGTGTCACCGCCCGAAAGGGAATTCCGCGCCGCGCCAGTTCTGAAACCAACGACGTCCCGACGAAGCCGCCCGCGCCCGTAATCAGTATCATCTGTTCCTGCTGCGTTGATTGGCCAGCCTGCCAACAAACACGACACGCCTATCCGAACGCGACCGGTACGTCATTCGTTCCAACAACCTGCAATAGAGTGCAGGCCGCCGAACCTGCGGGATTGACGCCATTGCACTAGCCCATCCGAATCATGCGTGCAATTCCCGATAGTATTGAACTACATGCCTGACGGACCGACAAGCAATACCTTGGGCGGCGGGGCTGTCACAAATCGCTCACGTCGCCAGTCGCTCAGGCTGCCAGGTCGCTCACGCTGCCAGGGCGGAACTCTGGTTTTGCTGCGCCGCCCGCCAAGCTTGAAACATCAGCACATCCCAGAGCAGGTATTGGTTGTTCCGTCGCCCGGAAAGATGCTCATGCCAAGCCTGCCTGATCGGCGCCGGATTGAAGCAGTCATCTTGTCGCAGGCGCGCTTCGCTCAAGAGGTCCTCGGCCCAGTCCCGCAGCGCGCCGCGCAGCCAACTGTCGATCGGCACACCAAAGCCCATCTTGGGCCGCTCGACGAGTCGCCGGGGCACGTATTTGTAAAGCAACTGCCGCAGCGGCCACTTGGCCTGGTTTCCGGCACGCAATACCGCAAGCGGCAGCGACATGGCGAAAGCGACAACGCGGTGATCGAGCATCGGTACCCGGCTCTCGAGGCTCACCGCCATCGCGGCGCGATCGACCTTCACCAGGATGTCATCAGGAAGATAGCTCTTGAGGTCGAGATACATCATGCGCTCGACATTGCCCGGAAGGTTCGGCAGCGCCTCGAGTCCGGTCAGCATGGTCGGCGGTTCACGCCCGCCGACGACGATATCGGCCGGATCGGTCCAGTGCGAGCAAAGATGCCGGTACACTTCGTCGACGCTCTGCATCGACAGCAGTTGCGCGGCCTTGTGCACCTTGTCGCCCACACGAACATGACGATGGCGCTCCGGCAGCAGCGGCATCAGGGGCCCGGTGACGCCGTCGTAAAAAGCCGGCGACGGCAACGTTGCGAGACCCGCGGTCATGCGGAGCAACGGACGGGGCACCAGCGCTACCTTGCTCCAGAAAGCTTGCGCGAGCGCATAACGCGTGTAGCCCGAGAACAATTCGTCGCCGCCATCGCCCGACAGCGAGACCGTCACGTTCTGCCGCGCCAGCTTCGAGACGAGGTAAGTCGGGATCTGCGATGAGTCCGAGAACGGCTCGCAATATATTTCAGGCAATGACGGAATGACGTCCATTGCCTCGCGCTCGGAGACGTACATCTCGGTGTGATCGGTGCCGAGATGTCTTGCGACCTCCTTGGCGTGTTCGGCCTCGTTGTATCCGGCCTGATGAAGGCCGATGGTAAAGGTGCGGACCGGACGGCTGCTCATCGACTGCATCAGCGCGACCACGGTGGAGGAGTCGATGCCGCCGGACAGGAACGCGCCCAGCGGCACGTCCGCCATCATCTGACCCTTGAGCGCCTGCTTGAGCAGCCCTTCGAGCTCAGTGACAGCTTCCTCGCGGCTGCCCGCAAACGGATGCTGCCCCGCATGCAGTGCGACGTCCCTGGCGTCCCAGTACGCTTCGATACGCGGCTCGCGTTCGCCCGCACCGAGAACGAGGTAGTGGCCAGGACGCAGCTTGCTGATCCCCTTGTAGATCGAATAGGGCGCCGGCACGTAATTGTGCCGCATCAGAAGCGCGACCGCGTCGCGATCGACTTCGGGCTGCCACGCCGGATGGGCGCGAAACGCCTTCAGCTCAGAGGCAAACGCAAAGCTCGGGCCGATGCGGCCGTAGTAAAGCGGCTTCTCGCCCAGCCGGTCGCGCCCGAGCACGAGGGTGCGCTCGCGGCGGTCCCACAGCGCGAAGGCAAACATGCCGACCGCATGTTCGAGCGCCGGTTTGATGCCCCAGCGGGAGATCGCTTCCAGAAACACTTCGGTATCGGAATGGCCGCGCCAGGCATGCGCCGTCTCGCCATCCAGCTTGCGACGGATTTCCTCGTAATTGTAGATCTCGCCGTTGAAGACGATGACGTAGCGCTGGCACGCCGAAAACATCGGCTGATGTCCGGCCGGCGAGAGATCGACAATGGAGAGCCGCCGCTGCGACAGCGCGATGCCGGCGGCTTCGTCAGCCCACACGCCCTCGTCGTCAGGCCCACGATGCCTGAGCTGGTCGGCCATGCGCCGCACGACCGCGGCATCCTGCCCGGCCGGTCCGACGGACCCCAGAAATCCAACAATTCCGCACATGATGCTGTACTGCTCGCCGCGCCTCTTTGGTTGCAGGCTTCATAGCACGCTGCCCAAAGTTCCCAAAATGCTACCGCAAAAGCCCGTTTGGGCCGACGAAATCTGCTGATTCTTACCGCGAAATCCCGGGTGCCCAATCGCGCATCACCGTGATTGTACGGGCCGACTCAACGTTTGCCGGCCGCAATGTCGTCAAGCAGCGCGAGCCATTTGCCGTAGATGCGCGATCGCGAGAATTGCTCGTTGACGCCGGCCGCGGCAGCGCCAAGGCGCCCGCGCAGCTCCGGATCGGCGGCCAGGCGCGCCAGCGCCGCAGACAAGCCGGCGATGTCCTGCGGCGGAAGCAGCAGGCCGTTCTGTTCATTCGTGATGAGGTCGCGCGGGCCGCTCGGACAGTCGAAGCTGATGCAGGGCAATCCAACCTGCATTGCTTCCATCAGCACGTTGGGAAAGCCCTCGTAGCGTGACGACAGCACAAAGAAGCCGGCCTTGCGCAGGAACGGACCGATATCGACGAAGCCGGGAAAGCCGACCTTGTCGCCGATGCCGAGCGCGCGCGCCTGCTCTTCGAGCGCCTTGCGTTCCGGCCCCTCGCCCAGGATGACCAGACGCCATCCTGCGCCGGCAAGTCCAGCGCGGTGCCAGGCTTCGAGCAGGAGATCAAAACCCTTCTGTTCCGAAAGACGCCCGATCGCCAGAACGAACGGCTGCGCCGGAACCGCATCGTCGCTTACAGGCGCGCCAGCCTCGCTGTCGAAGTCACGCAAATGCCGCACGGCGTTGGCGATCACGACCGGGTGCTTGATCGAACTGTGCTGTCTGAACCACGCAGCACCATCCTCGGTCTGCACCGTAACGGCGCGCGCCAGCGGATAGATCAGGCGGCGCGCCAGCTTCCATGCCCGGGCGATCGGATTGTGCGCCGGATGAACCCGCTCCGAGATCACGACGGGAATGCCGGTGCCGAGCAGCGAGAACAACACGAGGATGTTGACTTTGTCGATCAGGGTCACGACCACGTCGGGCCGATCGTTCTTGATCGTGCGGCGCAGGCTGATCACGCGGTTGGCGAGATACCAGAGCCGGTGAAACAGCGATGGCGGCAGCAGGCGCGCCTCCAGCCGCTCGCGCCGCACGCCCTCGGGCGGACGATAGGCGTCCGGCATATCGCCGGACAGCGTCAGCAGCATGACATCGCGCCCGGCGTCGCGCAGATGACAGCACAGATCGATCGCGACGCGCTCGGCGCCGCCATGCGACAGCGAGCCGCTCACCACCGCGACGCGACGCGCCTGTATCGTGGCGGCGCTCACGGCAGGTCCCGGCTCAGTTCATCGTAGAGGGCGATGGTTTCCTCGGCGATGCGCCGCATCGAGAAATCGCTGATGACAAGTGCGCGCGCTTTCAGGCCATATTGCGCGCGAAGCTCTGGTTGCGTGATCGCCTGTTCCAGCGCCGCTGCAAGGCCCCTTGCATCCTGTACCGGCACCAGCCACCCCGTTTCTTTGGGTACCACGATCTCGCGGCAGCCCGGAATGTCGCTCGCCACGATGGCGCAGCCGCTGGCCGCGGCTTCCAGCAGGGATTTCGGGAATCCTTCGTGATAGCTCGGCAGGCAGACGATCTGCGCCGAAGCGAATACCTTCGGCATGTCGTCTTGCCAACCCCAATATTCGACGACGCCCTCGGTGGCCCATTGATCCACTTCGGCCTGGTTGAGGCTGGCAGGATTGGCCGGGTCAGGCTTGCCGACCAGGGCAAAGCGCGCATTCACCCCCTTGCCTCGCAGCAGCCGTGCCGCCTCGACAAACTCGCAGACGCCCTTCTCCCTCAACAGCCGAGCCGGAAGGATGACCAGCGGCTTGTCGCTTTCGACGGTAACCTGACGATAGGCGTCCGGATCGACCCCGGCGCCGCGAATGAGCCGCGTTGCGCCGAGTTCGACCATGCCTCCGCTGATGAGCTGATCGCGATTGCCGCGGTTCTGCACGATGAGGAGACTGCGCTTTCCGCCCAGCACGAATTTGAGGATCGGCCGGACCAGCGCGCGCAGCAGCCGCGCCCGCGCTGCCGTCGAGGAGAACACGAAGCCGAGCCCGCCAAGCGCATTGACGATACCGCCGACGTCGAGCCATTTCGCCACCAGCGAGCCGTAGATGACCGGCTTGAGTGCGACGTGGTGAACGATGTCGGGCTTCTCCCGGCGATAGATGCGGGCAATCTGCGCCAATGTCCGCATCTCCTCGAGCGGATTGAGCCCGCCCCGGTTGAACGTCACCGGATAGAGTTTCATTCCTGCCGCGGTGATGCGCTCGCCATGCTGGTCGACGCGGGTGGCAACGGCGACATCGTAACCGGCCTCGCGCGCCGCGATCGCAAGTTCCAGGCGGTGCGAAACGAAGTACCAGTCCTCCGTCACCAGAAACAGCAGCCGCCGCCGGCGGGCGATCTCCGCTGAAGGTGCACGGCCGGGTGAGATCGCGTTCAAGAGAAACCCCGTGGGGAAGCGCTGTAGCTGCGCGCCGGCGGGCGCTCAGCCGATGCCATAATATTCCTTGTACCAGACGACGAAGCGCCGGATGCCCTCCTCGATCGGCGTCTTCGGCTGGAAACCGATGTCGGCGACCAGCGCCTCGACATTGGCATAGGTCTTCTCGACATCTCCGGGCTGCATCGGGATCAGGTTCCTGATCGCCTTCTTGCCGAGCGCGTTCTCGATGCATTCGATGAAGTAGGTCAGCTCGACCGGCCGGTTGTTGCCGATATTGTAGATCCGGTACGGCGCCGACGAGGTCGCGGGATCGGGGTCGTCGCCGCTCCATTCCGGATTCGGCGTCGCCACCTTGTCGAGCGTCCGCACCACGCCCTCGACGATGTCGTCGATGTAGGTGAAGTCGCGCGCATGCTGGCCGAAATTGAAGACGTCGATCGGCTTGCCGGCGAGGATGTTCCGGGTGAACAGGAACAGCGACATGTCGGGGCGGCCCCACGGCCCGTAGACGGTGAAGAACCGCAAGCCCGTCACCGGCAGCCGGAACAGATGCGCATAGGAATGCGCCATCAGTTCGTTGGCCTTCTTGCTGGCGGCATAGAGGCTGAGCGGATGATCGACGTTGTCGTGGACGCTGAAGGGCATCTGGGTGTTGGCGCCGTAGACCGAGCTCGACGAGGCAAATACCAGATGCTCGACGCCGTGATGGCGGCAGCCCTCCAGGATGTTGATGAAACCGGTGATATTGGAGTCCATGTAGACGCGCGGATTCTCCAGTGCGTAGCGCACGCCGGCCTGCGCCGCGAGGTTGATCACGCGGTCGGGGCGGAATTCGGCGAACACGCCGTCGATCGCGGCGGCGTCGGCAATATCCGCCTTGACGAAATGGAAATTGTTGCGGCCCTGCATGCGCGCCAGCCGCGTCATCTTCAGGTTGACGTCGTAGTAGTCGTTCAGATTGTCGACGCCGAACACCTCGTCGCCGCGTGCCAGCAACGCCTCGGCCGTCTTCGATCCGATGAAACCTGCGACGCCGGTAACCAGAACCTTCATGCCTGCAATGTCCCCAGACGGCGCCGGTGCGGCGTCCTTGATTCAGTATTCATAAGCGCGCGTCACTGGCTTCGATCGGCAGCACCTGCTTCAGATCGTAGAGCACGCCGCCGGGCACCAGCATGCCGCGCAGGCGTTCCGCGCCGATTGCGTTGATGGCGTCGTGGCGCACCGCCAGCACGATCGCCTCGAACGGTCCCTTGGGAATATCTGCCGTCGAGGCGATGCCGTAGGTCTTGCGCACTTCCCCGGCATCGGCGAGCGGATCGTAGACGATCACCTCGCGCGAGAGCGGGGCCAGTTCGCGCACGAGATCGACCACCTTGGTGTTGCGGATGTCGGGGCAGTTTTCCTTGAAGGTGAGCCCCATCACCAGAATGCGTGCCCGTCCGATCTCGAGCTTGTGCCGCAACATCAGCTTGACGAGATCGAGTGCAACCCATTGCGCCATGCCGTCGTTGATGCGGCGACCCGCGAGGATCATCTCCGGATGGAATCCGATCGATTGCGCCTTGTGGGTCAGATAGTAGGGATCGACGCCGATGCAGTGTCCGCCGACGAGGCCGGGCACGTAGCCGTGAAAATTCCATTTCGTGCGCGCGGCCGCGAGGATCTCGCGCGTCTCCAGCCCCATCAGTCGAAACAGCTGTGCGAGCTCGTTGACCAGCGCGATGTTGACGTCGCGCTGGATGTTCTCGATGACCTTCGAGGCTTCCGCGACACGGATGGAGCTCGCCCGGTGCGTACCGGCGTCGATGACGCGCGAATAGACCTGATCGATGAGGTCGGCCACTTCCGGTGTCGAGCCCGACGTCACCTTGGTGATGGCCGAGAGACGATGGCTGTGATCGCCGGGATTGATCCGCTCCGGCGAATAGCCGGCAAAGAAATCCACATTGAAGGTGAGCCCGGATTCCCTCGCCAGGATCGGAACGCAGACGTCTTCGGTGACGCCGGGATAGACCGTCGATTCATAGACCACGACGTCGCCCTTCTTCAGCGCCTTGCCTACGGTCGCCGAGGCGCGCTCCAGCATGCTGAGGTCCGGCTGCAGCGCCTGGTTGACCGGTGTCGGCACCGTGACGATGAAGAAGTTGCAGGCCTTCAGCGCGGCGGGGTCGGCGGAGAAGCCGATCCTGGCGGCCGCGTCAAATTCCTGCTCGGTGACCTCGCGTGTGCGGTCCCTGCCCTGCTGCAATTCCTTGACGCGATCGGCGTCGACGTCAAAGCCGAGCACCGGAAAGTGCCGTGCCATATAAACCGCGAGCGGCAGGCCGACATAGCCAAGGCCGATAACCGCGATCCTGACGTCGTTAATACCTGATACGCTCATGAAAACCCGATTGCAGCGCCGGCTGGAACCGCCGGGCACGGACTACCCCTAAAAGCTCGAACCGGTATTTGCAAGGCGATCACCGCCCCGCGGGCGCCGCACCGATCGCGCCATGGTAAAGCCGTTCATAAAGCCGCTCGTGGGCCTCGACCATGCCGTCGACGGAATACCGTTCGCGCGCAAGCCGGCGCAGTTCCGCGCCTCTGTTGTCCACCGTCATATTCGCGATGACGGCGGACAGGCCGCGCGCCAGATCGTCCGGATCGTGCAGCCGCACCAGCACGCAGCCGGGCATCCCCTCGAGCGCCTCGCGATTGCCGCCGGCGCTGGTTGCGACCACCGGCAACCCGCTCCCCAGCTTCTCCAGCACCGCATTCGACAGTCCCTCCTGATCGGAGGTCATGACGCCGATATCCATCGCCGACAGCAATGATGGAACGTCGTCGCGCTGGCCGAGCGCAACCACTCGGCCGGCGACGCCGAGGTTTGCTGCGAGTTCGGTCAATGACGCGCCGATGCCGTCATCCCGGCCGATCAGAAACAGTTTCGCGCGATGGTCCGGCGCAAGAAGGGCAAAGGCGCGGATCAGGTCCGCGTGCCCCTTGTAGGGAATGAGATTGGCAACCATCGTGATGGCGATCTCGTCCCTGGCAATTCCGAGTTTGGCTCGCATTTCGTCGCGCTGCGCGACGGCGCGGTCGATCGCAGTGAAGTCCAGGCCGTTCGGAATGACGATGATGCTGGCGAGCGGGTAACCGTCGCGTGCGGCGGTATCCTCGGCGACGGCCGCGGAGTTTGCCGTGACGATATCAGCCATCCCGTCGGCGGCGCGGTCGAGCCACTTCAGGATGGGGATGCGCTCCTGATGCGTGCCCATCGCCCGCTTGGAGATGACGCTGACTTGAGTGCGCGCCAGCCGGGCAGCCAGCGCGCTCACGAACGTCGCCGGCGGCAGGAAACCGTGAACGACGCGTGGACGTTCGCGCCGCAGCAGCATTGTCAGCTTGAACTGGCAGGACAGCAACGCGGCGATCTTGCCGACGCGCGACAGCGACGATCGATAGCCGCCGTCGATGATGCGAATTCCCGCCTGCTGCAGTTCGCCGGCCAGAACGCCGCTGGCGTCGAAGGCGAAGATCGTAACCTGCCAGCCGCGGGCCTTGAGGCCTTTTGTCAGCATGGCGAGTTGCTTTTCCGTCCCGCCAATGGTCAGCGAGCCGATGACGAACAGGACGTCGGCCGCCGCCATCTAGGCCCGCCTCGCCACCAAAGCGAGGCTGGTCGCCTTGTCCCCGGACTTGGTCTCCCAGGGCAAATTGCCGAGCGGAAGGAACGCCAGGTCCGCAACCTCACGACCGATGCGGTCCGCGGCAATCGACGGCCCGTCGATGGCATAGCCGTCCGATGTCAACGGCTTGCCGCCGGGATAGAAGTCATGCAGCAGGATCAGGCCGTTCGGATTGAGAAGCTTCAGGGCGGCTGCGATCTCGCAATAGACAGCCTGCGGCCGGTGATCGCCGTCGAGGAAGATGAGATCGTAGCGCGCGTCCGTTGCCAGCGCTTCCAGCGCGGGCTTGTTGACGAAGCTGACGATCTCGCCAAGCCCAAGCCTGGACAGGAAGCCTGCAGGCGAGAACGGCAGTCCCAGCGACTTCCATGCTCCCTGCGGTCCGTTCACATCGACGATATCGGCCGTGGTCAGCGCGCCGCCTTCGACAAAGCGCTTGAGGGCGCCCGCGATATGCAGGGTCGAGGCGCCGACATGGGTGCCGACCTCGAGAATGCGTTTGGGCTTGAAGTGAGCGATGAGATGGTAGAGCGCACGGCGGTCGCCGGGATTGACCCCGCCCGGAATCTCGTGGCCACCAAAAAGCTTGTGGATCGACACGCTGTCTTCGACGAACGCTTCGCCAATGTCCCGGTCATTCATGATCGCGGCTATGTCGATCTGCGAACGCGGGAGCAGTCTTGCGCTGTCGAATGCCAGTCGGTCCTGCCGGCGCCACCTCTGATCGTCGACATAGTCGCGCAACGGCTGTTTGACGGCCGTCGGGATCAGCTTCTTGATGGATGCTACCAAGCTCATCGCCATGCCCTGGGAATGTTCCGTACGTAACGGCCGTATCTGCTGCAGGCCTTCCGCACGCAAGCCGTCCCGCGAAACGCAGGGTGTAACAACTCTTGGCTGCGCATTAGTTGGCTATTTGCCGCCAGTCAAGTGGCCCACGCAGCGGCATCCGCCCTGACGGCAGGCCCGGTCATTTGACCCAATCGGCACCGCTGCATTGCGCCTGTGGCAGCAAGGAAAGGCTGAGCAAATCGAATTGACGCGCGACTTGCGACCCTGTTACCGCTGTCTTTATCGACTCTCGCGCTTCTCTTCACGGCGCTCAACCCGGTCCGGGAAAATGCTGCGGTCGACGGGCATCGTAACGCTGTTCGGAATCGCGGCTCAAATAGCTGCGTTCCTGCGCACCGCCGTCATCGCCGCGCTGCTTGGCGTATCGCCGGCCGTCGACGCCTACAATCTCGGCCTGATCGCCCCGATCTTCGCATCGACCGTCATCGGGGCATGGCTGCAGGTCGCGTTCGTCGGCCGCTACGCCGAGCTGGTCACCAGCAAGTCGGACGATCTTGCCGCCGCCTATCGCGGCCGCATGCTGCTCTTCATCGCCGTCGGAGCGCTGCTGTTGACCGCACTGTGCCTGGTGCTGCAGCGGCAGATCCTGAGCCTGTTCATGTCGGCGCATCCGGAGATGATCGCATCCGCCGCCACGGCATTGCGGCCGGCATCGATGATACTGATCCCCATTGCGGTCGGCGACTTTCTCTCGCTGGTGCT
>JAKFVP010000648.1 GCA_021732175.1 Bradyrhizobium sp.
GTTCGACCGCGAGGCGGCCTTGGAGATCGCGGTCGAACGGCACGCCGTAGCGCAGGAGATCGTCGATGCGTGCGCCGGCCTCGCGTGCGAGGCGCAGCGCCACACGTTCATCGACAAGGCCCGCGCCGACTGCGATCGTGTCGGCGGCGTGCGCTTCCGGACTGTCGCCCTCGGCGACCGCAGCCGCGATACCGCCCTGGGCCCAGGCGCTTGATGCGCCCTGTCCGAGCGGCGCCGCCGAAATCACGGTGACCGGCCGCGGCGCCAGCTTCAATGCGCAGAACAGCCCGGCGAGACCGCCGCCGACGATGACGACATCGCTTCCAAAGACATCGGTGTTCTTCATGTTCGCATCCTCAATTCCTGAGATTGATCATCCGTTCGACCGAGCGGCGCGCGCGCGCCGCAACCGCCGGATCGACCGTGACTTCCTCGCGCAGGTAAACGAGGCTCTCCAAAATCTTCGCCAGCGTGATGCGCTTCATGTGCGGGCAGAGGTTGCAGGGCTGCACCATCTCCACATCGGGCAGCTCGGCGCGAAGATTGTCCGCCATCGAGCATTCCGTGATCATCACCAGCCGCTTCGGGTGTTTCTCGCGCACCCATTTGATCATGTGCGCGGTCGATCCGGTGAAATCAGCTTCGGCCAGCACGTCGGGCGGGCATTCCGGATGCGCGATGATCTGCACAGAGGGTCGGCCTCGCGATAGGCGCGCAGCTCGTCGCCGGTGAAGCGCTCATGCACCTCGCAGGCGCCCTTCCAGGCGATGATCTTCACAGGGGTCTTGGAGGCGACATAGCGCGCCAGATACTGGTCCGGCAGGAAGATGACGGTGGGTGCCCCGAGGCTCTCCACGACCTCGACCGCATTCGATGAGGTGCAGCAGATATCGACCTCCGCTTTCACGTCGGCCGACGTGTTGACATAGGCAACCACAGGCACGCCGGCAAAGCGTTCGCGCAGCAGCCGCACGTCGGCGCCGGTGATGCTGGAGGCGAGCGAGCAGCCGGCGCGCGAATCCGGGATCAGCACGGTCTTCTCCGGATTGAGGATCTTCGAGGTCTCCGCCATGAAGTGCACGCCGCATTGCACGATGGTGGAGGCCTTGACACGGCTGGCCTCGATAGCGAGCTGCAGGGAGTCGCCGACGATGTCGGCGACGCAATGGAAGATTTCCGGTGTCTGGTAATTGTGTGCGAGGATCACCGCATCGCGTTCGCGCTTCAGTTCGTTGATCGCCTTGACATGCGGCGCCATCAGCGCCCACTCGACCGGCGAGATCACGTGCTTGACGCGCTCATAGAGCGGCGCGGTGGCGCGTTCGACTTCTGCCGTCCATTGCAGCGACGGCATGGACAGCGCCGGCCTCGGTTCCGGGCCGATCGCAGGCTGCGTCCCGGCGGCGCTCTGGTGAATTGCGTTTCCGAAATCCTCGGGACCGTAGAGTCCGATGATCGGCATGGAGGCCTCCTTGGCATCTGCCATATATGCTCAATTTGAGTATATATGGGCTTTGAGAAATCCGGCCACGAGCGGGCCGGTGCATTACTTATACTCAGTTAGAGTAAATCAAATGTATCATGCCCTTGGAAGCGGCGCCAGTGATCGCCACCGACAAATCGGCGTGACCGGCTGGGTCAATTTGCATCGCTGCAATGCATGCCGCTTTTTGGACGCCGCCCCACTGGGATTTTCATGCGGATGCATTAACTCCCTGCAACGTGCCCGGCCGACTCGCCCGCGAGCGGCCGCAAGAAGCAGGGAAAATGTCCGATGTCCACGACCGCAGGCGACCTTCGTCCGGCCACATCAGTCAACTGGCGGACGCCGCTGGTCATCATCATCTGCGGCTGCATCATCGGACTGCTGAGCTTCGGGCCGCGCTCCAGCCTCGGCTTCTTCGTGCAGCCGATGAGCCGCGAATTTGCCTGGGGCCGCGACGTCTTCGGCCTCGCGCTGGCGCTGCAAAATCTGCTTTGGGGCCTCGGCCAGCCGATCGCCGGCGCCATTGCAGATCGTTTCGGCGTGTTCCGCGTCATGGCGGTCGGCGCGCTGCTCTATGCCGGTGGTCTCCTGCTGATGCGCTATTCGTCGACGCCGCTGTCACTCGATATCGGCGCCGGCGTACTGATCGGCTTTGGCCTCTCCGGCTCTTCCTTCAATCTCGTGCTGTCGGCGTTCTCCAAGCTGCTGCCGCCGGAGCGGCGCGGCGTCGCGCTCGGCGCCGGAACGGCGGCGGGTTCGTTCGGACAATTCCTGTTCGCGCCGTTCGGCGTTGCCATGATCGACAATTTCGGCTGGCAGACCGCGCTCACGGTGTTTGCCGGCCTGATGCTGCTGATCGTACCGCTGGCGTTCGCGTTGTCGACGCCGCCCACGACGGCCGGCAACGCGCCCGCCGCCGACAACCAATCCTTCAAGACCGCGCTCGCGGAAGCCTTCGGCCATCGCTCCTATGTGCTGCTGGTGCTCGGCTTCTTCACCTGCGGCTTCCAGCTTGCCTTCATCACCGTGCATCTGCCGGCCTACCTCGTCGACCGTGGCATCCCTACGCAGACCGGAGGCTGGGTGCTCGCCGCGATCGGGCTGTTCAACATCATCGGATCGCTCAGCGTCGGCGTTGTGCAGAATTACATCCCCAAGCGTTACATCCTCTCTGCGATCTACTTTACGCGCGCGTTGTCGATCCTTGTCTTCATCTCGTTCCCGATCACGACGTTCTCGGCGATTGCCTTTGGCGCCATCTGTGGTCTGACCTGGCTCTCCACGGTGCCGCCGACCTCGGCGCTGGTGGCGCTGATGTTCGGCACGCGCTGGTTCGCCACGCTCTATGGCTTTGCCTTTGTCAGCCACCAGGTCGGCGGCTTCCTCGGCGTCTGGCTCGGCGGCATCGTGTTCGAGAAGTTCGGCTCCTACACGCCGATCTGGTGGCTGTCGATCCTGTTCGGCGTGCTGTCGGCGCTGATCAACCTGCCGATCGTGGAAAAACCGGTCGATCGCACGGTTGCACAGCCCGCCTGATCCGCTAAACATCCCCGGTAAAATCTGTCGGGGAGAGTTACCGTGGGAACGTTCAAGGCCATCAGGATCGACAAGGCGGAAAAGGGCACCACCGCCGCGCTGACGCAGTTCGACGAAGCCGAGCTGATGGAAGGCGACGTCACCGTCCGCGTCGAGTGGTCGACGCTGAACTACAAGGACGGCCTTGCGCTGACCGGCAAGGCGCCGGTGGTACGGCGTTTCCCGATGATCGCGGGTATCGATTTCGCCGGCACCGTCGAGCAATCCTCGCATCCACAATGGAAGGCCGGCGACAAGGTCGTCTGCAACGGCTGGGGAATGGGCGAGACCCACCTCGGCGCCTACGCGGAGAAAGCCCGCGTCAAGGGCGACTGGCTGGTGCGCCTGCCCGATGGCATGTCGTCACGCGATGCCATGGCGATCGGGACTGCCGGCTACACCGCGATGCTCTCGGTGCTGGCGCTGGAGAAGCACGGGCTCACGCCGAAGAGCGGTCCCGTCGTGGTGACGGGCGCAGCGGGCGGCGTAGGCTCGGTGGCGATCGCGGTGCTTTCCAGGCTCGGCTATCAAATCATCGCCTCGACTGGGCGCGTGTCGGAGACCGATTACCTGAAGAGTCTCGGCGCGACCGAGGTCATCGACCGCAACGAACTCTCCGGTCCCGCGAAACCATTGGCAAAAGAGCGCTGGGCCGGCGGCGTCGACAGCGTCGGCTCGACCACGCTCGCCAATCTGCTGTCGATGACGAAGTATGGCGGGGCCATCGCAGCCTGCGGCCTTGCCGCCGGCATGGACCTGCCATCCTCGGTTGCGCCTTTCATTTTGCGCGGGGTGTGCCTTCTCGGCATCGACTCGGTGATGTGCCCGATCGAGCAGCGCAAGGTCGCCTGGGGCCGCCTGGCGAAAGACCTGGACCGGGCAAAACTTGCTGAAATTACTCATGAAATTGGCCTTGCCGATGTCGTCGGGGAAGGCGCGAAAATCCTCGCCGGTCAGGTCCGCGGCAGAATCGTGGTAAAAATAAGCTAACGATATTCAGACTTTACCAACCATCCTGCTCCAATCTTCGCCACGGTTGGTATGGTAAGTAGCGGGTAAAGAAATTTCTGGCCCGCCGCTCTGGTGAAGTTGGAGTTGGAAAATGCTTGCGCGTCTGGTGTTGGGAGCCGTCACGGCCGGTGTGTTGATCGCACCTGCATTCGCCGGGATGATGACGGCAGATGAGGCGCGCAGGTTCGTTGCCGGCAAGGTCTTCGCCTTCACCTGTGTCGACGGCACCCGCGGCGCCGGCCGCATTCTCGACGATCTCGGCGCTGCCGGCTCGGTGCAATTCAACGGCGCCGGTCCGATCCGTCACGTGCGCCTGCCCGGCAATACGCTGCAGATTCGTGGCCAGTCCGTCTGCGCCTCGCTCAAGGGCGTTCCGTTCGAGCCCTGCTTCAATCTCGACAAGAAGGACGAGCGCAGTTTCCGCGGCTCGGTTTCCGGCATGGGCTTCGCCTATTGCGATTTCCGCCATCAGGGCGGCGGCCATCAGATGCTGATGGCGCGCTCGGTGGCCCGGCCGCGCTCGCTGCACGCCAGCGAGGCCCGTTCGTCCGATGCGCGCGCGGAAGTCTCCGCCAGCGTCGCGACGCCGGCCGTGGAGAGCGCAAAGCTCGAGCCGGTGAAGCGGGAAGCGCACCCCGAGCCGGCCAAACCTGAAAGCGCACCCGAGCTGCGCAGCTCGGCGGACTGACGCTCGAATCCATTCAGCATGTCATCATGCATTTCGGGCCGTAGTTGTACGGCCCGCCATCTTCATGCGTTGATAGCCACTCCTGCGGCACGCTCCCGGCAAATGGCCATGCAAAAGGCCTAGAGGGACGAGCGCAGACATGCCGCAATATTTCTTCCGTATCAGTCAGGGCCGTTATGCCGGCGCTTCGGTGCAGGGCATCGAGTTCGAAAGCCACGACGCAGCGTGGAGCGAGATGCGGCGCATCTGCGCCGATCTGCTCGGCAGCGTCGCACATGGCCTGAAGCAGGACGCGGAATGGCGGATGGAGCTTCTCGATGCGGCCAGCCGGCCGGTTTTCAGGGTGCGGCTCGTGTCGGAATCAATCGGCATAACCGAGCCATGAGATTTTCGCCGGTGGCGCCAGCCATCACACGTTTCGATTTTTCAATCGCACCTTGATCTCAGCGTGCATGTGAATTCAGAAGCACGCAAAAGGTGCTTGTTTTCAGCTATTTCCCTGCGTTTTCCCGTAATTCTACGCAGCCGCCGTTAATATTAGCGTGGAACCTCGGGCATACGATCTCCCGAAAGCGCCTTCGTCATGGCGCGCGGTCCAACGAGATCGCGTCAGTCCCATCGCGCAATTGCTTTGCGATGCTTTGCCCGACCACCCCAGGGGATGAGTCGGTGGTTCATGGAAATGTCGGGGCGGCCTGGCCAAGACACCAACCAGGCGGCTTTCCGAATCGCTCATTGGGGTAGAGGAAATGTCCGCTATCGATACGTCCGCGCGCGCCGCGACGGTATGGAGCATTCGCAATCTGCTTGTTGCCGCGGTCTCGCTGCTGGCCCTGTTCGGCATCGGTATCTCCGGATATGTGCTGCGCAATGCAAATCTGGAGCGCGCGACGGCCTCCGATGCGGCATCAGTCAATGAAACCGCCGACCTGTTGCTGGAAAGCGCCGGCCAGTGGGCTCGCGAGCGCGGCGCCACCAACCTCGCACTCAACGCCGCGGAATCCGCGACGGATGCGCAGAAGACCGCGATCGGCAACTTCCGCAAGGCCGGCGATCAACCGTTCGAGCAGGCGCTGGCCCGCATGGCCGAGCGGCATTTCGCCAGCAAGGACCAGATGATTGCCGCCGCCAGGCGCGCGCATGAGCAGGTCGTGGCGCTTCGCGCGCGTGCGGATGCCGAGATCGCCAAGCCGGCGGGCTCGCGCGAGGCCGCCGTCGTATCGCAGTGGGCTCCGACCATCACCGCGTTGATTGCGGCGAGCCAGAATCTTCGTGTCGCGGCCGCCATGGAAGAGGATGATATCCAGTCACGCCTGTCGAGCCTGCAGAACTTCAAGCACTTCGTCTGGATCATGAGCGAGTATCTCGGCCGCGAGCGGGCAGCGGTGGCAGCGCTCATAGCCTCGGGGAAGCCGATGACCTCGCAGGAAATCAGCAATCTCGCGACATTCCGCGGACGCCTCGACGCCGCCTGGGACTATGTGCAGGCCTATGCGGCAAAATCGTCGGCGCCGCCGAGCATCGTGACGGCGACCGAGCGCGTGCGCGAAAACGTGTTCCGCCGCTTCGAGGACGCCCGCAAGGGAGTTTATGCCGCGGGCATTGGCGGCGGAACTTATCCGGTTAATTCCGCCGAATGGTTCGGCCAGGCAACCAAGGCGATCGATGATGTGATTTCGCTCAGCACGCTCGGCAGTCAGGAAGCTGCGAAGCTGGCCGATGCGGCGCAACGCAGCAGCCTCAATACGCTGCTGGTGAACGCCATCCTGATGGCTTTCTCGATTCTGCTTGCAGCGGGTGCGCTCTGGATGGTGTTCAACCGCATCGTCCGGTCGATCGGACAGATGACGGCGGCCATGGGCGAGATTGCCGGCGGCAATACGTCGATCGCTGTGCCCTGTGTCGATCGCCGCGACGAGATGGGCGCAATGGCCGGCGCATTGCAGGTGTTCAAGCAGAACGCCGAGAAGGTCCAGGCGATGCAGGCCGAGCGCGAGGCGATGGAAAAGGCCGCGCGGGCGGAGAAGGCCGCCGCGATGAACGAACTGGCCGATAATTTCGAAGCCAGGATCGGCGAGATCGTCGAAACGGTATCCTCCGCGTCGACGGAACTGGAGGCCTCAGCGAAGACGCTCACTGCAACGGCAGAACGCTCGCAGCAACTGGCAACGACGGTAGCGGCCGCGTCCGAGGAGGCCTCGACCAATGTGCAGTCGGTGGCGTCGGCCACCGAGGAGCTGACCTCTTCCGTGACCGAGATCAGCCGCCAGGTGCAGGAATCCGCGCGGATGGCCGGCGAGGCCGTCGACCAGGCGCGTGGCACCACCGATCGCGTCAGCGAATTGTCGAAAGCGGCCGGCCGGATCGGCGACGTTGTCGAACTGATCAACACCATTGCGGGCCAGACCAATCTGCTGGCTTTGAACGCGACCATCGAAGCGGCGCGCGCGGGCGAGGCCGGCCGCGGCTTTGCGGTTGTTGCCTCTGAAGTGAAGGCGCTGGCCGAGCAGACCGCGAAGGCCACCGGGGAAATCAGTCAGCAGATCTCGGGCATCCAGACCGCGACCCAGGAGTCGGTCGATGCGATCAAGGAGATCAGCGGTACGATCGAGCGCCTTTCGGAAATTGCCTCGACGATCGCGGCCGCCGTGGAAGAGCAGGGCGCCGCGACGCAGGAGATTTCCCGCAATGTGCAGCAGGCCGCGCTGGGGACCCAGCAGGTCTCGGTCAACATCAGTGATGTCCAGCGCGGCGCGGGCGAAACCGGATCGGCTTCCTCCCAGGTCTTGTCCGCGGCGCAGATGCTGTCCGGCGACAGCACTCGTCTGAAGGTGGAGGTCGCCAAGTTCCTCGACTCGGTCCGGGCGGCCTGAAAGTGCGGCGCAGCAGATGAGGAGACCGTTGGCGGCCGCCGCTCTGGGCACCGCCCCGCGGGTTTGCAACCTATCGTATAGGTTTGCATTGGGCATGCATATGACAATTGTATGACGTTCCGAATAGGCGGTCTATCTCAGATACTTCGGATGCATATCCCCGTAGTTGTACCGACCGCGAATTAAGATTGGCGTGGCAACTTCGCGGTATCTTGTGCCGATACCGGGGCGTCGCCTGTCCATCCAAGGCCGCGGCGTCACGCATTTTGTTTCAGCGCCGATCGATTGAAATTCCGGGGGACTTCCATGCGCGGCTTCTCTATTCGTCTCACCCACAGAATCATGGCTATCGGGGCCGTTGGCCTGCTCGCACTTGTCGCGGTCGGAGCAATCTATGAAGTCGGGAGCTGGTCGCAGGAGAATTCCCGGACTACGGCTGAGGTCGCGCGCAACATTTCCAACCTCAACAGCAAGATTGCGAACGACATGCTGGAGGCCCGCCGCGCCGAGAAGGACTTTCAGCTGCGTCGCGATCAGGCCTATTCCAAGCGTCATGCCGAGTTGAGCGCCGGCATCGTTCGTGGACTCGACACCCTGAAGAGCCAGGCGCGGGCCGATGGGTTTGCCGGCATTGCCGACAAAGTCGATATGGTGCGAGCCGGCTACGACACCTACGCGAAGGAATTCAACGCGCTCGAGCAGGCCGAGGTGAAGCTCGGGCTCAACGAAACGCTGGGGCTTTCCGGCTCGCTGCGTGGAGCGGTGCACGACATCGAGACCAAGCTGAAGGAAAGCGACGAGCCACGCCTGACCGGAGCCATGCTGATGCTGCGCCGGCATGAGAAGGACTTCATGCTGCGCCGCGACCAGAAATATGTCGGAGAGCTGAAGAAAGCCGTCATTGAGTTCTCCAAGCTCTTGGAAGCATCGAGCCTGGAGCCGGCGTCGAAGGCCGACATCCAGAAGAAGTTGCAAAAATACCAGGCCGACTTCGTCGCGTGGGCCGAAGGCATGAAGGAAGTAATCAGCCACGGCGCGGCAATGTCCAAGGAGTTTCATCGCATCGAGCCCGCCATTGCCGAAATCGGCCAGCGCATCGAGGAGCGATACAAAGTCGCCGAAACCGCTGAAACCGGTACACGCAATTCCATCCGCACCTGGATGTTGGTGACCTTCGCCCTCGCGTTCATGATCGTGAGCGCTACGTCGCTGTTGATCGGCAAGTCGATCTCGAAGGCGCTGCTCGCCATGGTCGGCGCCATGACACGGTTGGCGAAGGGCGATGCTGCAGTGGATGTGCCCAGCGTGGGCCGGCGCGATGAGATCGGCGAGATGGCGGGCGCCGTCGAAGTCTTCAAGAACAACATGGTCGAGACGGAGCGCCTGCGGGCCGAACAGCAGGAGGCGGAGAGGCATCAGGCGGAGCGGCGCAAGGCCGACATGCGCAAGCTTGCCGATGCATTCGAAGGTGCGGTCGGCGAGATCGTGGAAACAGTCTCTTCGGCTTCGACCGAGCTGGAGGCCTCCGCCACGACGCTCACTGACACGGCGAAGCGATCACAGGTGGTCACCACCACCGTCGCAACCGCGTCAGAGCAGGCCTCGGCCAATGTGCAGTCCGTCGCCACCGCTACCGAAGAGCTTTCTTCCTCAGTCAACGAGATCAGCCGCCAAGTGCAGGAATCGGCGCGGATGGCCAATGAGGCCGTCGACCAGGCGCGCACCACCAACGATCGCGTCGGCGAACTGTCGAAGGCGGCGGGCCGTATCGGCGACGTCGTCGAGTTGATCAATACCATCGCGGGCCAGACCAACCTGCTCGCGCTGAACGCGACCATCGAGGCTGCGCGCGCCGGCGAAGCGGGCCGTGGCTTCGCCGTGGTTGCCTCCGAAGTGAAGGCGTTGGCAGAGCAGACCGCGAAAGCCACCGGCGAGATCAGCCAGCAGATTTCAGGCATTCAGTCGGCGACGCAGGATTCGGTTCACGCCATCAGGGACATCAGCGACACTATCGAAAAGTTGTCGGAAATTTCCTCGACGATCGCCGCTGCGGTGGAAGAGCAGGGTGCTGCGACGCAGGAAATCTCCCGCAACGTACAGCAGGCAGCTCAAGGCACCCAGCGAGTCTCCGACAATATCGGCGACGTCCAGCGTGGCGCGGGCGAGACCGGATCGGCTTCCGCGCAGGTGCTGTCGGCGGCGCAAATGCTCTCCGGCGACAGCAACCGGCTCAAGCTGGAAGTCGAGAAATTCCTCAACTCCGTGCGCGCGGCCTGATCTAGCGCAGCAGCGCCGACTCGTCCTGGCCGCTGCTGTCGCTGCGCCAGAACCAGACCGAAAGCGCGCCTGTGCGGCCGCGGATCCGCGTCTCCTTCGGTCCGCTCAGGATGCCGGACCCGCGAAGTGCGGATTCGGCGCCCGGCTGGCGCAACAGATCGTCGCTCACCGCCAGCGCCGCGCCCTGCTTGGCGGCAACCTCCATCAGCCGGCTCGCGACGTTGACGATATCGCCGGTCGCGGTGATGTGCTGGTGGCTGCCGCCGCCGAGCCGCGAGGCGACGATCGCGCCGAAATGAGCACCGACCTTGACGCCGATGCGCGATCCGGTCGATGCCGGTAGCGACTGGATCCATTGCTCGGTGTTGTCGCACAGCTTGATGCAGCACAGCGCGGCATTGCGGGCGTCATCAGGC
The DNA here is from genome assembly GCA_021732175.1 of Bradyrhizobium sp. GTDB lineage: Bacteria > Pseudomonadota > Alphaproteobacteria > Rhizobiales > Xanthobacteraceae > Bradyrhizobium. The sequence goes on from JAKFVP010000648.1 coordinate 10,327, forward strand.
ATGCTCTCGGGCAGGCCGAACAGGATCATCGCCCCGTCCCCCATGAAGCCTGTGATGAATCCGCCATGTTCCTCAACCTCGCGGTCGATCAGGGCGTGGAAATCCGTCAGCAGGCGCTGCGTTGCATCCATCCCGAGCGTCTCGGTGATCGCGGTGAAGCCGGAGAGATCGATGAACACGATCGCGGCGTCGCGATGCACGGGTACGCGCAGGAAGTCCGGATTGGCGGCCAGCCACTCCCGAAGTGCGGGCGCCTGAAACTGTTGCAACAGGTCGCTCTTCCTTGCGAAATACTGCGCCTGCCGCCGGTTCAGCCAGAGCTGCACGGCGCCGAACAGGATGGCGGGGGGACCTGCCGCTGCGAGCGGCAACGCGCCGCTGAGCCAGATGCCGCGCGAGAATGCCGCATAGTTGGCAATCGTGGCGATCAGCAGCACGGCCGCGATCGACAGCAAGGCGAGCGCGCTGCGCTGCCAGGCGAGCAGGGCGACCAGCACCAGCGTGAGGATCACGGCGAGGGCCGCATCGACCGCCCGCGTCGCACGGTCGCGCCGCAGTTCGCCGCCGCTGATGAGATGGCCGACCGCGGTTGCGATGATCTCCACGCCCGGTGTCACCCGGTCGAACGGGGTGGAAAAGGTGTCGCCGCCGCCGGTCAAGGTCGCGCCGATGACGACGATGCGATCCCGGATGGCGGCGGGCGTGACTTCGCCGTTCAGCAGCGAAACGGCGCTCACCGTCCGGATGGTGCCGTGCCGGCCATAAAATGCCAGAGGAAGCACGTTGTCGATATCAGTCGAGATATGCTTTTTCCCGATCGAGATTCCGTCGCGCGCGATGACCGGCTCTGCGCCCTCGGAAATTCCTGCGATGCGCAGCGGAAACGACAGCTCGATCTTGTCGGCGGTGCGAAACAGCATCGGCGCGCCGCGCGGCGTGCCGGAGGGGTCGGTGTTCAGATTGACCACGCCGCTCGCGGCATGGTCGGCGAATGTCTTGAGCGGGAGCAGGAACCGCTCTGCGCGCGGCAGGCGCGCCAGCGCGCTGTTGTCGGTCGTGTCGACCGACTGGAGCGCCTCCGGAAAGACGGCCGCGGCGGCGATCACGCTGGGGCGCTTCTTCAGCGCGGCGGCGAGGGCCGTATCGCCCGCGTCGCTGCCGCGAT
>JAKFVP010000175.1 GCA_021732175.1 Bradyrhizobium sp.
AAGACTGCAACCCTTACGGTCGGTAACAAGACCTACGATTTCCCATCCTGAGCGGCACCGTCGGGCCTGACGTCATCGACATCGCCAAGCTCTACGCCCAGGCGGGCATGTTCACCTATGACCCCGGCTTCACCTCGACCGGAAGCTGCCAGTCCAAGATCACCTATATCGACGGCGACGCCGGCATTCTCGAATACCGCGGCTACCCGATCGAACAGCTCGCCGAGAAGGGCGACTTCCTGGAAACCTGCTACCTGCTGCTCTACGGGGAACTGCCGACGCCCGCGCAGAAGAAGGATTTCGACCACCGCGTGATCCACCACACGATGGTGCATGAGCAGATGGCCCGCTTCTTCCAGGGCTTCCGCCGCGACGCCCATCCGATGGCGATCATGGTCGCAGCCGTCGGCGCACTCGCCGCGTTCTACCACGACTCCACCGACATCAACGATCCGCAGCAGCGCATGATCGCCTCGATGCGCATGATCGCGAAGGTGCCGACGCTGGCCGCGATGGCCTACAAATACACGGTCGGCCAGCCCTTCATGTATCCGAAGAACTCGCTCTCCTTTGCCGAGAACTTCCTGCACATGTGCTTCGCTGTGCCGTGCGAGGAATACAAGATCAATCCGGTGATGGCGGACGCGCTGGACAAGATCCTGATCCTGCACGCGGACCACGAGCAGAACGCCTCGACCTCGACGGTGCGTATCGCCGGCTCCTCCGGCGCCAACCCGTTTGCCTGTATCGCCGCCGGCATCGCCTGCCTGTGGGGTCCGGCCCATGGCGGCGCCAATGAAGCGGCGCTGGCGATGCTGGCCGACATCGGCACCGTCGACAAGATTCCGGACTTCATCAAGAAGGTGAAGGACAAGAATTCGGAAGTCCGCCTGATGGGCTTCGGTCACCGCGTCTACAAGAACTACGACCCGCGCGCCAAGATCATGCAGAAGATGTGTCACGCGGTGCTGAAGGAGACCGGCCACGGCGACGATCCGATGCTGAAGGTCGCGCTCGAGCTCGAGAAGATCGCGCTCAACGACCAGTACTTCATCGACCGCAAGCTGTACCCGAACGTCGACTTCTATTCGGGCATCACGCTGAAGGCGATGGGCTTCCCGACCTCGATGTTCACCGTGCTGTTCGCGGTCGCCCGCACCGTCGGCTGGATCAGCCAGTGGAGCGAGATGATCGAGGATCCGCACCAGAAGATCGGCCGTCCGCGCCAGCTCTACACCGGCGTTGCCCGCCGCGACTACGTGCCGCCGGAGAAGCGCAAGTAAGTCTCGCTGATTCCACGAAACAAAGCCGGATGCGGTCGCCGCATCCGGCTTTTTCGTTTGCTCAACCCGGTGCGCGCGCTTTCCGCATCGTCGCCAGCACGATCTCGGCGGCGCGGACGCTTGGCGGCTGATTGCCGGTCGACATGATGGAATCGATGCGCGCGAACGCTTCCAGCTGTTTACGCCGCATCGGGCTGTCGCTGAGCACGTCGCGCAGCGCCGGCAACAGCCGCTCCGAGCGGCAATTCTCCTGCAGGAATTCCGGCACGACGTTCTCGCCGACCACGAGATTGGCCAGGATCACCGAATTGACCCGGATCGCGCGCCGCAGCACGAAGGCTTCCATCGCGCCGGTGCGATAGGCCGCGACCATCGGCACACCTGATAGCGCAAGCTCCAGCGTCACGGTGCCGGATTTGGCGAGCGCCGCATGGGCCGTGCGGAAGGCGGCGCGCTTCTCGTCTTCCCCGATCACGACGCGCGGCTGGATCTTCCAGAATTTCAGCGCGGCCGAGATCGCCTCTTCGAGATGCGGCATGGTCGGCAGCACGGCCTCGAAGGCGACGCCTTCGGCATCCAGGCGCGTCAACGTCATGCCGAACGCGGTCATGTGGTGCTTGATCTCGCTGCGGCGGCTGCCGGGCAGGATCAAGAGCACCGGCGGCTTCGCATCGCGCCGGCCCTGCTCCTCGACGTTGGGGCGGAGCTGGCCGATCTGCTCGGTCAGGGGATGGCCGACATAGCTGCAGGGCGGACCGTGCAGTTGCTCGTAGGTGTCGGGCTCGAACGGCAGCAGCGCCAGCACGTGATCGATGTAGGGCTTCATGGCGCGGGCGCGGCCTGGCCGCCATGCCCAGACGGTCGGCGAGACGTAGTCGACAACGGGGATGTGCGGCGCTCTCGCGCGCACGCGCCTGGCCACGCGGTGGGTGAAGTCGGGGCTGTCGATGATGACGAGAATGTCGGGCTGCGCCGCAATGACGGCATCCGCCGTCTCGCGAATGCGCCGCATGATCGCCGGCAGTTGCCGCACCACGGCAGCAAGCCCGATGATCGATAATTCCTCGATCGGGAAACGTGAGGTCAGTCCCTCGGTCGCCATGGCGCGGCCGCCGACGCCCTCGAACTGCACCGCGCCGCCGAGCCGCTGACGCAGCACCTTCATCAGGTTGGCGCCAAGCCGGTCGCCCGACTCTTCCGTCGCGATCAGGAAGATTTTTCGGCCCGTGTTCGGGCTGGTGCGCGCGACGTTCACTTCGCAAGCCCCTTGGCAAGTTCCTTGGCAAGCCCCGTGACGAACAGGCCGGCCGTGTCGGCGGCCTCGATCATGGCCTGCGGTTCCGCCGCGATGGTATTGCCGGCGGCAACCGCAATGCCGGCAAGCCCGGCATTCGCCACGCCCTGCACCGTACGCGGGCCGATCGTCGGCAGGTCGTAGCGCAGGTCCTGGCCGCTCTTCGGCATCTTCACCAGCACCCCACCGCCCGCTTTGGCGCGAATGCGCCCTTCGCTACGCAACCGCGCGACGCGCGCGAGCAGACCGTCTGTGCCCTCGATGTCCTCGACCGCGACGACATGGCCGTCGATCACGACGGCGGCCTGGCCGATGTCGAACGGGCTCAGCGCCGCCAGCACTTCCCTGCCCTTTTCGATGTCCGCCGATGCGTCGCCATCGGGCGCGGCGCGGGTAATACAGCCCTCGGGCATCAACAGGTCGGGCGCGGCGTCCTTGATGCCGATCAGGCGAAAGCCGTCGCGCTCGAAGATGCGGCCGATGCCGGAGAGCAGATGATCGTCGCCGCCGCGAAACGATGCCACCACCTGGCCCATCACGCGAAGCGTGCCCCAGTCGAGCCTGATATCGGAGAGCGCCGGGCGCGCCAGCGTTCCGATGAAGATCAGATCGCGGCAGCCCTCGCTGCGAAGCAGTCTTGTCGTCTTGCCGAACTGGCCCAGCGAAATCCAGTGATGCCGGAAGCGCGCGACCTGTGCGGGATCGCAGGCGCCCTTGAGCGCGAAGATCACCGCGGCAATTCCCCGCGCGGCAAGCGAATCCGCGACCGCAAACGGCATGGCGCCGCCACCTGCGATCACGCCCACCGGTGAAGAGAGATTGGTAGCCGCTGATGTCATGGCTTGCGGCCGTCCCTATGCTAGCTGCCGCTACCGGCCGGCAGGCAAAGCGCGCGGTGCTTGGCGCCGGCGATGAATGTCAGGATCTGGGCAATCGCCGGGTCTTCCGCCGCCATTGGCTGCACCGCCTCGAGACGCTCGGCGAAGATGCCGGGGCCGTGAAACAGTTTTTGATAGAAGCCGCGCACGGTCGCCAGCCGCTGCTTGGTGAACTTGCGCCGCTTCATGCCGATGAGGTTGAGGCCCTCGAGCACGGCATACTGCCCGTTGGCAAGACCGAACGGGATGACGTCGCCACGCACGCCGCAGACGCCGCCGACCATCACCTGCGGCCCGATCCGGGTGAACTGGTGCACGGCCGACAGCCCGCCGATATAGACGAAATCGCCGATCTCGCAGTGGCCGCCGAGCGTCGCCGAAGTCGCAAAGATCACGTCATCGCCGACCGTACAGTCATGGCCGACATGGCTGTTGTTCATGAAGAAACCGCGGTTACCGACGCGGGTCAGCCCGCCGCCCTTGACCGTGCCGACATTCATCGTCACGCCCTCACGCATGGTCACGCCATTGCCGATCTCAAGGCGCGTCGGCTCGCCGCGATAGCTCAAATCCTGCGGCGGACCGCCGAGGGCTACGAAGGGCGAGATCGTGCAGTCGTTGCCGATTGTCGTGTGCCCGCTGACGGTGACATGCGAGGCCAGTGTGCAGCCGGTGCCGATCACGGCGTTGGCACCGATCACGCAATAGGGGCCGATCGTGCTGCCGTCGCCGATCACGGCGCCGTCCTCGATACGCGCAGTCGGGTCGATCTTCTTCATATCTGTCAGTCGGTCAGCATCGCGCCGACATCGGCTTCCGCCACGACCTGCCCGTTGACCTTGGCATCGCCATGGAACCACCACATCGCCTTGCGCCGCCCGATCGAGCGCATGTGGTACTCGATGGTGTCGCCGGGGCTCACCGGCTTGCGGAACTTGCACTTGTCGATAGTCAGGAAATACACCGCACGCGGCTTCTCGGTGCCGGTGACCGACTTGATGCCGATAACCCCCGCGGTCTGCGCCATGGCCTCGATCATCATCACGCCGGGATAGACCGGGCGGTCGGGAAAATGCCCGAGGAAGCACGGCTCGTTGAAGGTGACGTTCTTGATGCCGGTGCCGCTGTAATCTTCCCGGATGTTGATCACCCGGTCGATCAGCAGCATCGGGTAGCGATGCGGCAACGTTTTCAGGATGTCCTCGATGGGAACGACATCGAACCTGACCGGTGATTCCTCCATCACTCCTTCCTCTCGCCTTTTGGCGCCGCTTCTTTCGCCAGACGTTCAAGCGCCAGCGTTTCCCGGAACCATTGCCTGGTCGGCCGGGCCAGGTGACCGCCCCAACGCTCGCCCGCGGGAATATCGTCCTTCACTGCACTCATCGCCGCGATCTGCGCCCCGTCGCCGATCTTGATGTGGTTGTTGAGCCCCGCCTTGGCGCCGATCGCCACGTTGTCGCCGATTGTCAGGCTGCCGGCGAGCCCGATCTGGGCCGCGAGCAGGCAGTGCCTGCCGATGGTCACATTGTGGCCGATCTGGACCTGATTGTCGATTTTGGTGCCCTCGCCGATCACGGTGTCCCGCAGGCTGCCGCGGTCGATGGTGGTGCCGGCGCCGATCTCGACGTCGTTCTGGATCAGCACGCGGCCGGTCTGCGGCACCTTCAGATGCCCCTCGGGGCCGAAAAACACGAAACCGTAGCCGTCCTGGCCGATGCTGCAGCCGGGATGGATCAGCACGTCGTTGCCGATCAGCGAGGCCTGGATGGCCGTATGGGCCCCGACGTTGCAGTCGCGGCCGATCTTCACGCCCGGACCGATCACGGCGCCCGCGCCAATCACGGTGCCCGCGCCGATCTCGACGCCGGGGCCGATCACCGCCAGCGGATCGACCACGACGCCGTCCTCGAGGCGTGCGGTGGGATCGATGATGGCTGATGGGGCGATACCCTCATTGCCGACCCAGGAACTGGGCCGCAGCGTATCGCCGTGCCATTCCCGCGCGATCCGCACGAAAGCGCGGAACGGCTGAGCCGCCTTCAGGACCGCAACATGATCGGGCACGCGCCCGGCAAAGCGGTCGCTGACAAGGCAAGCACCGGCCTTGGTGGCGGCGAGTTGATCGGCATATTTGAGATTGTCGAAAAACGTCAGATGCCGGGGCCCGGCCTCGTCGAGCGCGGCAAGGCCGCGAATCTCCCGCCCGCCCTGCGCAGGATCGGCAAGCACAGCCTTCGCCAGCGCGGCAACGTCCGCCAGCGTCGTCGGGGAAGGTTTCTGGAAGAATGTAGGCTGCGCCATCGTACCCGTCGCGGTCCCGCAAAATGACCGCACCAGAACCCCGCTGCCGGGGCGTCAGAGCGGCCTTGAAGGCCGCGCCTTACGGGTACGCTCGCTTGCGCGGGGCGTACCCAATCACAGGAAAGTCCACTTAGAAAGACGTGCCGCCGCCGAACTTGAACTGCTGCACGCGGTCGAACTGACCCTTGGTGAGCGGCACGGCGTAGTCGAAGCGCAGCGGACCGAACGGAGAGGCCCAGATCAGACCCACGCCGACCGAGGTGCGGACCACGCTGCTGTCGTCATAGACGAGGCCAGTGCAGGTGCCGGCATAGGCAGGATACACGCCGGGCTTGGTCGGCAGCGCGCAGGTCGAGTTGAAGGGCGTCGTGACCTCGCCGGTGTAAGTCCAGGTCGTCGGCCCCTTGTAATCATACAGGCCGCCGGCATCGGCATAGACCGAGCCCTTCAGACCGACTTCCTTGGGCAGGAACCAGAACGGCATCTGCAATTCGAACGAGGCGCCCCAGAACTTGGTGCCGCCGAGCGCGTCCATCGAGGTGAACGGGTTGATCGATCGCGGACCGATGCCGTTCGGCGCGAAGCCGCGGACGAGGTTCGGGCCCATCTGGAAGTGATCCAGCATGCGCAGGTCCGCCCCCACCTTGGTCAGGATACCGCCCTGCAGATGGATCAGGCCGACGATATCGGAGACCAGCGGCGTGTAGTACTTCAGGTCGCCCGCGGTCTTCAGATAGGTGACGTCGCCGCCGACACCGGCGAAGTCCTGCCGGACGTCGACCAACAGGCCGTCGGTCGGGTTCTTGTTGTTGTCGAGCGTGTTGAAGTTGAGGGAGTAGCCGACCGCCGAGGTCAGGATCTTGCCGCTCTGCAGCTCCTTGCGAACCGGCAGCGAAGCTTCGCCGTCGCTGTAGCACCACAGGCCGACCCCGGACGCATCGGTCGCGGGCGCCGGCAACACGCCGTTCACCGAGTTCACGAACGCGGGCGTCGGGTTGAACGCCATCGTGGGATTGAAGGGATCGTTGTTACAGTTGCGCAGCGCATCCGGCAGCTTCAGTTCCTGCTGGTAGATCGAGTAACGCAGCTGCAGCGCGAGGTCTTCGCGGAGCTGGAAACCGAGCCGCGGGCTGAAGCCGAACGTCTTCGTTCCGTACGAGATGTAGCTGTTGGCGAGCTGCTCGCGCTGATAGAGGTCGAGGCCGAGGGCGACGCGATAGTCGAACAGATACGGATCGACAAAGGACAGCGTGTAGCCGCGGGCATACTGGCCGTAGGTCACCGCCGCCTTCGCAAACAGGCCGCGGCCGAGGAAGTTGCGCTCGGAGATGCTGACTTCGGCAAGCGCACCGTCGGTGGTGGAGTAGCCGCCCGAGACCGAGAAGTCGCCGGTGGATTTCTCTTCGAGATCGACGATCAGGATCACGCGATCGCTGGAGGAGCCCGGCTCGGTGACGATCTTCACGCTCTTGAAGAAGTCGAGGTTCTTCAGGCGGCGCTCGGCGCGATCGACGAGCGCGCGGTTGTAGGCATCGCCCTCGGAGAGGTCGAATTCGCGGCGAATCACGTAGTCGCGGGTGCGGGTGTTGCCGCGGATGTTGATGCGCTCGATATAGGTGCGCGGGCCTTCGTCCACCGCGAAGGTGATCGTGACGGTGTGCGCCTCGAAATTGCGATCGCCGCGCGGACGGACCACCGCGAACGCGTAGCCGCGGCGCGAGGCCTCGATCTGCATTTCCTCGATCGACTTTTCCAGCGCTTCGGCGTTGTAGGTGCCGCCGACATTGACGCGCGACCAGGTGCGCAGCACGTTGGCGTCGAAATTCGGGATCGAAGAGACGTAGTTCACCGCAGCGACGCGGTACTGCTGGCCTTCCTCGATCTTGAAGGTGACCAGGAAGCCCTTCTTCTCCGGATCGTATTCGGTCATCGCAGCGACCACCTGCACGTCGGCATAGCCGTTCTTCAGGTAGAAGCGGCGGATCAGGTCGCGGTCCGCCTCGACACGATCGGGGTCGTAGACGTCGGCGCCGCCGAGGAAGCTGAGCAGGTTCGATTCGCGGGTCTTGATGATGTCGCGCAGGCGATATGACGAATAGGCGACGTTGCCGACGAAATCGATCGAGCGCACGCCGGTCTTGGAGCCTTCGGTGATGGTGAAGATCAGGTCGACGCGGTTATTGGGCTGCTCGATGATCTCGGGGTTGACGCGCACGTCGTAGCGGCCGGAGCGGCGGTAGATTTCGGCGATGCGCTGCGCATCCGACTGCACCATCGGGCGCGAGAAGGTGCCGCGCGGCTTGGACTGGATTTCGGCAGAGAGCTGGTCGTCCTTGACCTTCTTGTTGCCCTCGAAGGCGATGCGGCCAATGACGGGGTTTTCAACCACGACGACGACGATCCGGCCGCCCACCGTGTTGATGCGGACGTCCTGGAACAGGCCGGTTTCGATCAGGGCCTTGAGGCCGTCGTCGATCTGAGCCTGGCCGAGGCGGCCGCCGGGGCCGGAGCGGAAATAGGAACGAATGGTCTCGGCTTCGACGCGGCGGTTGCCCTCAACCGCAATAGAGGCGGCCGTCTGGGCGACGGCCGGCGACGAGAAAAGCGCAGCCGACAACGTGGCGGCGACCGGCACGGCGTACATGATCAGGGCGGCCAACACGCCGCCCCGTACTCGCATTCCAAAATTCATGCGCCAAGCGCCCTTGTCATTCCGATACCGGCCCCACACCCCCAGGAGCCGGCAGATTCCCAACCTGTTGCCCTGCTTGTAGCCAATTTTGCCCGAGGGGCAAACGCTATGGCGCAGCGCGATTCCATTTTCATTCCAACACGTTGCCCAATGGCAACGTCACAAAAAAGCCCCATCAGGATGCCGCCAGGTGCAGGATGTCGTTGTAGGTCGCAAATACCATCAACATCAGCACTAAACCGAGCCCGATTCGGAAACCCATCTCCTGCGCGCGCTCGGATAACGGCCGGCCCCTGATGGCCTCGACCAGATAGAACAAAAGGTGACCGCCATCGAGCAGCGGCACCGGGAACAGGTTCAGGAGCCCGATCGAGATCGAAAGCACGGCCGCCAGATGCACCAGTGCGGCGAGACCAATGGTCGCCACCTGGCCGGATATCTGCGCAATCCGCAGCGGGCCGCCGACCTGGTCGGCCGCCTCGCGCCCCGTGAATACGCCGCCGATATAGGCCAGCGTCCGATCCACCACGAACCAGGTTTCCTTGACGCCAAGCCAGGCCGCGGTCGCGGGATCGACGCGTTCGGTGACGACGTCGCCCGGCGCCGTCGCGCGGGTGATTCCCATCACGCCGAGCTTGTGCGTGTTGCCGAAGGGATCCTTCACTTCGCGCAATTCCGGCGTGCCTTTCAGCGTCACGCTGGATTCGCCGCGCTTGACGGTGAAGGTCAGGGTATCGCCGGGATGAATGCCGACGATGCGCTGCATGTCGGAGAAAGAGCCGATCGTCTTGCCGTCGATCGCAGTCACGACGTCGCCGGTCTGGAAGCCGGCGCTGGCAGCCGCACTGCCCGGCTCGACCTTGTCGACGCGCGCGCTCGTGCTCGGCTTGCCCATGAACGTGAACAGGCAGGTGAAGATCACGATCGCGAGAATGAAGTTCGCGAACGGACCGGCCGCAACGATCGCCGCGCGCGGACCAACCTTCTTGTGATGGAAACTTCCCGCGCGCTCTTCAGCCGTCATGCTGCCGAGCGTTGCGGCCGAGGGCGTGGAAGCCTCGGTGTCGTCACCGAAGAACTTCACATAGCCGCCGAGCGGGATCGCGGAGACCTTCCAGCGGGTGCCGTGACGATCGTTGAAACCGAACAGTTCCGGGCCGAAGCCGAGCGAGAACGTTAACACTTTCACGCCGCACCAGCGGGCGACCAGGAAGTGACCGAGTTCGTGGAAGAACACGACGATCGTCAGCACGAACAGGAACGGGATGATGTAACCGATGAGCCCATGGCTCAACGTATTGAAACTATGCAGAAAAAGATCGGACATCAAGTTCCCCTCGGCGAGAGCCAAAGGCCCCACCCCCAACCCTCTAGGATGCCTTTAAGGCAATTTGAGGCAATAGGGAGGCGGCCTTATTTCGCGCAACATGGTCAACGGAAATCGCGTCATCCGCAGACGTCAGCGGCGAGCGGTTCCCGCCGCGAATCCAGTCGTTCAAGGTGGCCTCGACAAGCTGCGCAATGCCGCCGAATCGAATCTTGCCCGCAACGAACGCTGCGACCGCGATTTCGTTGGCGGCATTGTAGACCGTGGTTGCGCCACGTCCCGTACGTAGCGCCTCATACGCCAGCCGCAACGCCGGGAACCGTTCAAAATCCGGTGCTTCGAAGGTGAGCTGGCCAATCTTCGCAAGGTCGAGCTTGGCCGACGGTCCGACGATGCGATCCGGCCATCCCAGACAATGCGCGATCGGAATACGCATGTCGGGCGTGCCGAGCTGCGCGACCACGGAACGATCGGAAAATTCCACCATGCCGTGAATGATCGACTGCGGATGCACCAGCACGTCGATCTCGTCAGGCGCGAGCGTGAACAGGTACGACGCCTCGATCACTTCGAGGCCCTTGTTCATCATCGATGCGGAATCGATGGTGATCTTCTGGCCCATGCTCCAGTTCGGATGCTTCAGCGCCTGTTCGAGCGTCGCGCGCTCGATGTCGGCGGGCGCCCAGGTGCGGAACGGACCGCCCGAAGCCGTGATGATGACGCGAACGAGTTCTTCGCGATTGCCTGACGACAGCGCCTGGAACAGCGCGTTGTGTTCGGAATCGGCCGGCAGGATGCAGGCCCCTGCTTTCGCGGCGCGCTGCATGAAGAAATCGCCGGCGCAGACGAGGCATTCCTTGTTGGCGAGCGCAACGGCTGCGCCGCGATCGACGGCAGCGAGCGCAGGCTTCAGCCCGGCCGCGCCGCTCACCGCAGCCATCACCCAATCGGCGGGCCGCGCCGCAGCCTCGATGATCGCGCTCTCGCCTGCCCCGCATTCGGTGCGTGTACCGGCGAGTGCTTCCTTCAACTCGCCAAGGCGCGCGGGATCGGCGACCGCCGCGAAGCGCGCGTTGAATTCCTTTGCGAGCTTGGCCAGCGCCTGCACGTTGCCGTTGGCGGTCAGCGCCTCGACGCTGTAGCGATCGCGTGCGCCGCGCAGGAGGTCCATCGTGCTGTCGCCGATGGAGCCGGTGGCGCCCAGCACTGTCACGGTGCGCACAGCAGCGGCTGCGGCCTTGTTGTTACGCAGTGGAACAGCGCTCATAGCCTCACCAAACCATAAGACCGCGGCCGACGCCATCGGCGCCGCCCCGCAGGAACCCTAAAATCGCCGCTGCCACGATCGCTGCGACAAACCCGTCCAGGCGATCCATCAGCCCACCATGACCGGGGATGATGTGGCTCGAATCCTTGACGTTGAAGCGCCGCTTTACCGCGGATTCGAAGAGGTCGCCAAGCTGGGAAATCACAGACAGAAACGCCGCCAAGGCCAGAAAAGGCCCCGTTTTTCCGGCCCCGGCGGCGGCAAATGCCCCCGCCACGACCAAACCACCGGCAAAACCGCCGATGGCGCCGGCCCAGGTCTTCTTCGGGCTGACGCGGGGCCAGAGCTTTGGCCCGCCGATGCCGCGGCCGGCGAAGTAACCACCGATGTCGGCAGCCCAGACCACCAGCAGGACCA
>JAKFVP010000189.1 GCA_021732175.1 Bradyrhizobium sp.
CCGCCGAAATGCTTCAGCGCTTTCCACGCCAACAGCGCAAGGATCGCCATTGTCATCGGCGACATCCCGCCGCTGTCGGAACCCGTGCTCGGCTTGGAGGGGCCGCGCGGGCCGTTCTGCATGCCATTCAATACGTCGAGCAAACCCATGGTTGTCTCTCCCGCAAACGAACTTTGGCCCCCGCGCCGAAAAGATAGCGGCGGCCCATGACGGTTACAAGGCGCGTCACCGGTACATCGATAGGCAGGTGGCGTGCCTTCTGCTATCGAACCGTTGCATGGAGGCGGCTGAATGAATTCTGAACGGCCGATCGGCATCGCGGGCGCAGGCAGTATCGGCTGTTTCGTCGGCGGAATGCTGGCGGCCGGCGGCCGCCGCGTGGCCTTGCTGGCGCGGCCGCGGGTGATCGGCGAGATCAGGACGCACGGCCTTCGCCTGACCAGCTTTGAAGGCTCTGACCGTCGCCTTGCCGCCGACCAGTTCGCATTGTCTGAAAATCCGGATGTGTTTGCCGATGCGGCGATTGTGCTGGTGACGGTGAAGAGCGCCGATACCGCCGAAATGGCCGAACTCATCGCAAGGCACGCCCCTGCCGACGCCGTGGTCGTTTCCCTGCAGAACGGCGTCGGCAATGCTGCACTGCTGCGCGAAAAGCTGCCTGGCCGCGCCGTGCTCGGCGGCATGGTGCCGTACAATGTGATTGCCTTGGACGAGGGCAGGTTCCACCAGGCCACGTCAGGCGACATCGTGATCGCGCGCGATGCGGCGGGCACGGCGGAACGGCTTTCCGTGCCGGGCCTAAGAGTGCGCGCCACCGACAACATCAACGGCGTGCAATGGGGCAAGCTGCTGTTCAACCTGAACAACGCGCTCAATGCGCTGGCCGATCTGCCGCTGCGCCAGCAGCTCGCCCAGCGCTCCTGGCGCAAACTGTATGCCGACCAGGTTGAGGAAGCGCTGGCGGCGATCAAGGCGGATGGCATCAGGCCGGTATCGTCAGCGCCGCTCCCGGTCAGCTTCATTCCGCCGCTGCTGCGCCTGCCCGATGCGTTGTTTCAAATCGTGCTCGGGCGGACGATGAAGATCGATCCGAAGGCGCGCTCCTCGATGTGGGAAGATTTGCAGCGCGGCCGCCGCACCGAGATCGATTATCTGCAGGGCGTTATCACAGAAATTGTGGAGCGGCGGGGCCTTGCCGCGCCGCTGTCGCGCCGCATCGTCGAACTGATCCGGAAGGCGGAGGCTGACGGCAAGGGCTCGCCCGGCCTGACGCCGGAACAGATCCGGGGCTGAACGGACTGCCTTGAAATCGCGCGGAAGCGGTGCACATCATAGTACCTAGCGGAGATCGACATGAAACGAATCTGGATTGCGCTTGGACTGATCACGGCAGGCGCGCTGATTGCCCCGGCGCGCGCAGTGCCGCCGACGGTGTCGCCATCCCCGGGCTATGACAGACGGCTGCAGGAAAGCCGCGGCGATTCCGGTACCACGATCTATACGCCCGCGCCGCTTCCGCCAAAAGCAAAGCCGAAGAAGAAGCCGCCGCAGTAGCGGCGCGCGGCGGCGTCAGCTCGGCGGCGAGCTCTTCTTGCCCTTGTTTGGCGTCGCGCCGAACAGCTTCTTGATGTCGTTGATCCCGTCCGAGAGCCGCGGCCAGTCGCAGGAGAAAGTCCCCTTCGGACAGCCGCCAACGGAGCCGCTCAGCGAGCGGGTGCGAGGCGGCTCGGCAGCCGTGCGGGCCGGCTGTTTGGCGGGGCTTGCTACCGGCACCGGGACCTTTTCACTGCCTTGCAGAGACGCCTGCTGCTGTTGCTTCTGTTCCTGATGCTTGGCGTTGAGCGCGGCGGCGGCGGTGTTGCGGCGCTCGCGCTCGAGATAGGCGACGTACTCCTCGTCGATCTTCTTCTGCTCTTCCGGCGTCGGATTGGGGCCGGCAATGTCGAAATTGCGGTTCTGCATGAAATCGAAATAGGTGTAGCCGCCGCCGGGCTTGCGGCGGCCGGCGAACTTGGCGTTGCACTCGGAGAGCTTGGAGGTCGTCTCTTCCTTGGTCGGCGCCTTCGCGGCGGCCTCCGCGCATGACTCAAAATCGACCGGTGCGCTGCGCCACCACTGCGCATGCGCAGCCGTTGGCGCCAGCACCAGCAGGCCACCGATCACGGCAACAGAAAGCAACGCGCCTGACGCGGTTCCCAAGGGTAGATTTCTCACACCACAATTTCCGAGAGATTGTCGCCCATTCCCGCGCGGCTTGTCACCCCGGAACGGGGCATTTTTCCGGCAGAACAGGAATTTGCCCAGATTACGCGCATGGGGGACTGAATTCGCTTTGTTTTTTCGGGCTATACGCCGCGATTTGGTTGCAACCATTCGCCGCGCCCGGTTGCCATTCCTCGCCCTGGGACGATACGATTCGGCAAAAGAAAAGCAGGGAGGCGACCATGATTTTGCGGTTCGGCGGCATCGCGTGGCTTGTGGCAGGGCTGCTGTCGGTTATCGCCAGTGGCGATGCTTCGGCACAGGCGATCTCGCGACAGATCACGCTGGTGGTGCCGTATTCCGCCGGCGGCGGCACCGACACCGTGGCGCGGCTGATCGGCAACCAGATGTCGCGCACGCTGGGCCAGCCCGTGGTGATCGAGAACGTGGTCGGCGCCGGCGGCACCCGCGCCAATGAGCGCGTCGCAAAGTCCGAGCCGAACGGCACGACGGTGCTGATCAACCATGTGGCGCTGCTCGCGGCGCCCAGCCTGTTCACCAATCTGCGTTACGACACCGAAAAGGATTTCGAGGCGGTCGGCCTCGTCAACAACGCGCCGATGCTGCTGGTCGGACGCAAGTCGATCCCCGGGCAGAGCCCGAAGGATTATGTCGGCTGGATCAAGGAGCAGGGGTCCAAGGCCAACTTCGCCCATGGCGGTATAGGCACCAACAGCCACCTCTGCGCGGTCATGATGGGCAATGTGCTCGGCTTCAAGCCGACCTTCGTCGCCTATCGCGGCTCCAACCCTGCGATCACCGACCTGCTGGCCGGGCAGATCGACCTGCTCTGGGACCAGGTGACCAATGCGATCCAGCAGGTGCAGAGCGGCATGCTGCACGGCATTGCCATCACCTCGACGGCGCGGCTCGACGAATTGAAGGACGTGCCGACCACGGCCGAGCTCGGCATGCCCGAGATCAACTACACCATGTGGCACGGGCTCTACGTCGCCAAGGGCACGCCGAAGGAGGTCATCGCGGTGCTCAACGACGCGCTGCGCAAGGCGGTCACCGAGCCCGACGTGGTCGCGAAGTTCAAGCAGCTCGGCACGATGCCCTATCCGGACAAGCAGTTGACGCCGGAGGCGCACGCAAAACTGTTTGCGGCGGACCTGCCGCGCGTGGCCAAGCTGGTGGAGTCCTCCGGCGCCAAAGCGACCGAGGCGCAGTAGCAGACGAAGCCGTCGCGTCGCCCCGGCGTAGGCCGGGGCCCATTCCGCGTAATCTATCTATGGGGCGATGGGCCAGACGCTGATCTACAACAACGAACATGTGTGGTTATGGGTCCCGGCCTTCGCCGGGACGACAGCGAGTTCATGGCCCGCTACTTCAGCATTTGCGGCACAAGCAAGCGCGGCAGGAACAGGCAGACTTCCGGCCAGATCACGAGCGCCGCGAGCACCAGCATCATCGGGATCAGCATGATGGCGGTGTCCTTGAGCGCATAGCGCAGGCGCACGCCTGCGACCGCGCAGGCGATCATCAGGCACAGGCCATAGGGCGGCGTCACCAGCCCAAAGGCGAGCGAGACGATCGAGATGATGGCGAACTGCACGGGGTGAAGGTCGACGGATTTCGCCAGCGGCTCCAGCACCGTGCCGACAATGATGATGGCGGGGATGGCGTCGAGGAAGCAGCCCACCACCAGGAAGCAGAACACGATGAAGAAGCCGGCCGCGATCGGTCCCATGCCCCAGGTCGAGACATTGGCGAGCAATTCCTGCGGAATCCGGTAATAGGCGAGCAGCCAGCCGAAGGCGCTTGCGGTGCCGACGCAGAACAGCGCGACGCCGGCGAGGCGCCCGGTTTCGAGCAGCGCCTTGTAGAGCTCGCGCCAGCCGGTTTCGCGGTAGAAGAAGGTCGACAGCGCGACGGAATAGAGCACGGCGACACAGGCGGATTCGGTGGCGGTGAACCAGCCGAGCAGGATGCCGCCGACGATGATGAACGGCGTCATCATGGCCGGCAGCGAGCGCCAGGCTGCGCAGGCCATCTCGTGCCAGGTCTCGCGCGGATAGGTCGGGTAGCCGCGGCGCACCGCGTAGACATGCACGGTCGCCATCTGCGCGCCTGCGATCAAGAGGCCCGGGACGATGCCGGCGAGATACATCGCCGCGATCGAGGTCGAGATCAGCCCGCCCCACACGATCATCAGGATCGAGGGCGGAATGATCACGGCAAGCACGGCGGAGACTGCGGTGATGGCGATGGAAAAGGAGAGGTCGTAGCCTTCCCTGGTCTGTGCATCGATGAAGATCTTCGACTGGCTCGCGGCATCTGCGGTGGAGGAGCCGGAGATGCCGGCGAAGAACACCGACAGCACGACGTTGATCTGCGCCAGAGATCCCGGCCAGCTCCCGACGATGGAGCGCGATAGCGCGACGAGGCGGTCGGTGATGCCGCCGATGCTCATCAGATTGGCGGTCAGCAGGAAGAACGGCACCGCCAGCAGGATGAAGGAATTGTAGGCGTTGAAGGTCTCCTGCGCGAGCATCATCAGCGACAGCCGCGGTTCGATCAGGACGATCGGCACGCAGGCGAGCCCCAGCGCAAAAGCGACGGGCACGCGGATGATCAGCATCGCGACAAACGTGCCAAACAGGACGAACGCGGCTTGCCCGGCGGAGAGCATCTGTCCGGTCATGACGCCCTCCCGAACAGGATCTTCGTCTCATCGATGATCTGTTCGCCGGCGAAGGCGATCCAGGTGAAGCCGGCGACTGGCCAGGCGACATGGATCAGCCACAGCGGCAGGTCGGCGAGCTCCGATGTGCGGTTCCAGGCAAAGCGGGTGAACTCGATGCCGGCGATCACGAACACCAGCGCGAAGGCGAGGATGCCGAGCCGCGCCAGGATGCGCACCGCCGCTTCCGAGCGCCGCGACAGGTCCGGCCAGACGTCGACCTCGAAATGCAGCGCTTCCCGCACGCCGACCATGGCGCCGATCATGATGGTCCAGATGAACAGGAAACGCGCCATCTCCTCGGTCCAGATGTAGGAGGGGATCAGCGAGGTGTAACGCGAGATGATCTGCAGGGTGACGGGGATGACGAGAACGCCGAGGCCGACGGCAAGCAGGAATTCCAGCAGTTTCGCATAGAGCGCCGTCACTCGGCGCCATGGCGACGGGCTTTGCAGCGTCGGGATGTCGGTCATTGGCACTCCGGGCGGGCGAAAGGCGAGAGAGCAGCAAAACGGTTCGGCGGACTCGGATTCACCTCTCCCCTGCGGGGAGAGGTCGATTTGCGCAGCAAATCGGATGAGGGGGTGTCGCCCTAACGAGAGACCGCAATCCCTCACCCGGCGCTACGCGCCGACCTCTCCCGAAGGGAGAGGTGAATTCCCCGACGCCGCCCGCAGCGCAACTCAAACACCGCATCAGGCGACGTTTATCTTCTCGTAGATGCCTTCGGCGCCGATTTCCTTGGCGTAGACCGCCATCACGGGATCGGCGAGCTTCTTCATGGCGTCGCGCTCCTCGAAGGGAACGCGCTTGAGCTTGCCCGCCTTCTCCAGCGTGTCGAGCTTGACGGCTTCCTCGCTCGACTCCAGGGCGCGGCCGTAGTCGCCGGCTTCCTTGCCGGCCTTCATGATCGCGTCCTGCAGGGGCTTCGGCAGCGTCTTCAGCGTCTTCACGGAGAAGCAGATCGGGCGGATCGATACCGCATGCTGCGTCATATTGAGATGCGGCGCCACCTCGTAGAACTTCATCGCCTCCACGCCGGCTGCCTCGTTCTCGCCGGCCGCGATCACGCCGTTCTGGATGGCGTTGTAGACTTCGTTGTAGGCGATCACGGTCGGGCTCATGCCGACGGCCGCAAACGTCTTCGACCAGATCGGTGCGCCCTGCACGCGCACTTTCAGCCCCTTGAGCTCGGCCAGGTTCTTCATCGGCTTGTTGGCGAAGATATTGCGCACCCCGCCGCCGGCATAGCCGATCAGCACGACTTCCGCCTTGGCCGCGACTTCGTCGGCGATCGGCGACAGGATGCCTGACTCGACCACCTTGTTCATGTGGTCGATGCCCTTGAACACGAAGGGTGCATCGATGAAAGGCGCGGCCTTGGCGAAGGTCGACATGTGCGCCGGCGAGACGATGCCGTAGTCGACCGCCTTGCCCTGAGACATGTACTCGAAATACTGCTTCTCGAGGCCGAGCGAGGAATTCTTGTGCAGGGTGAAGTTGACCGGCTGGCCGTAATATTTCTTCACCAGCTCCTCGAAGCGGATCAGCGCCCTGTTGAAGGCGTGGTCGTCGTTGAACTGGACGGCGCCGTTGAGCGAGATCGGCGCTTGCGCCCTGAGGATCGACGGCATTCCGAGGCTGCCCGCGGCGGCCGATGCGGCAAGTCCTGCAAGCACTGTCCTGCGCTTCATGGGTTCCTCTCCCTGCATATGCCCCGCCGTTGTTCCGGCAGAGTTTTGTGGTGGCGAGCGCGTGTCGCCCGTTCCGTGTTGTTACGGAGATTGTCGCCATTCCCGCCCCGCTTGTCACGCCGAAAGCGGCAGGCTCGCGCGCACATTCGCTGCCGCGCTGCGAAAGGGCCGGGGGGCAGTGATTGCGTACCATTACGGATGATTGCGATCATCTGTTTGGCAAAAGCCGAATCAGCATTAGGTTGCTTGCCGAGCACCTTGATTTTCTGCCGGGCCTGAATGACCGAACCGGAAATCCAGAACCATATCGCCACCTTGCAAAGGTGGCTCGAGGCCGCATGGCGCCGCCTCGGCGATCCCGCCCTCACCGCGTTCGACAAGCGCGAGCTGCGCAACCAGATGAGGGAGGCCGATGCCTCGCTCCGGCGATGTCTCGCGCTGTCGGTCGAGCTGAAGTCTTCGCGGAAAGCGACCGGTACGGCCGACGTCCGCGCCTTCGCCAAGCCCGACCTGCGGTTCCTCGCCTGACGCGGTTCGATGGCGGCTGAAATTCGCACCGCCGCAAGCCAAATATGACATTTCGCCCGGCTTCCGATGCGACGCCCGCTCTGCTATGACGCGGCTTCGCGGTCCCGTAGCTCAGCTGGATAGAGCGACGGTTTCCTAAACCGTAGGTCGCATGTTCGAGTCATGCCGGGATCGCCATTAGATTAGGCCTTTTTTCATGCGGATTCGAGTCAGTAGCTCTTGAAAGATGGAACCGGCATCTCCACGTTGTGATTTCCGCTGGCGATGACCTGGCGACATCGGCATTTGGATCGTAATGGTTCGAATGTTCCGGTTCGGACAACTGGTACGCTGCGTTACGTAACGTATCAGGTGCTTCTCGGTTGACGACTCCAAGTTATTGGGTCGCGGGTAGCTGGCGGTGAACTATGGAGATGCCCATGCGCAAGTTTTTTGCACGTGCGGCGATCCTTACCCGCAGAGTAGCGGAATGGTTGGTGCCGGTCTTGACTGCCATCAAACTTCTGATCGAAATCGCGGGTAAGGTCGCCAACTGCAATGAAGATCGAAAATTATCAATTCAAGTATCGGTCGCGCAATAAATGGTTTTTCGTCCCGAATGATAAATGCGAGCGCCGCGGTCGGCGCATGTTACAGTTCTTCAGTAAGCGCGCCGTTTTTCCTCCATACATGTATCACTTCAAGAAGGGCGGACACGTCGCCGCTCTGCACGCGCACCTGAACAACAAGCTTTTCTTCAAGATCGATATTCAGAACTTCTACTATTCAATCGCCCGGATGCGCGTCACGCGCGCGCTGCGGCAGTGGGGCTATCCCGGTGCCGGACACTTCTCCATGTGGTCCTGCGTCAAGAACCCTCTCCCCGGCCCGAAGCACGCTTTGCCTATCGGATTCGTGCAGTCGCCTCTCTTGGCCAGCCTTGTCCTGATGAAGTCTGAGGTCGCTGAGGCAATTGACCGGGCCATCGCCAAGGGCGTCTGCATTTCCGTCTACCTGGATGACTTCATCGGATCTCACGATGATCTCGACGTGCTCACCGAGGCCTACGAAGACATCCGGGCTACCTGCGTGGCCGCCGGCCTGATACCGAACCCCGGCAAGTTAGTGGCGCCATCGGCAGCCATCATGGCGTTCAACTGCGACCTGAAGCACGGGTCCGCCTTGGTGACGCCGGCGCGCGTCGCGAAGTATTGGGCTTCCCCGGACCGGACCCCGCAGTCCGATGCCGGATTCATCCACTACGAAGGGCGCGTGGCTTCTCAGAACATCTGAGACATCACGGCGTTCGCTCTCGCCACGTCTCGACGAGAAACGTTGCCATGGCGCCCGCGAGGTTGACGGCGAGCTGGGCGTGACGCGCTGCGGGTCGCACCGCCGCCTTTCCCTTTCCATGGGCATCGCCGATTTTGTTGCGCAACGACCCAAGGCCCTCGACCACGCTCGTCGCTCCGCCAAGAATGCGCTTGAAGGCGTCCTCGGTGTGCTGACTGGGCGCGATGTTGAGCTTGATGGCTACGGCTCGATACAACGCGGGTAGGTCGTCCTTCTCGGTATAGGTCTCGCCGGTCGCGTCCAGAATGTGTTTGCACACGGTCTCGAGCAACGTCCGGGCGATCGTGATGGCGCCTTCGGGATCCGTGTGGCGCCGCTCCAAGGCTCTATTCCAGACGACATGCACGCCGTCGGGATCAAATGACTTCAGCACGTCGGACGCGACGTTATCGACCGGGGCGGTATTTCTGTGCTCAAGGAAGTCGAAAAGCGGCGTCAGACCGTCGCGGACATGCTTGCGACGGCGCTCCCAATGATTGTTTTCAGTTGGGAGCCCTTTCGCGTAGGACCAGAAATGGTTGAGGTCGCGGCAGGTCCGCACGAACTCCGGCAGGAGCGGCTTGAGCGTGGGATCGTTCACCAACATCCCGCGCAATTGGGTGTACATGCCGGACTGTCCACGATTTCCCTCACAGGCGGCGAGCAGGATGTTTTCCATCATCTTGGCCTGTTCTAACGGGGTATCGGGAACGTCATCGAACATGCGCCCCGACTACCACAACACCGGCGTGAGCGCCACTTTCGGTCGATGCACCGTACAGCACCTATTTCGCGTGGCCCTATGCGCCTCAGGGAGAATGTGACTAAGGACCGTCGCGGCGACCCGTCGTATCTCCTCGTTGCGAGCAAAGGCAGGTGCTAGGAGCGCCTTTTCCTCGAAGTCCTTCTCCCTATCGATTTATCTACTCGATAAGGCTTCAGAAATTGAAACGCTCTGCGCCTTATCCTTAATCTCACCCATACACGAAGGATAACATCGATCTTCACGCTAGCTTCAGGTGGCGTGGATAGCTACGAGTGACCGATGTACGGGACGGTGAAGTCCGGCGTCCGCAGCGCCATTTCGGTGACGTGCCAAAGCACATAAAAGACCGCTCCAAGGATCAGGAAGCGGAATTGCCGGACATGCCAGCTACCCATCTTATCGGCCATTTCACGAACAGCCTCCTAGACCAATTCCACGACTTGCGGGTGGTTGGGTAATTGCGGGTGCAGACCTTCCTCAACGCGCAGCATATCGTAATTCGCGTGCATGACGTTGGCCACGTCGCGGAGCTGCCGGCAGCCCGCATAGAAGCTGAAGGCCCAAGAAAGAACGGCAAGGTCCAATGGCAGCTTTGACCAGGTGAGCGTGGCGGTCTGCGACTGCGTGACGGCAAATGCGATCGCAGCGCCAGCGCCGGCGAGCAGGAAATAGGTGTACTTTTCTTGCCCCTCGCGGTTGGCTTTATAGATTTCTTGCCGGGCGCTCATCAGAACGGGATGTCGTCGTTCATGTCTGTGTTCCGGCTAGTGCCGTTGCGGTGAGCCGCCGGGGGCGGGATTTGCGCCTTAGGCTTCTCGATCCGCTTGGGCGGCGTTGGCAGCTTGGCGTTCTCAGTGTCCTGGCGAACGCCGAAGACGGCAGCGACCATACGCACCCACTTCCACGCGGGCTCCAGCTCCTCGGTCGCGTCGCCGGTGGTCTTGGCAACTGCCATGACAAAGTCTTGGAAGCGCTGCATCGACGTGCGGTCCCTATCGACCTCGGCAAGGAAGCCGTTGAGGCGGTTCATCAACGCCTCTTTCTTTGCCGTCTCAAGCGCAGATGCGTCCACGATGTCCTTGATCTTGGTGACGTAGGCGCGGATGCGTTTCTTCTCGGCTTCGTCGAACGGCAGGGACGTTGCCGGTCCGACCCGGATATTCCGAATGTGGACGCCGACGGTATAGCCGTCAACCCGCCGCCTGAAGAGGTCGTAGGTCTCGTTCAAGTTGGACAGGTTGTTGGGGTCCGGTACGGAGAAGTGCTCAAGGATGTTCAACCCCAACGCATCGGCGGCGGCAAGGGTGTGGTTCATGTACTCAAGAATGTAGTGGCTGTAAGTGTTGCCGTTGTTGGATTGCTCCAGGTTACTCTCGAGCATTTCTCGGAATTTGCGCTCCAGGCGGACGAACGCCAAATCCGGCGGACAGTCCGCGACTGCCATAAAATCTTCTTCGGTAATCATTCCCCAGCCCTCCAAAGGCGGTTTGGCGGGAATCTGGGGGATGACCGAAATACCGCAAGGGCGCTAACTTGCAATTTTCACGGGTAAACCCAAGGAAAAGGACTCGACAGGCGAAGAATCGGACCCGGGTTGCTGA
Source organism: Bradyrhizobium sp. (assembly GCA_021732175.1). GTDB lineage: Bacteria > Pseudomonadota > Alphaproteobacteria > Rhizobiales > Xanthobacteraceae > Bradyrhizobium. The sequence goes on from JAKFVP010000189.1 coordinate 10,849, forward strand.
GTCGCCAAGCAAAAGGCGGCACGCTTGGCGCCGCCTTTTAAGCCTTGCCGAGGAGCTCTACTTGGAAGCATGAAACTCGACCCAGTTGAGCGCGACGGTGATGAGTCCGCCGACCGTGAGTGAACCGAGAATCGGCTTTCTGAATCGTGACGTATTCCCCTTCCTTGACGGCGGAGGTCCATTGCCTTTGCGAAAGCGTAGATAAGGCCCCATCGTCCGACGAGGTCGGATTGGCCTTGCTCGCAATGCTCTTGGCGAACTGATAGCCTTCCGCAGTCGGGTTGTCGCTCTTGACGATTGGCTCGTTGTCGAACGGTTTGCGATCTGATTGATGGTGCTCTGCGTCTGGCCCCTCGTGAGACCAGCGACGCGCGCCTTTCGGTTTGCGTCCTCGGTCTGATACTCACTGAAGACATCGGGCGGCCGGCTGCCTTCTCCTGTTCGACACAGAAATTGTACTGGCCGATTGAACCGGAGCCGTACCTCAGGGCGGTTTTCCCGCACGACCACGCGCTACCCGTTCGCGCTGAAATCAGCCTGAACCAAGAGTCGATCAGGCCGCCCGTACCTCGGCGAGGAAGC
>JAKFVP010000422.1 GCA_021732175.1 Bradyrhizobium sp.
GAACGGCCCGCGCTGCGCAAAACCGGGCGCCGAGAAGCCGGTGGCACGGATCACCTGCACCAAATTTCCGGTCTCGTTCAGCCGCGCATTCTCCTGCGCCACCTTCACCGACGGCGGGTCGATGTCACTGGCGAGCACGCCGATCTTCAGTGCCTTCGCCGCCGCGATACCCAGAACGCCGGTACCGGTGCCGAGATCGAGCACACGCCGCGGCCGATACGCTTTCAGCACATGGTCGAGCAGCAGAAGGCAGCCGCGCGTGGTGCCGTGATGGCCGGTGCCGAACGCCAGCGCCGCCTCGATCTCGATGCCGAGCTTGTTGGCCGGCACGCGTTCGCGGTCATGCGCGCCGTGGACGACGAAACGGCCGGCCGGCACCGGCACGAGATCCTCGAGGCTCGCCTTGACCCAGTCCTTGGCCTCAATCGTGTCGAAGGCGAGCGTGGCGGCGATGTCAGCACTTGCCGCATTGGTCACGAGTTCGCGGAGCTGCGCCTGGTCGGGCGGATCGGCAAAATGCACGGTGACATCCCAGCGCCCGTCCGGCCGCTCGAATGCGGCCACCGCTGCCTCGCCCTCGAAAAAGATTTCGGTCAGCACATCGACCACGCGCCTGGCGGCGTGCTCGTCGCCGATGGCAAAGCTGGCGCGGTGAGTGGCGGGGGTGACGGTCATGCCTGCGGTCGTATCTCAGTTTGAATTTTTCGGGGGCGGCGCGTTTTGCTGGAAGTGTTTAACCGCACCTTCGATGTGAACCCAATCATGTTTCGTCTCTTCGAAGACCGATACGACAGGTGCCGGGTATTTTGGCTCTGCCATCGCGCCGACGGCAATGGCGATCAGCGCGGGCAGATGGCCGAGCTTCCAGTAGACCGTCGAGCCGCACTGCGGACAGAAATAGTTATGGATGTCCCCGCCGCTTGCGGCGGCGTGCGTGAACTCTTTCGTGGCGCCGGAGATGGTAACGGACTCGGCGGGATAATAAGCGCCCACACCGAACGGCGCGCCGGTCCGGCGCTGGCAGTCGAGGCAGTGACAGGCGACGACGAACCTCGCCGGTGTTTCCGGAAGCGAGACCGTGACCGCCCCGCAGCTGCATCTGGCGCCCCCCATCGGAAAATTCCCCACAGCTAACGAACGACAAATACAGGGCTTGTTTACCGGCTTCTCACCATCACATGCGCCGGAATTTCACAACTCTTTCACCCTGTGCGCCGCACGGCCCGGCGAGATCGGACGGCTCGGAAAAGCTCAGCAAACTGAGGATGTCACCGGCGATTCCCATTGATTTATGCACAGCTTATCCTGCACTTATCCACAGGGCATTGCCCGCTTTTCACAGCCGCTCGGTGGTTAACCGCGTCTCAAGGCGGCGCAGAAGTTCATCACGGATTCACCCCGACTCCAGATCGGCCCTGCGATGGAACCGCGCATTAAACGCCATGCGCGAGGATGCCCGCACAAACAACAAAGGGGGGAAGTCAAATGAAGAAGATCACTGCCGTGTGCGCTCTCATGCTCGCGATCAGCGCCTATGTGAGCTATCCGTCAGCCGAGGAACGCCGTGCGTCCTCGACGATCACGCCGTCGGCGATGATGAAGGACACGTCCAAGCTTCCGATCGAAGCGTTCGACGCCGTCTAAGTCAGGCCTACAGGAATTGGCGGCCCGTTCGGCCCAGGAAGGGCCGGGCGGGCCGTCATTCATTTTGCAAACAGTGCGCGGTGATCGGCAAGGACCGCGCGCGCCGCATTGTGGCCGGGCGCGCCGGTGACGCCGCCGCCGGGGTGCGCGCCGGAGCCGCAGTGATAGAGCCCTTTCAGCGGACCGCGATAATCGGCGTGTCCCAGCATCGGCCGCGCCGAGAACAATTGATTCAGCGTCAGCGCGCCGTGGAAGATGTCGCCGCCGAGCAGGCCGAACTGCCGTTCCAGATCGAGCGGTGAGAGAATTTGCCGGCCGAGCACGCTGGCCGCAAAGCCCGGCGCATAGCGGTCGACGGTCGCGATCATGAGGTCGGCGACCTCATCGCGATGATCGTCCCAGGATTTTCCATCAGGCAGTTCCGGCGCGACATGCTGGCAGAACAGGCTCGCGACATGCTGTCCATCAGGCGCCAAGGTGCCGTCGAGCGTGGAGGGGATCAGCAGTTCGACCACGGGCTCGCGGCTCCAGCCATGCGCGCGGGCATCGAGCCAGGCGCGGTCCATGTATTGGAGCGACGGCGCCAGGATGATGCCTGATGTGAGATGATCACCTTCGCCGGGCAAGGCCGTGAAGGAGGGCAAGGCGCTGAGCGCGACATTCATGCGGAAGGTGCCGGAGCCGTTGCGCCAGCGTCCGATGCGGTCGAGGAAAGTTGTCGGCAGCGCATCCGCCGGCACCAGCCGGGTGTACAGCAGCTTTGGATTGACGTTGGAGACGACATATTTGGCGCGGATCGTCTCGCCATTGTCGAGGATGACACCGACCGCGCGATCATTCTCGGCGATCACCTCGCGCACGCCGGCCTCGGTCTCGATCTCGGCGCCGTGCTTCTGCGCCGCGCGCGCCATCGCAACGCCGATTGCGCCCATGCCGCCGATGGCGTGACCCCAGACGCCCTTCTTGCCGTTCACCTCGCCGAAGGCGTGGTGCAGCATCACGTAAGCCGAGCCCGCAGCGTAGGGGCTCGCGTAATTGCCGACGATGGCGTCGAAGCCGAACAGCGCCTTGACGAGGTCGCTCTCGAAACGCTCGTCCAGCATTTCGCCGGCCGAGCATGTGAAGAGATCGAGCAGGCTGCGCTGCTGCTCCAGCGACAGCTTGCGCAGGATGTTGCCGGTGCCGACCGCGTTCAGGGCCTCGCGGATCGCAGCCGGGCCGAAGGATTCGACGATGTTGGGCGGGGCGCGCAGCACGAACTGCCGCAGCACGTCGGCGATGGCTTCCAGTTCGCGGTTGAAGGCATCGATGCTTGCCGCGTCGCGTTCGCTGAGCCTTGCCACGGAGGCCTTCGTGCGGCCCTCGCCGGTGAGGAGATAGCTGCCATCGGGGGAGGGCAGGAAATTCTGGGCGCGGCGCTCGACGATCTTCAGGCCATGATCGGCCAGCCTGAGGTCGGCGATCACCCTTGGATTGAGCAGACTCACCGTGTAGGCCGCCACCGAATTGCGGAAGCCGGGATGGAATTCCTCGGTCACGGCGGCGCCGCCGACCACCTTGCGGCGTTCGACCACCTTCACCCGCAGCCCGGCCATCGCAAGATAGGCCGCGCAGGTGAGGCCGTTGTGCCCCGCACCGATGATGACGACGTCCGTTTCGTTCATGTTCGCTTCAAGAAGGATTGATTATGCGCTGCTTCGCAGCCCATCCCGCGTCTCGTCAAGGTTTCTTGCCCCTGATGTTGCCATATGCTCAATTCGGCGTCTCTGGCGACCCCCTGCCGGAAATGCCATCCCCCGCCAGGCCCTCGCCGGAGCTTCCATGACCGTTGCTGCACCGTCCCTCACGGACCAGGCCGATATTTCGCGGAACCGGCTGATCCTGGTGGTCTACACGCTGGCGATCTTCGTCAGCGCGCTGCTGCTGTTCTCGGTGCAGCCGCTGTTCACCAAGATGGTGCTGCCGCGGCTCGGCGGTTCTCCGGCGGTGTGGTCGGTGGCGATGGTGTTCTTCCAGTCGCTGCTGCTGGCCGGCTACGCCTATGCGCATTACCTGACCAAGGCCAGCAACCGCGTCGTGCCGGTCGTGGTGCATCTGTTGCTGCTCGTTGCGGCCATGCTGACCCTGCCGCTATCAATCCGTGCCGGCTGGGGCGAGCCGCCGACCTCCGGCTATGCGTTCTGGCTGCTCGGGCTGTTCGCCGTCTCGATCGGGCTGCCGTTCTTCGCGCTCGCCGCCAACAACCCGCTGCTGCAGGCCTGGTTCGTGCGAACAGGCCATCCCAACGGGCCCGATCCTTACTTTCTTTACGCCTCCTCGAACATCGGCAGCTTCCTCGCGCTGCTGTCCTATCCCGTGCTGCTGGAACCGGTGTTCACGCTGCAAACCCAGAACTGGATCTGGACCGGCTGCTATGCACTCTTGATCCTCTTGATCGCCGGGTGCGGCGCGCTGCTGCTGAAGTCGCCGGCCAACGCGGCGGCGCTCAACATGGGCGAGGATGATACCACGGTGCCCGCGCCGTCATGGCTGCTGCGCGCGCGCTGGATATTCCTGGCAGCCGTGCCGTCGGGGCTGCTGATCGCGGTGACCGCGCACATCTCGACGGATGTCGCCGCCGCGCCGCTGCTCTGGGTGTTGCCGCTGTCGCTGTATCTGCTGACCTGGGTGCTGGTGTTTCAGTCGCGGCCGTTGTTGCCGCACTGGCTGATGCTGTGGTTGCAGCCGGTGGCGGTTGCGGGCGTGGTGATTCTGCTGGCGGTCGGCGGCGAGCAGAATCTGCTGCTGACGCTGGGTGGACACCAGCTGTGCTTCTTCGTGATCGCGATGGCCTGTCATGGCGAGCTGGCGCGCACCCGCCCCGCCGCAAAATACCTCACCGGCTTCTATGTGGCGCTGTCGTTCGGCGGCATGGTCGGCGGCCTCTTTGCCGGCCTGGTCGCGCCGTTCGTCTTCTCCTGGATCGCGGAATATCCCATCTTGCTGGCGCTCGTCACGCTGTGCCGTCCGTCCGTTCCGGAACGCTTGCCGCGCTTCACGCAATGGTACTGGCCGCTGCTCGCGGCGATCGCGGTTGGACTGATCCTGCCGGCCTATTATGCCGGGCATCTGTTTGACCAGCTTGAAGACTGGCGTGTCTGGATGATCGGCGGCGTCGGGGTGCTCGCCATGGCGATCACGCTCGGGCTCAACGCCAACCGCTGGAAGGTCTTCGCCACCGTCGCGGTCGCGCTGGTGCTGTTGCGTGCCTATCCGACCGACGCCGGACGGGTGGAGACGGTGCGCAGTTTCTTCGGCGTGCACAAGATCGTGGTGACGCCGCACGGCCAGTACCACGTGCTGATGCACGGCACGACGATCCATGGCGCGGAAAAATTCAAGAACGACGACGGCACGCCGGTGACCGGACGGCCCGAGCCGATCACCTATTATCATAAGGACGGCGGCATCGGTCAGGCCATCGCCGCGATGCGCGAGCGCAAGGGCGCGCCGCTGAAGGTGGCGGTGATCGGGCTCGGATCGGGCTCGCTGGCCTGCGCCTCCGCGCCCGGCGAAGACTGGAAGTTCTTCGAGATCGACCAGACCATGGTCGACAGCGCGCGCGACCCGAAATACTTCACCTACATCCAGAAATGCGAGCCGAACCTCAAGCCCGTGATCGGCGATGCCAGGCTGACCTTTGCCAAGGAGCCTGATGGCACCTACGACGTGATCATCGTCGACGCCTATTCATCGGATGCGATTCCGATTCATCTGGCGACCGAAGAGGCGATGGCGATCTACAAGGCCAAGCTGGCGCCGCACGGCGCGGTCGTGATGCACGTCTCCAACCGCCATCTCGAGCTGGAAAGCGTCGTCGTCGGCATTGCCGATGCCAACGATCTCAAGAGCTGGGTCTACAGCGAAGACACCGGCCGCGACGCCGAATACATCTTCTCGACCACGGTCGTGATCTCCGCACGCGAGGAAGCCGATGTCGGCAAGCTTGCCTCGTCCGACAAGTGGACATTGACGGAAGCCGAGGACCACCAGCGGGTCTGGACCGACAACTACTCCAACATCATCGGCGCTGTCTGGCGTCGCCTGCGCGACGGCGAGCAGTGATCATTTCGCCGGCGGGGCAGGCGGCACGGAGGCGGCCAGCAGCGGGATCGTCGACGGGCCGTCATCCTCATCGAGGAACTGGTGCACCGTCGCCTGGATCGTCGATTTCACGCGATCCGACCCGCGGTCGCTGAGGTCGTTGTGCTGGAATTCCGTCCTGACCACCTTGATGCCGGCTCTGGCGCAGGTCTCGTCATCGGGAATGACGCCGGGATCAGGTTTGAACTGGTTGTCCCTGGAGCGGAACGACAGGATCTTCACCTTGCCGTCGGTGAGGAAGGGCACGCGCAGATTGTCGAGCGTGACGACCTTCTTGACCAGATCGGGATGCTGCTTGGCGAAGAACATCGAGATGTCGCCGCCGTTGGAATGGCCGACCAGCGTCAAATGGCGGTAATCCGCGTTGGGATAGAGCTTCTTCACCTCGTCGATCGCGAACATGATGTTGAAGGCGCCGCGGTTGTAATGCATGCGGCGGCCGACATATTCCTCGCCGACCTTCGTCACCATCGGACCGTCGGTCTCAAGGTCGTGCTGGATGCTGATGACGAGGTAGCCGCGCGCCGCGAACACGTTCGACATGAACGAGTACTCGGTGTGCTTGACCGTATTGCCGTGGCTGAGCACCGCGACCGGCAGGTCGATCATCTCGGCCATCGACTGGATTTCGCGGTCGCGGCGAACGGCGATCTGCACAGTGACGTTGCGGCCCTCGCGCAGGATGTCGTGCGATGTCAGGTCGATACGCCGGATGCCCCATCGGTCTGCGGTAAAATAGGCCGCTACCGCGACCACGCACAGGCCGAGCACAATCAATCCGCGCCTCATGAAAACCCCCGGATATTGCAAAATGAGGCGCCAGTATTCGGAGGGTAATCTTACAGCCGCATGACGGTACGACGACAGTCGACGTCCGTGTCGGTGGACACGGGCGCGAAGCGGTAACATGCCGGTGAGTGGCCGAGCGATGGCCGGTTCGGTCAGGCCAACGCGGACCTCGGCTCAGTCCTGATACATGGGGTAGCCGCGCGGCTGCTGGTAATACGGCCGCGGCTGGTAATAGCCCTGCGGTGCCGGGGGGGCATAGCCGCGGTCGTAGTACTGCTGCTGTTGCTGCTGGTAGTACTGCTGCTGCGGCGGATAAACCTGCGCGCGGCGCGGCGCCGGATAGACCTGCTCGCTGGAGCTGCCGTCGGCCGGATAGATATAGCCATCATCGCGGCGCGGCTGTTGCGCATAGCCCGGTTGCGGCGCGTAACCCGGCTGCGTCGCGTAACGTCCCTGCGGCGTGATCACGACGGGATCGCCGGCATTGTCGTATTGCTGTTGCTGCTGTTCGTAGTCGCGCCGGGCCACCGCCGTATTGGCGCGACCGCGCGGATTGCGGGCGAGCGCGACCTGCGAGGAGCCGGTCAGCGTCACCGTGGTGTTGAGCACGCCCTGTTGCTGCACGAGCGCATAGAGCGTTGCCGCATTGGCGCGCGACAGCCGCACGCAGCCATGCGAGGCGGGGCTGCCGAGCTTGCTCACGGAGTCGGTGCCGTGGATGGCATGACCGATCTTGGTGAAGAAGATCGAATGCGGCATCGGCGCGTCGTCGAATTCCTTGGAGTAGTGGTCCGCCTCCATGCGGAAGGTGCGGAACGAGCCGTTCGGCGTCTCGTAGGAGGGAATGCCTGACGAGACCGGCCAGCGATAACGCTCGACGCCATCGACGGCGACGGTCATCTGCTGGTTGTCTTTGTCGACGGTGATGGCGACCTTGGCCTCTGCGCCTGACGCGATCAGCAGCCCGGCGATGGCAACGAGAAACGAACGCATGTACTTCTGCTCCCGGCTGGTGGCGCCGCGGCTCTCCGTCCCCCGGCACAGACTATGCCCGGAATCCGGCATTGGTTCTAGTGGGCTGGCCGCGGATCGTTAATGAACGGCGCTGACGTTTTCGCGAGGGTTGTTCATCTTTCTCCCTTCGTCATTCCGGGATGCGCCCGCTTGGGCGCAGGCCCGGAGTCCATAACCACCATCGTGAGTATGGGTTCTCAGATGCGCAATTGCGCATCATAGCTCGCGCTCCGCGCGCCCCGGAATGACAGAGTGGGATCAGTTCTTCAGCCGGTACCCGGTGCGGAAAATCCACCACACCATCGCCATACAGGCGGCGAGGAAGCCGAGCGTCATGCCGAGGCTCAGCGCGACGCTGACGTCGGCGATCTCGTAAAAACTCCAGCGGAAGCCGGAGATCAGATAGACCACCGGGTTGAGCAGGGTGATGGTGCGCCAGCCCGACGGCAGCATGTTCACGGAGTAGAAGCTGCCGCCGAGGAAGGTCAACGGCGTCACCACCAGCATTGGGATCATCTGCAGCTTCTCGAAGCCGTCGGCCCAGATGCCGATGATGAAGCCGAACAGGCTGAAGGTGACGGCGGTCAGCACCAGGAATGTCAGCATCCACCAGGGATGATGGATGTGCAGCGGCACGAACAGCCCGGCGGTGGCGAGGATGATCAGGCCGAGGATGATCGACTTGGTGGCGGCAGCGCCGACATAGCCCACCACGATCTCGAAATAGGAGACCGGTGCTGACAGGATTTCGTAGATGGTGCCGACGAATTTCGGGAAATAGATGCCGAAGGAGGCGTTGGCAATGCTCTGGGTCAGCACCGACAGCATCACCAGCCCCGGCACGATGAAGGTGCCGTAGCTGACGCCCTCGACCTCGGTGATGCGCGAGCCGATCGCCGCGCCGAACACCACGAAATAGAGCGAGGTGGAAACGACCGGCGAGACGATGCTCTGTAGCAGCGTGCGCCAGGTGCGCGCCATCTCGAAGAGATAGATGGCTTGAATGGCTCGCCAGTTCATCAGGACTTCCTCACCAAACTGACAAAGATGTCTTCCAGCGAAGACTGTTCGGTATCGAGATCGCTGATGCGGATGCCGGCGTTGCGGAGATCGCTGAGCAGGCTGGTGATGCCGGTGCGCTCACCCTTGGTATCGTAGTCGTAGGTGATCTCGCGTCCGCCATCGGCGAGGTGAAGATTGTACGGAGCGAGCGCCGGCGGGATCGCGTCCACCTTGTGCTGCAGTTGCAAGGTCAATCGCTTCTTGCCGAGCTGCTGCATCAGGCCGGCCTTGTCCTCGACCAGGATGATCTCGCCTTTGGTGATGACGCCGATGCGGTCGGCCATCTCCTCGGCTTCCTCGATATAGTGCGTGGTCAGAATGATGGTGACGCCGGCCTGCTGCAGAGTCCGCACCACTTCCCACATGCCCTTGCGCAGTTCGACATCGACACCCGCGGTCGGTTCGTCGAGGAAGAGAATCTGCGGCTCGTGCGACAGCGCCTTCGCGATCATGACGCGGCGCTTCATGCCGCCGGACAATGTGATGATCTGGGAATCCTTCTTGTCCCACAGCGACAGGTCCTTCAGCACCTTCTCGATATGCGCGGGGTTCTTCGGCTTGCCGAACAGGCCGCGGCTGAAGCTGACGGTGTTCCAGACCGTCTCGAACGAATCCGTATGCAGTTCCTGCGGCACCAGCCCGATCATCGCGCGCGCGGCGCGGAAATCGCTGATGATGTCGTGGCCGCCGACCGTGACGCTGCCGGAGGTCGGATTGACGATGCCGCAGATCGTGCCGATCAGCGTGGTCTTGCCGGCGCCGTTGGGACCGAGCAGCGCGAAGATCTCGCCGCGCTTGATGTCCAGATTGATGTTGTTCAGCGCCTTGAAGCCGGAGCCGTAGACTTTCGAGAGATTGGAGACGGAAATGACAGACGACATTGGGAGCTGGATCGATCGGCGTTGTGAACAGGGGAGGGGCTGGCAACGCGGTGGTATGCTAAGCCGGGAATGGAAGGGTTGAAATCAGATAGGAGGGGGAACGAGGTTCCGCAATCGGCGGCCGCGACTTACTTTTTCTTCTTCGCGGGCTGCTTTTTCGCTGCGGGCGTTGCCGCAGGCTCGGTTTCCGGAATCTTCGACAGCGTCATGATCTGGATCTGGTTGTTGACCGGCGCGGTGGGGCGCGCGGAGTCGAGCAACTGTTCCTCGCCCAGTCCAACCGACTGGATGCGCTTTGCCGAAATCTTGAACGTGTTGACCAGGGTCTCGCGGATGGCGTCGGCGCGGCGCTGGCTCAGGATCGCGTTGCCCTCGCGCTTTCCGTTGGCCTCGATATGGCCGACGATCAGGAAGGTGTAGGGCAGCAGCGAGGAATGCACCATGGCGTCGGCGATGCGGCCGACCGTCTGGTAGGAATCCGGCTGGATGATCGGCGTGTCGACGTCGAAGGTGATGTCGACGTTGAAGGCGGGCAGCTTGTTCAGATCAGGCGCGATCGCCGTGCGCTTCTGCGGCGGCGGCTCGCTCTTGCCGCGGGATTTCGAGCGCTCGGTCACCTGCTTGCGCAACTCGGGAACGTCGAGCTCGAGATCGGACTGATATTTATCCAGCTTGGCGACGATGTCGTCGCGGGTCGGCGCGTTTTGCGCGGAGGCCGGGGCCAGCAGCATGAGGACGCCGAGCCCGAGCAGGCCGATTTGGTGCAAGGCCCGCATCAGCGATACCCCGCGTCCGTCATGGCCTGGGTGCAGTTGCGGCTGACGCCCTGCGCCGTCATCAGGCACGGCACCGACTTGCTGGTCTCCTTGGTGGAACCATGGCAGATCTTGACGATCTCGCGGGTGCAGGCGTTCGCCACCGTCACGCGCGCGGCGATCCGCTTCTGGATGGCGTCAAGCGCCTGCAAATAGGTGGCCTTGCACTGGGGCGAGGTCACGTCCTGGTTGCGGGACAGGCATTCCTTGAGGCGGTTGCCGTCCAGATTGACGCCGCGGCAATAGGCGACGATGTCTGCGCCGCAGCCCTTGGCCATCATGGCCGCCGCATCGCCAAAGCTCATGGTCTCCGCCGCCGCCCAGGACGGCACGGCCAGCAAAGCGATAAAGCAAAAAATCCCTCCCCGGATCATGGGGATATCTCAACCGATGATTTCGCCGGGGGTCAAGGCCCACGAAGGGGGCACGAGGCAGTGTCCACGGCACTGTTGCCGCGGCGACAGGGCGCTGTCACACCCGCTCCACAAAACTGTCGACCACCTTCTTCTCGCCGGCTTTCTCGAAGGCGATGGTGAGCTTGTTGCCGTCGATCTTCACGACATGGCCGTAGCCGAATTTCTGGTGGAAGACGCGGTCGTCCAGCGAGAATTCGGAAACCGAGGTGGATTTCGCCACCAGCTCGCCCTCGATCACCATGGGGCCGCGCTTGTTGCGCGAGAATCCGCCGCCGAAGGCGTCGCTGCGCGAGCCCGAGGCATCGCTCCGCGAGCCCGAGGCATCGCTGCGCGAGCCTGAGAATGACGACTGCTCCTCGTTGAAGCCGCCGCGGGCCTGTCCGCCGCGGCCACGGTTGCGATTCGCCTGGGCGCGCTGCCAGCCCGGCGTGGTGTAGCTGGAGCCGAAGGATTCGACATTGTCGAAGCGGGAGGGGCCGTAGCCGCCGGCGCCGCCCCAGCCCGAGCCGCCCTTGGATTCCGTGATCTCGACGCTCGAGGCCGGCAGCTCGTCGAGGAAGCGCGAGGGAATCGTGGTCGACCAGGTGCCGTGGATGCGGCGGTTGGTGGCAAAG
>JAKFVP010000420.1 GCA_021732175.1 Bradyrhizobium sp.
CGGGCAGTTCGGCACCAGCACGGCGACATCGACCTTGTCGGCCTGGCAGCGGGCGGGGATATCGGGCGCATCGACGTCGATGGTGACGCGGTGGCTGCGGTTGGTCGGCGCGCCGAAAAAGCGCGGCGCCACCTCGCCGATCCGTCCCCTCGTCTGCGCCTTCAAGAGTTGCGGCAGCGGCCACCAAGTGCCGTTGTCGGTCGCGGTGGTGTGCTTGCGGTCGTAGCCGATATGCGAGATGCGCAGATCGTGCTGCTTCGCCGTGTCGCCGTCATAGACGGTGTAGAACTTGGCGCTGCCATTGTAAGCGGCGCCGGGGCCCTGATCGCCCTTGGCCGGATCATATGGCGCAGCGGTCGTGATGATGGTGACGCGCGACTGCGCCAGCGGCTTCTTCAGCGGCTGGAACGGCGCGTCGATGTAGTGCGCCCAGCGGTAAGGGGTGGTGTAGCCGATCGCGGTGTAGTAGTCGCGCGTCCGCTGCATGTAGGGCACGGGAGAGTCGTAATCGGGCGCGAAGCCGAATTCGGCGTCCTCGGGGGCGGACATGTTTCTCTCCGTGGTTCCTTGCTTGCCCTCAAGACTAGGTTCCCGCCCCTGCGCCCGCAAGGGCGGCGTGGCGGATACCGGCGATGCAAATCTGCGCGCGGCGTTTACCTTGCCCGCGTCAGCGCCAGCCAGATGCCGCCGCCGATCATGAACCCGCCCGATATGCGCGAGACCATCCGCGTCCGGCGCGCCGAGAAGAATTTCCGGGCGCGGCCGGCGAGCAAGGCGTAGACGGCATCCGTCATGACGGCGGTAACCATGAACGTAATGCCGAGCAGCGCGACCTGCGGGAAATGCGGCTGGCTCATGTCCATGAACTGCGGAATGAACGCGCCGAAGAACACCAGCACCTTCGGGTTGGACAGCAGCACCAGAAACCCCTGCAGGAAGAAGCCGCCGCGCGGCGGCGCGGGTTTTTCATCGACGCTGACGCCTTCGACGGGATTGCGGATCAGCTTGATGCCGAGCCAAACCAAATAAGCCGCGCCGGCAAAGCGCACCCAATCGAACCAGTAGCCCATGGTCGCCATCAGCGAGGTCAGGCCGACGGCGACGATGCCGATCACGATGGCAAGGCCGGCCTGCGCGCCCGCGACGTTGATCAGCGCGGCGCGCGTGCCGTAGCGCAGTCCGTTGGCGATCAGCAGGCTGACGATCGGGCCGGGCAGCAACGCCAGCGCAATGCAGGCGATAACGAAGGCGATATAGGCTTGCAGCGACATCATGATGGGGAAAACCTGCGGAGGGAGACGGTGCAGACATTATGCACGTCACGCCCGAAAGCGCCACTTGACATGCAACCTTTCGGTTGCCTATTTTCGGCTATGGATGAAGTCTTCAGGGCACTGGCAGACGCCTCGCGGCGGTCGCTGCTCGACCGGCTTCACGCCAAAGGCGGCCAGACCCTGAACGAATTGTGCGAAGGGCTGGCCATGACGCGGCAGGCGGTGACCAAGCATCTTGCGATCCTGGAGGAGGCCAACCTCGTCTCCACGATCAGGCACGGCCGCGAGAAGCTGCATTTTCTCAATCCGGTTCCGATCCATCAGATCGGCGAACGCTGGATCAAGAAATTCGAACGCGCGAAACTTGTCGCGCTCAGCGAGTTGAAGCGAAGACTGGAAGAGGACGACGCGTAAGGAGTACCAAAGATGGACGTTGCAAAATTCAAACCCGCGATCGTCTACACGATCTATATCGCCTCCACGCCGGAGAGGGTGTGGCAGGCGCTGACCTCGGCCGAGTTCAGCCGAAAGTATTTCTCCGGCTTTGCGATCGAGGCTGACTTGCGCCTTGGCGGCGCCTTCATCGCGCGGGCGCCCGATGGTTCCGTGCACATCGACGGCAAGGTGATCGAATGCGATCCGCCGAAGAAGTTGACGGTCACATGGAACGTCAATTGGCCGGAGCTGGTGGAGAAGCTGGGACCGACGCTCGTCACCTACGAGATCGAGGAGGCCGGTGAGACCGTGAAACTGACCATGCTGCAATCGCACGACCGGCCGCTCAGCGACGATATCCTGTCCGGCGGCCGCCAGGGCTGGCCCGCGATCCTCTCCAGCCTGAAGAGCCTCTTGGAAACGGGCAACGCGATGACGATCCCGATGAAGCCGCCCGCGCGCATGCTCGCCGCGCTGAAGGCGATGGGAATCAAGACGCCGATGTAGCAGGCAGCGGCGCGACGATACGGCGGTAGAGGTGCCAGGTGGTATGGCCGAGCACGGGCAGCGTCACCACGAGCCCGAGGAACCACGGGATCGACGAGACCATCAGCAGCACGACGATGACAGCGGCCCAGCCGATCATGGGAAGCGGGCTGGTCACGACCGCACGGACGCTGGTCACCATGGCGGTGACGAAATCGACATCGCGGTCGAGCAGCAGCGGAAACGACACCACGGTCAGCGAGAACAGGATCAGCGACAGCGCGGCGCCGACCGCGTTGCCGATGGCAAGGAACAGCAGCCCCTCATTGGTGGTCAGTACGACCGTGATGAACTGCTGCAGGCTGGAGAACGAGGCGTTGATCCCCAAGATCAGCGCGATCAAGAGCCGCACCTGGTACATCCAGATCACGAAGATGAACAGCGTGACGAAGGCCATCCAGCCGAGCTCGCTGCGCGATCGCACGGTACTCCAGATGGCGCCGAGCGTGATCGGCTGCCCCGCTTCGCGGCGCCGGCTCATTTCATAGAGGCCGATGGCAATGAAAGGGCCGATCAGCGCAAAGCCCGCGGCGATCGGATAGGCGAGATAGACCATGCCGAAGGCGGTGAGGCTGAGCACGATCAGGATGCCGCCCAGGGCATAGAGTCCGCCGAACACCAGCCCGAGCAGCGGCATGGCCTGGAAATCACGCAGTCCCTGCCCCAGCGATTCGGCAATATCGGCCGCCGCAATCGGCCGCACCACTGGATCTTCCTTGCCGGAGATCGACATCGGCGCTTCCTCCCCATCGTTGGGAGTATTGGTGCCAAACCGTTAGCGGGACGTGTTGATCCTGATCAAACGAACGCGCATCGAAAATCGCGCTCTACTTCTTGCCTCTGGAATCCCGCTCCTTGATCAGGGCCTCGAGTTCGCTTTGCTGCTGCTCGATGCGGGCCGCCGTCCGCTCCTCGTCCCGCGCGCCCGACGATCCCGCGGCCTGTTCCGTCAATTGCCTGATATTGTCGCGCACGATGGCGATGCGGTCGTTGAGTTCGGGCAGCGAGAGGACACTGTAGTCGTTCATGTTGATGGCTCCTGGGAGCGTTAGATAGGACGGACGGCATTTCGAACCGTTGACACAGCGCAAGTTTACCCTAGCGACCGCAATTCCCGCCGCAACACTTTACCCGTGGCGGTCATCGGCAGCGTTTCGGCAAACTGAACGAAGCGCGGATATTCGTGGGCGGCAAGCTGTACTTTGACGAATTCCTGGATCTCGCGCGCCAGGGCGTCGCCGGCGGCAAAACCCGGGCGCAGCACGATCCAGGCCTTGATCGACTCGGTGCGGATCGGATCGGGAATGCCGACCACGGCCGCCATCGCGACCGCCGGATGCTTCATCAAGGTGTGCTCGATCTCGGAGGGACCGACGCGGTAGCCGGCCGTGGTGATGACATCGTCCTCGCGGCTGACGTACCAGAAATAGCCGTCCTCGTCCTGGATGCCGAGATCGCCGGTCAGCAGGAATTCGCCGGCGTACTTCTTCGCGGTCGCTTCCGGGTTGCGCCAGTACTCAATCATGGTGCATGGGCATGGCTGGCGAACGCCGACGACGCCGCGCGTGCCCCGCGGCAATTCCTCGCCCCTCTCATTGACGATGCGCACATCGAAGCCGGGCGTCGCACGGCCCATCGAGCCGGGGCGGATCGGAAACAGATTGGCGTTGCTGCCGATCACGAGGTTACACTCGGTCTGGCCGAACACTTCATGGGCGTCGACGCCAAAGGTTTCGCGCACCCAGCCGAGCAGCTCGCCACCCAGCGACTCGCCGCCCGTAAAAATGCTGCGCAGCTTGACGCCGGGATGCTTCACATTGGCCTGCCGCATCAGCTTCAGCGCCGTCGGCGGCAGGAAGACGTTGCGGATGTTGAGCGAAGCCATCAGCTCCATCGCCGCCTGCGGCTCGAATTTGCGCGCGCGGTGCCCCACCATCGGGATGCCGTGATACCAGAACGCGAGGAGGCCGTTGATCAGTCCGCCGATCCAGGCCCAGTCGGCCGGCGTCCACATGAGGTCACCAGGCTTGGGTAAGAAGTTGTGGCACATCTCGACATTGGGCAGATGGCCTAGCACGACGCGGTGCGCGTGCAGCGCGCCCTTTGGATTTCCTGTCGTGCCCGAGGTGTAGATGATGAGGCCGGGATCGTCGCAGGAGGTATCGACGGTAGTGAAATCGGGCGAGGCCGCTTTCACCGAGGTCCAGAACGGCTTGGTGCCTGCGGGTGTCTTGTCGCCGACGATGTAGACATTCTTCAAGGCCGGCAGCCGGTCGCGGATTTTCTTCAGCTTCTCCCAGCCGCCCTCGTCGGTGACGACGGCCTTGGCTTCCGAATTCGACAGGCGGAATTCCAGCGCGTCCTCGCCGAACAGCGCAAACAGCGGGATCGAGATCATGCCGGAGCGGAAGGCGGCAAGATGCGCGACCGGCAATTCCAGGGATTGCGACAGGAACACCGCGACGCGATCGCCGCGCACGACGCCGTCCGCCTTCAGCACATTGGCAAAGCGGCGCGAGGCATCCGCGACCTCGTCGAACGAGGTGCGCGTCGTGCCGCCGTCCTCGTCGACATAGATCAGTGCCAGCCGCCCGGAGCCGTCGGCGTGGCGGTCGCAGCAGAAGGTCGCGATGTTGAAGCGCGCCGGGATATCCCAGCGGAAATTCTTGTAGAGCTCGTCGTAGGTCTTGGCTTCGGTGAGCATTTCCTAAGAACCCGTTCTTTTTTTCTTCCCCTCTCCCCTTGTGAGAGGGTGCATAGGCGGCCTTCGGCCGCCGTTCCTAAGAACGCCGATGCTTTGCATCGGCTATGGCGAAGCATCGCGGACGGGTGAGGGGTGTGTTTCCGCGGACAGAGACCCCTCATCCGGCTCGCATCTATCGATGCGAGCCACCTTCTCCCACATCCGCCTTCGCACGAGGCTTCGGCGGACGCGAGGGGAGAAGGAAGAAAGGGTTAGCCCGACAGCGCCGCCTTCACCATACCGCTGGCCTTGCCGAAATCCATCTGGCCCGCGAACTTCGCCCTGAGCACGCCGATCACCTTGCCCATGTCCTTCATCCCGGCAGCGCCGGTCTCGGCGATCGCGGCCGCGATCGCCTTCTTCACGTCATCGTCCGACATCTGCTTGGGCAAATACGCCGAGATGATCGCGATCTCCTCGCGCTCCTGGGCTGCCAGCTCGGCGCGTCCACCCTTGTCGTAGAGCTCGACGGATTCCTGGCGCTGCTTGATCATCTTCTGGAACAGGCCGAGCAGGTCGGCGTCGGACAGAGGCGGCTTGCCCTGCCCGCGTGCGTCGATGTCCGCGTTCTTGATGGTGGAATTCATCATGCGCAGCGTGGAGAGCTTGCGCTCCTCCTTTGCCTTCATCGCTTCCTTGACCGCATTGTTGATGTCGTCGCGCAGCATCCTGAATCCTCTTGTTTGCTGGCCCTGATCTAGGCCGTTCGAGCCGTCGAAACAACTCCTTAAGTTGACGCGTTTTCTGCACGCGAACTGGTACCCACTTCGCTTGAAAACGCTATGCGACCTTGAGCCATTCGACCAGCGCCGCTGCGGTCGCTTCCGGCCGTTCCGCCTGCGGCAGGTGTCCGCAATTGTCGAGGATCACGAGTTTTGCGCCATGGATGCCGTCGGCAATCTCCTTCGACAGCGCCGTCGGCGCCATATTGTCTGCATCCCCAACCAGCACCAGAGTCGGGCACCTGATCCAGGCGAGAATGGGCCGCGAATCCACGCGGTTGATGATGGCCGTTTGCTGGCGAATGAAAGCGTCCGCCCCGACATCGTCGCCCATATCGTGGACGAGCTGGCGCAGCGCCGTATCGCCAAGGCGCGAGGGATGCACAATGCGCGGAAAGGCCTCGTCGAGCACGGCACGATATTGCCCGCTCCGGGCGCGCGCCATCAGGCTGCGGCGGCGTTCGGTCGCCTCGGTCGGATCCGTCCGCGCCCCAGTGCTGATCAGCGCGAGCTTCGCCACGCGGTCCGGCGCCTGGCGCATGATTTCGAATGCGATATGGCCGCCCATGGAGTGGCCCGCAAGCGCAAAGCGCGGCGGAGCCTCGGCGAGAACACGCCTGGCGATCGCCCCCATATTGTCGTCGCGGATGTGGTTAGCCACCGTCACCGGGCCGAACCGCCACAGCGCCGGCACGAGCGGTGCGAAAGTCCGGGGCGAAGAAATGAGGCCCGGGACCAGCAGGATAGGCATCGTGTTGTCCATGCGCAGGCTCCGGATCGGGCAATTTTTGACACGAAATCAGGGCAGGCTTGGAACTTCAGATTAAGACCGCCGAGTTGGCTGTCAAATATGCGGAAATTGCGTGTGAATCTGGCGCCAACGGCTTTGACGGACGGGGTTTGCCCGACTAAGTAGAGCGCTCATGACCACATCCGAAACCGCTCCCGCTTGGCCGGACCATAAACCGACCGCGCTGCTCGTGCTTGCCGACGGCACCGTGCTTGAGGGCTTCGGCCTCGGCGCCGAGGGCCAGGCCGTCGGCGAAGTCTGCTTCAACACCGCGATGACCGGATATGAGGAGATCCTCACCGATCCCTCCTATGCCGGCCAGCTCATCACCTTCACCTTCCCGCACATCGGTAACGTCGGCACCAACGAGGAAGACATCGAGACGGTGAACATGGCGGCAACGCCGGGCGCGCGCGGCGTGATCCTGCGCAGCGCCATCACCGATCCCTCGAACTACCGCGCCACCAAGCATCTCGACCAGTGGCTGAAGGCGCGCGGCATCATCGGGCTTTCCGGCGTCGACACCCGTGCATTGACCGCGCTGATCCGCAGCAAGGGCATGCCCAATGCCGTCATCGCGCATTCGAAGGAAGGCAAGTTCGACCTGCATGGCCTGAAGGAAGAGGCGCGCGAGTGGCCGGGCCTCGAAGGCATGGACCTCGTGCCGATGGTCACCTCCGGCCAGCGCTTCACCTGGGACGAGACGCCCTGGGCGTGGGACAAGGGATTCGGCAAGCAGAGCGATCCGCAGTTCAACGTCGTCGCCATCGACTACGGCATCAAGCGCAACATCTTGCGCCTGCTCGCCGGCGTCGGCTGCAAGGTGACGGTGGTGCCGGCGACGACCTCGGCCGAGGATATCCTCGCGATGAAGCCGGACGGCGTGTTCCTGTCGAACGGCCCCGGCGATCCCGCTGCGACCGGCAAATATGCGGTGCCGGTGATCCAGCAGGTCATCAACTCGGGCACGCCGACCTTCGGCATCTGCCTCGGCCATCAGATGCTGGGCCTCGCGGTGGGCGCCAGGACCATGAAGATGCATCAGGGCCATCACGGCGCCAATCATCCGGTCAAGGACGAGACCACCGGCAAGGTCGAGATCACCTCGATGAACCACGGCTTTGCCGTGGACCAGGCGACCTTGCCGAAGGGCGCGACGCAGACCCACATCTCACTGTTCGACGGCTCCAATTGCGGCATCGCACTCGACGGCAAGCCGGTGTTCTCGGTGCAGTATCACCCCGAGGCCTCGCCCGGCCCGCGCGACTCGCACTATCTGTTCGACCGTTTCGCCGATTTGATGCGAGCCAAGAAGCGGGTCTGAGCCGACGGCGCTGGATCAGCGCCCGTCATCTGTGATTGACTTCCCTGCGCCGAGATCAGGTCAACTGATCCGGCAGACAGGGAGGCATCCAATGACCAACCCCGACATGACCATCCGCAACGCCAGCGTGACGATGTTGCGCGTGCCGTGGGCCGCTGATCCCTGGCTGAAGGGCGCGGCGCTCGGCGCGGCGCGCGATATTCTCATCTGCGAGGTCGAGACCGCAGGCGGCATCACCGGCATGGGATATCTGTTCCTGTTCCGGCCCGGCATGAAATCGATCGCCGCCTGCCTCGACGAGTGCATCATCCCGCGCGTGAAGGGCAAGGACGCCACGTCCATCGAGGCGATCTGGCACGATCTGTGGAAGGCGACCATGACCTATGGCCGCGGCGGCATCGCGACCATGGCGATGTCGGCGCTCGACATCGCGCTGTGGGATGCGGTGGGCAAGCGCGCCGGGCTGCCGCTGCACCGGCTGTGGGGCCATTATCGCCAGAAGATTCCGATCTACGGCTCGGGCTGTTTTCGCGGCGCGGGCGGCGACGGCATGATCGAGAAGGCGCTTCACTATGTGAAACATGGCTACAAGGCGATCAAGATGCAGGTCGCCCATGTACACACGCCGGCGCAGGACCTCGACAATGTGCGCCGCATGCGCGAGGCGGTCGGGCCCGACATCGACATCATGATCGACGTCAACATGGGCTGGAGCGCCGACCTTGCGATCGAGATGGGACGCAAGTTCGAGAAGTACGACATCTACTGGCTCGAGGAGCCGGTGCCGGCCGACGATTTCGCCGGCTATCAGCGCATTGCAGCCAGCCTCGACATGCGCGTCGTCGGCGGCGAGACGCATTTCACCCGCTATGATCTGAGGCCGTTCTTCCTCAATCCCTGCCTGCCGATCCTGCAGCCCGACCCGATGCGCGGCGGCATGACGGATCTGCGGAAGATCGCGGTGCTGGCCGACACCTGGGGCATCACGATCGCACCGCATCTGTTCCCCGAACTGAACGTGCATCTGCTGGCGTCGATCCCGAACGGCATCTGGTGCGAGAACATGGGACTGCTGGACGATGTCTGGATCGACCCGCCCGAAATCAAGGACGGCATGATCACCGCACCGGAGCGCCCCGGACACGGGCTGAGATTCAAGGAAGAGGTGTTCAAGTTCAAAATCTAGCGGGAACGGTTTTGCCGGATGCCCGCTTGATTATATGGAAGTCAAACGCCGAGGATCGCCATGTCCGTCGTCGCCGCCGATGCCAAGCCGCTCACTTTCGTCTTCGCAGACGACGGGCTGATCCCGAACAACCCGATGCCGTTCCTCGTCTACAAGGGCGCGGTGGATGTCGCTGATGGACACCCCGAGAAGACGATTGAAGGCCTGTTCGGCGCCAATGGCTGGGGCGCGATGTGGCGCAACGGCGTCTACGACTTCCCGCATTATCACGCCACCGTCCACGAGGTGCTCGGCATCGCGCGCGGGCATGCCAGGGTACGCTTCGGCGGCGAGAAGGGAGAAGTGCTTGAGATCGCCGCCGGCGATGTCGCGATCCTGCCCGCCGGCACCGGGCATCAATGCATTTCGTCGAGCGACGATTTCTCCGTGGTCGGCGCCTATCCGCCGGGGCCGCCGATGGACCTGGTGCGGCCGAGCAAGGAAGCGCATGCGAAAGCGTTGAATACGATTCCGCAGGTGGCGGTGCCGAAGACGGATCCCGTCCTCGGCGCAGATGGGCCGCTGGTCAAATTATGGAAGCGATAGCACCCGTCATTGCGAGGAGCGAAGCGACGAAGCAATCCAGCTTGCTTGTTCTGCCAAAGCTGGATTGCTTCGCTGCGCTCGCAATGGCGCCGAGACCTACGCCGCGTTGGCGCCCTCTTGCCGGCTGGCCTCGAACAGGAACCAGGTGCGGCGCTCGGTCTCGTCGATGTACAGTTCGAGCAGTTGCGCGGTGCCGCGGTCCTCATTGTCGTCGGCGAGCTTGTGGGCCTTGCGCATGGCGGCGGCCATCTTCTTGTTGTCCTCCATCAGTTCACGCAGCATTTCGCGCGGAGGCACATACTCCTCGTTGTTGTCCTGGATGGTCTGCAGCTTCGCGATCTGGCCGGTCGAGCGCAGCGTGATGCCGCCGAGCTTGCGCACGCGCTCGGCGATCGGATCTGTCGTGGCGAAGATCGCATCGGCCTGCTCGTCCAGCAGCAGATGATAGTCGCGAAAATGCCGGCCGCTGACGTGCCAGTGGAAATTCTTGGTCTTCAGGTAGAGCGCAAAGGCATCCGCCAGCAGCACGTTCAGTGCCTTGGAAACCTTGTCGACTGCTTCCTGCGACAGGTCGGTCGGGGTATCGAGATCGGGGGACACTTTCTGCGATTTATTGTTGGTTTTGCTCACGATGCACCTTTTTGCTGGGGGCCGGACGTTGGACATTGGTCGCCGAACCCTCTAACGCATCAGCCACCCCGCGGTTCCATTTGCCGGAACCCCCTCTTCGGAACGCCCGCGCCCATGGATGAATGGATCGACTATTACGATTCCACGCACACGATCTATGTGAGCAAGCTGCACCGTGACCGGCATTTCGCCGTCATTGCCCGGGATATCGCCGGCTACATCACCTCCCCCGACGCGGTCGTGCTGGACTATGCCTGCGGCGAGGCGCTGTCGGCGGGGCGCGTGGCGGACGCCTGCGCTCTGCTCTATCTCGCCGAGCCCGCGCCCGGCGTGCGCGGCCGCCTGATCGCGCGCTTTGCGCCCAATACCAAGATCCGCGTGCGCTCGCTGGAGGACGTCAGGAAGATGGCCGAGAATTCGGTCGATCTCGTCGTGATGAATTCGGTCGCGCAATACATGACGCCGGACGAGCTCGATACCGCCTTCGCCACCATCAAACGCATTCTGAAACCCTCGGGGCGGTTCGTGCTCGGCGATATCCTGCGCCCGGAAGTCGGCATGTTCCGCGACGTGCTGGCGCTGCTGCAATTCGCCGCCAGGAACGGCTTCCTGAAGGACGCGCTGATCGGGCTGATCTCGACCGCACTGTCTGATTATCGCGAGCTGCGCACGCGCGTCGGCCTGCAGCGCTACAGCGAGGACGAAATCAAGGAAAGGCTCGCGAAATCCGGCTTCTCGGCTTCGCGCGCCCTGCACAATATAGGTCACAATCCCTGGCGCATGACGTTCGTTGCGCGCCAACCCATCACCACCACCTGAGGTGGCACCCGTTAAGGTTAACGGCCGGTTAGGGATGGCCCCGCTCAGACATCTTCGGCAATGTTGCCCCCGGCCCGGTGGCGGAATGGCGTCGACGCGGGAGCAGTGCAATGCTCTTTATCCTGGTTCAAATCCAGGCCGGGCCTCCACGCTTCGCCCTGTCGGGCTACGCGTGGCGCAGCCACGTGAAGGCCGCAGGTCGAAGCGTGTCCGGCGAAGCTCGAATGCAATGAGAGCGAAGACGGACTGGTAGCCAGGACCTGCAAAGCGGCCCGGCCCGCTACCC
>JAKFVP010000068.1 GCA_021732175.1 Bradyrhizobium sp.
GAGCGTTGCGCACAGAAACTCGGTGGGCTCGACGGGCTGGCGCTCAATGTCGGAATTTCCTGCGGGCTGCCGCTGGCCAAGATGACCGCGGAGGCATGGGACCGCGACTACGCCGTCAACGTGCGCAGCCACATGCTGTTCGCGCAGAAGGCGCTGACCCTGATGGCGCCGGGCGGCGCGATCATCCTGACCTCGTCGATGGCGAGCCAGCGCGCCAACGGCCGCAACCCTGCCTATGAATCATCCAAGGCAGCGCAGATTGCCTTGGGCCGCGCGATTGCCCGCGCGGGCGAAGAACACGGCATTCGCTGCAATGTGATCGCGCCTGGATTCATCGACAGCCCGATGGGCCGCGACGCCAGCCGCCGCCGGCCCGACCGCGCCATCACGGTGCCTTTCGGCCGCCAGGGCACCGGCTGGGAGGTCGCCTATGCTGCGCTGTTCCTGATTTCGAACGAATCCTCCTACGTCAACGGGCACACGCTGTTCCTCGATGCCGGTCATATGGGCGGTATCGTGCGGGGCTAGGATGCACGGCGCGAATGGCTGCCGCCTTGCACAAACGCCTGTCATGCCCAACTCTCTCCTCACCTTCCATTTTCCGAAAGCCCTGACATGAGCCAGTCCAGACTCTTCGAGCCCTACAAGCTTGGCCCGATCACGCTGCCCAACCGCTTTGTGATGGCGCCGCTAACGCGCAACCGCGCAGTGCCGCCCGGCATGGTGCCGAGCCCGCTTGCGATCGACTATTATGGGCAGCGCGCCTCTGCCGGCCTGCTCATTACCGAGGCAAGCCAGGTTTCGCAGCAGGGCCAGGGCTATCAGGACACGCCCGGCATCTATTCCAAGGAACAGGTCGCGGGCTGGCGCAAGGTCACCGACCGCGTGCATGAGCGCGGCGGGCGCATCTTCATCCAGATCTGGCATGTCGGCCGCGTCTCGCATGACTCGCTGCAGCCCGGCGGAGGCAAGCCGGTGGCGCCATCGGCGATCCGCGCCAAGGGCAAGACGTTCGTGAACGGCACCTTCACCGACATCTCCGAGCCGCGTGCGCTGGAGCTGTCCGAGATTCCCGGCATCATCGACGACTTCAAGCGCGGCACCGAGAATGCGATCGCCGCAGGGTTCGACGGCGTCGAGATTCATGGCGCCAACGGCTATCTGCTCGACCAGTTTGCCAAGGACGGCACCAACAAGCGCACGGATGCTTATGGCGGCTCGATCGAGAACCGCGCCAAGCTGATGCTGGAAGTTTCCAGGGCCGTCGCCGCAGTGGCCGGCCCTGACCGCACCGGCATCCGCATCTCGCCGGTGACGCCGGCCAATGACGTGTCAGACAGCAATCCGCAGCCGCTGTTCGACTACATTGTCGACGGGCTCAATGCGCTGAAGCTGATCTATATCCACGTCATCGAGGGCGCCACCGGCGGGCCGCGCGACAACGCGCCGTTCGACTATGCCTCGCTGCGCAAGCGCTTCAAGCAGGCTTATGTCGCCAACAACGGCTACGACTTCGAGCTGGCCAACAAGGTGCTGGACGCCAACGCCGCCGATCTGATCGCGTTCGGCAAGCCGTTCATCTCCAACCCCGACCTCGTCGAGCGCCTCAAGAAGGGCGCGGAGCTGAATGCATGGGACAAGAACACATTCTACGGCGGTGGGGCGAAGGGGTATACTGACTATCCGACGCTGGAAAAGGCGGACGCGGCGGAGTAGCGCGAGCTACATCCACCGCTGTCATTCCGGGATGCACCCTCTTGGGGCGCAGGCCCGGAATCCATACTCACGATGGTGGTTATGGATTCCGGGCTCTCGCTTCGCTCGCCCCGGAATGACAGAAAGAAAAAGGCCGGGATCTCTCCCGGCCTTTCGTTTTCGTGGATGGCCGGGTCAAATGCCCGGCCATGACGGCTACACCGTCACTTCGCTTCCGCCCGCTTCGGCGGGGTGGCGGGCCACGACTTCACGAGCGTGTCGTAGTCCACCGTCTCGCCTTTCGGCTTCTCGTTGGCGAGCTTGCGCTGCGGCGCGATGTTGCCGTCCTTCGCCGACTTGGCGAACCAGAACTCGGCGGTCTCCTTCTTGTTCAGCTTCGGACCGCACTCCTTCTGCACGCCGCTCTTCTCGAGACGTTCGAGCACGGAGTCCTGCGCTGCGGCCAGAGCATCCATCGCCTGCTGCGGCGTCTTGTTGCCGCTGGAGGCATCGCCGATGTTCTGCCACCAAAGCTGTGCCAGCTTCGGATAGTCAGGCACGTTGTTGCCGGTCGGGGTCCACTGCACGCGCGCGGGCGAACGGTAGAACTCGATCAGGCCGCCGAGCTTGGGCGCACGCTCGGTGAACGACTTGTCCCAGATATCGGACTCACGCACGAAAGTAAGGCCGACATGGCTCTTCTTCAGCGACACCGACTTGGAGACGATGAACTGCAGATAGAGCCAGGCCGCCTTGCGGCGGTCGGCCGGCGTGGACTTCAGGAGGGTCGCGGAGCCGGCGTCCTGGTAGCCGAGCTTCATGCCTTCCTTCCAGTACGAGCCGTGCGGCGACGGAGCCATACGCCACTTCGGCGTACCGTCCGCGTTCACGACCGGAATGCCCGGCTTCACCATGTCGGCGGTGAAGGCGGTGTACCAGAACATCTGCTGGGCGATGTTGCCCTGCGCCGGCACCGGTCCCGCTTCGGAGAAGGTCATGCCTTGCGCCTGCGGCGGGGCGTACTTCTTCAGCCACTCGAGATATTTGGTGATGGCGT
The DNA here is from genome assembly GCA_021732175.1 of Bradyrhizobium sp. Classification (GTDB taxonomy): domain Bacteria; phylum Pseudomonadota; class Alphaproteobacteria; order Rhizobiales; family Xanthobacteraceae; genus Bradyrhizobium. The sequence continues at coordinate 2,753 of JAKFVP010000068.1, forward strand.
AGACCGAGGCGGGTCCGTTGGTGTCGCCGCCGCGCTCGACCGATGAGCCGACCGGACGGCAGCCTTCCATGCGGATGCCCCATTCGTCGACCGGCAGGCCGTTCGGGATACCCTTGTCGCCGTTGCCGGCCATCGACAGCCAGGCGTCGGTGAAGCGCCAGCCCAGCGAGGGATCCTTCTTGCCATAGTCCATGTGGCCATAGACCTTGACGCCGTTGATCTCCTTGATGTCGTTGGTGAAGAACTCGGCGATGTCTTCATAGGCCGACCAGTTCACGGGCACGCCGAGATCGTAGCCATACTTGGCCTTGAACTTGGACTTGTACTCCGGATTGGAGAACCAGTCGTAGCGGAACCAGTAGAGGTTCGCGAACTGCTGGTCGGGAAGCTGATACAGCTTCTTGTCCGGACCCGTCGTGAAGGACTTTCCGATGAAGTCGTTGACATCAAGACCAGGGTTGGTGACGTCCTTGCCTTCGCCGGTCATGTAGTCCGACAGGATGATGGTCTGACCGTAGCGAAAGTGGGTGCCGATCAGGTCGGAGTCGTTGATCCAACCGTCGTAGACGTTCTTGCCGGACTGCATCTGGGTCTGCAGCTTCTCGACCACGTCGCCTTCCTGGATCAGGTCGTGCTTCAGCTTGATGCCGGTGATCTCGGAAAACGCCTTGGCCAGCGTCTTGGACTCGTACTCATGCGTCGTGATCGTTTCCGACACGACGTTGATTTCCATGCCCTTGAAGGGCGCGGCGGCCTTCTCGAACCACTGCAGTTCCTTCAGCTGATCGGCCTTGGACAAGGTCGAGGGCTGGAATTCGCTGTCGATCCACTTCTGGATCGTGGCGTCGTCCGCCAGCGCGGGCACGGCGATGGTCATGGTGGCCGCAAACAGCGCCGCAGCGCTGGTCCTGACCAGCAGACTGTCTTTGCTACTCCTCAAGTGTCGCATTTGGTTTCCTCCGGTTAAAAACTTCAGCCTTTGGGTCCGGGTTGCCCCCGGATCCGCCCCTACCCGCCTGGCTCAGACGCTGCGAAAGATCGCAACGGCCGCGCCAAGCGAAATCAGTGTTGCGAGCCAGAGGCTCGAGATCTCAACGCCCTCCCCGATCGGCAACGTTGCGATCGGTTCGGTCCCGACGAAAGCAATCCAGACGAGGTGAATGACGGCAGCCAGCACCAGCGAGATGAAAAGGCGGTCGCCGCGCGTGGTCGGGATGCGCAAAACGCCTACGCGCTCCGCTGAGGGATAGGCGACCGCAAGCCAGGTCATGACGCCAAGGGTCGAGGCCAGCGCCGCAAAGAAGATCGCGGTCGGCAACGTCCAGGCCATCCATGCGATGTTTTCCATGGGTTATCTCCAACCACACGGCGCGGTGCGCCCCCTCTCCCATGGGGAGAGGGCCGGGGTGAGGGGGTACGGTCTATCGATAGCGCGTGACCCCTCACCCGGATTTGACGCTTCGCGCCAAATCCGACCTCTCCCAGTGGGAGAGGTGAAGCGCAGCGCGATATCGTTGCCCTTTTCCATGATCACACCCGTCCGAGCGCGAAGCCGCGCGCGATGTAGTTGCGGACGAACCAGATCACGAGCGCGCCGGGGATGATGGTAAGCACACCGGCAGCGGCCAGCAGCCCCCAGTCGACACCGGCGGCGGACACCGTGCGCGTCATGGTCGCCGAGATCGGCTTGGCGGCAACGGAGGTGAGCGTGCGCGCCAGCAAGAGCTCAACCCAGGAGAACATGAAGCAGAAGAAGGCGGCGACGCCGATGCCGCTCGCGATCAGCGGGATCAGGATCTTCACGAAGAAGCGCGGGAAGGAATAGCCGTCGAGGAAGGCGGTCTCGTCGATCTCGCGCGGCACAGAAGAGACGAAGCCTTCGAGAATCCACACCGCCAGCGGCACATTGAAGATGCAATGCGCCAGCGCCACCGCCCAGGGCGTATCGAACAGATTGATCGCCGAATAGAGATTGAAGAACGGCAGCGCCACCGAGATCGAGATGACGGTGTTGATGATGACGTATTTCAGCGAGTTGATGTAACCGGAATACCAGCTTTCGTCGGTGAAGATGGTCCTGTAGTTCGCAAGCGTCGGCTGATACGGCCACAGATGCATGGACGTGACGATTTCGTTGTTGGTCTTGAAGCTCATGTTGACGAGCCAGTAGATCGGAAGCAGCAGGAAGAACAGGAACGTCACCATGATGATGCGGCGACCGGGAATCGTGCTCATTTCACGCTCTCCTTCGCCGGCCGGTCGGCGCCGGCGTTGGTCATGACGGTGTAGAAGATCCAGCAGACGATCAGGATGATGAGGTTGTAGACCAGCGAAAGTGCTGCGGCCTTGCCGAGGTCGAACTGGCCGAGCGCGATCTTGACGAGCTCGATGGAGACGAACGTGGTGGAATTGCCGGGTCCGCCGCCGGTGACGACGAACGGCTCGGTGTAGATCATGAAGCTGTCCATGAAGCGCAGCAGCACGGCGATCAGCAGCACGCGGTTCATCTTCGGCAGCTGGATCGCCTTGAACACGGCCCAGCGCGAGGCGCCGTCGATTTGCGCGGCCTGGTAATAGGCGTCGGGAATCGACTTCAGGCCGGCATAGCAGAGCAGCGCGACGAGGCTGGTCCAGTGCCAGACGTCCATGATGATGACGGTGAACCAGGCGTCGAGGTCGTTGGCGACGTAATTGTAGTTGAAGCCGATCCTGTTCAGGACATAGCCAAGCAGGCCGATGTCGGGCCGGCCGAAGATCTGCCAGATGGTGCCGACCACGTTCCACGGAATCAGCAGCGGCAGCGCGAGGATGACGAGGCAGGCGGCGACCTGCCAGCCCTGCCGCGGCATCGACAGCGCGACGACGATGCCGAGCGGCACCTCGATGGCGAGGATGATGGCGGAGAACAGAAGGTTGCGTCCGACGGAAGCAAGGAAGCGCTCGCCGAGGTCAGTGTGCGGATCGAGCAACTCCTTGAACCAGCCAACGCCGTTCCAGAAGAACTGGTTGTTGCCGAAGGTGTCCTGCACCGAATAGTTCACGACCGTCATCAGCGGCAGGATCGCGGAGAACGCCACGATCAGGAACACCGGCAGCACCAGGAACCAGGCTCTTTGGTTGACGGTCTTTTCCATCAGGCAGCTCCCTCGACCAGGAGACTGTCGGCATAGACGTGGACATGCGAGGGATCGAACACGAGGCCAGCGGTGTCGCCCGATGGCGAGAAGCCCGGCGGCACGCGCGCGGCGAGTTTCGCCTCGCCAACGCGAACCCGCGCAAATCGGATGCGGCCGAGATCGTCGATGCGCTCGATATTGGCGGAGAGCAGCCCCGGCGCGGGCGCGGCAATGTCGACGAATTCCGGGCGGACGCCGATCTCGATCTTCGCGCCCGATGGCAGGTGGTTATAGCGGCGGCTGAGCGCAATGGTATGGCCGTCGATGCGCGCGGCGTGGCCACCGACCTGCGCGGGGATAATGTTCATGCCGGGTGAGCCGATGAAATAGCCGACGAAAGTATGCGCCGGTTTGTCAAATAGTTCGGCCGGCGTTCCGCTCTGCACCACCCGGCCGTCATGCATGACCACGACGGTGTCGGCGAAGGTCAGCGCCTCCGTCTGGTCGTGGGTCACGTAGATCATGGTGAGATCAAGCTCGCGGTGCAAGGCCTTCAGCTTCGAGCGCAGCTGCCACTTCAGCTCGGGGTCGATCACCGTCAGCGGTTCGTCGAACAGGACGGCGGCGACGTCGGAGCGGACGAGGCCGCGGCCGAGCGAGATTTTTTGCTTGGCGTCAGCGGTGAGGCGCGTGGCCTTGCGGTTGAGATAGGGCGTCAGGTCGAGCAGATCGGCGATCTGCTTCACGCGCTTGTCGATATCGGCCGGCGCGACGCCGCGGTTCTTCAGCGGGAAGGCCAGGTTCTGGCCGACCGTCATGGTGTCGTAGATGACGGGAAACTGGAACACCTGGGCGATATTGCGCTTCTGCGTCGTCGCATGCGAGATGTCGACGCCGTCGAACAGGATCTTTCCGCGCGAGGGCGTGACAATGCCCGAGATCAAATTGAGCAGCGTGGTCTTGCCGCATCCGGAAGGCCCGAGCAGCGCATAGGCGCCGCCCTGCCGCCAGGTCATGGTGACCGGTTTCAGCGCAAAGCTCTCCGGCGGCGCGTCATTGCCGCTGTAGGAGTGCGCGAGATCGACGAGGTCAATGCGGGCCATCTCGCATCTCCCTCAAGCGTTTTTCTTGTTCGACGCGTTTTCTTCACGCGAACCGCTAGGCACTTCGCTTGAAAACGCTATGCTTTTCGGCGACGCGACAAGCCGATCGGCCGCGTCAAACACAAAGACGTTGTCGGGGTCGAGCGCGGCATGCAGCGTCACGCCCGGCTCGTATTCGTGCACGCCGTGCAGCACCGCGACCCAGTTCTGGGAGTCGCGATGCAGATGCACGAAGCTTTCCGAGCCGGTGATCTCGGTCACCGTCACTGTGGCGGAAAACGCGTGGCGGCCGGCGGCGCCGTTGGCGACTTCAAGCTGATGGGCGCGGAAGCCGACGCGATAGGCGCCGTCGGCAAGGTCAGCGTAAAGGCCCGTCGCGGGCGCATTGATGCCACCGGCATATTGCACAGAGCCGTTCTTCTTCTCGATGCCGACAATGTTGAGCGGCGGATCGGAGAACACCTGCGCGACCCGCAGCGTGTCGGGATGGCGATAGACCTTTGGCGTCACGCCGTGCTGCAGCACCTCGCCTTCCCACATGCAGAGCGTGTTGCCACCGAGCAGCAGCGCTTCCGATGGCTCTGTCGTGGCGTAGACGAAGATCGCGCCGGACGCTTCGAAGATGCGCGGCAGCTCGGTGCGCAGCTCTTCGCGCAGCTTGTAATCGAGATTGGCGAGCGGCTCGTCGAGCAGCACGAGGTCGGCGCCCTTCACCAGCGCGCGGGCAATCGCGGTGCGCTGCTGCTGGCCGCCGGAGAGTTGCAGCGGCGTGCGGTTCAGATAGGGCTCGAGCTTGAGCAGCCTCGCGGCTTCCTGCACGCGGCGCTCGATCTCTTCCTTCGGGCGGCGCTGCACGCGCAGGGGCGAAGCGATGTTCTCGTAGACCGTAAGCGAGGGATAATTGATAAACTGCTGATAGACCATCGCGACCGAACGCTGGCGCACGTCGATGCCGGTGACATCCTTGCCGTCGACCAGCACGCGGCCGGACGAGGGCTTGTCGAGGCCGGCAAGCAGCCGCATGATCGAGGTCTTGCCCGACAATGTCGGCCCGAGCAGCACGCTGAGGGTGCCGCGCTCCAGCGTCAGCGACACGTCGCGGATATGCGCTGTCCCATCGACGGTGCGGGTGACATGGTCGAGCGTGACGCTCATGTCCGCCCTCCCGCCTCGCGCAGCGGACGGCCGGCATTGGCGCGATGCGCCGCCATCCAGTCGTCGAGCGCGGCAATTTCAGCAGGGGTCAGCCGCAGGCCAAGCTTGGAGCGGCGCCACACCACGTCTTCGGCGGTCACGGCCCATTCGTTGGTCATGAGGTAGCGCACCTCGGCTTCGGTGAGCGTATCACCGAACAGCTGGCCGAGATCGGCCATCGATTTCGACGTGCCGAGCAACTTTGTCGCACGGGTGCCGTAGGCGTGTGCGAGGCGGTTGGCGTGCGCATGCACCAGGAACGGATGATCGCGCATCAATTCCGCCGTCAGTGCCACGACAGCGGAAACATCCATGTCGCCGCCGGGCAATGGCGCGGTCGCGGTCCAGCCTTCCTTGGCCTTGGTGCTGCTCAGATACGGCTCGAGCCGCTCCAGCGCTTCCTCGGCAAGGCGCCGATAGGTGGTGATCTTGCCGCCATAGATCGACAGCAGCGGCGCGCCGCCGGGCGTATCGAGCTCGAACACATAGTCCCGCGTCGCCGCCTTGGCTTCGCTGGCGCCGTCGTCATAGAGCGGGCGCACACCGGCGTAGTTCCAGACCACATCGGACGGCTTGACGGGCTTCGCCAGATATTCGCTGACGGACTTGCAGAGATATTCGATCTCCTCGTCCGTCGCCTTCACCTTGGCGGGATCGCCGTCGTAGTCGCGATCTGTCGTGCCGATCAGCGTGAAATCGTCCTGGTAGGGAATGACGAAGACGATGCGGCCGTCGGCGTTCTGAAACATGTAGGCGCGGTCATGGGCGTAGAGCTGGCGCACCACGATGTGCGAACCCTGCACCAGGCGGACCTTGGCCTTCGCATTGACGCCGGCGCCCGCTGTCAGCACCTGCTCGACCCAGGGGCCGCCGGCATTGACCAGCGCGCGGGCCTGAATGGTGCTGCGGCCGCCGTTCAGCGTATCCTCCACCGTGACGTGCCAGATGCCGTCGGCCTGCCTGATCTCCACCGCTTTGGTGCGGGTGCGTATGTCGGCGCCGCGGTCGGCGGCGTCGCGCGCGTTGAGCGCGACGAGCCGCGCGTCGTCGACGAAGCAGTCGGAATATTCAAAAGCCTTTTTGTAACGGCCTGATATCAGCGGCTTGCCGACGGCGTCGGTTGAGAGGTCGACCGAGCGGGTCGGCGGCAGCAGGTGCCGGCCCCCGATATGGTCGTACATGAACAACCCCAGGCGGAGCAGCCAGGCCGGCCGCAATCCGGCGTGGTGGGGCAAAACGAAACGCAGGGGGCGGATGATATGGGGCGCGATCTGCCAGAGGATTTCGCGCTCGATCAGGGCCTCGCGGACCAGGCGAAACTCGTAATATTCGAGATAGCGCAGCCCGCCATGCACCAGCTTGGTCGACCAGGACGACGTCCCGCTCGCCAAGTCATTCATTTCACAAAGGAAAACGGAATTTCCCCGGCCCACCGCATCGCGCGCGATGCCGCAGCCATTAACACCGCCTCCAATAATGGCGAGGTCGTACACCCGATCCAACGACGCTTCCCCGGCAACCGCCTTATTCGCTTTTGGCGATTTGGCTTTCGTTTCGGAGTAGAGCACAACGAAAAGCGAAAGCAAGCGAAAGGTGAGGATTTGGGCCTTTCATCCTTCGAGACGCCGCTTCGCGGCTCCTCAGGATGAGGGTTTGAGGCGTTTGGGCTGTTGATATCCCGCAGCGTCATGGCCGGGCTTGTCCAGGCATGACGAAAAGAGAGCGAGGGAAAGCGCTTACACGCTCCGCAGCGCCGGCGGTGCCGGCTCGGTGGTGTCGTCGATATCGCCGAGCGGCTTGTCCATGGCGACCACGACTTCGATGCCGCGGTGGTGGCAGATGCTGGCAAGGCCCGCGGGCAAGGCAGAGTCCGTGACAAAAGTCTGGATCTGCGAGAGATGCGCGATGCGTACCGGCGCGCTGCGGCGCAGTTTGGTGGAGTCGGCGACCAGCAGCGTGGTGCGCGCGTTCGCGATGATGGCCTGCGCCACCTGCACCTCGCGATAGTCGAAGTCGAGCAGCGCGCCCTCCTCGTCGATCGCGGAGGCGCCGATGATGGCGTAATCGACCTTGAACTGGCCGATCAGCTGCGTGGCGGTGGAGCCGACCACGGCGCCATCGGCGCGGCGCACCGCGCCGCCTGCCACGATCACCTCGATGCGCGGATGCCGATAGAGCAGCATCGCGACGTTGAGGTTGTTGGTGATGACGAGCAGGTCCTCATGCGAGGTCAGCGCGGCCGCGACTTCTTCCGTCGTGGTGCCGATGTTGATGAAGAGCGAGCAACCGTTGGGAATGCGCGCGGCGGCGGCCGCGCCGATCGCCTTCTTCTCGTCGGCGGCGACGAAGCGGCGCGCCTCATAGGCAAGGTTTTCCACGCCGGAGGCGATGATGGCGCCGCCATGGATGCGGGTCAGCGAACGCTGGTCGCAGAGGTCGTTGAGGTCTTTGCGGATGGTCTGCGCCGATACCTCGAAACGGCGCGCGAGATCTTCCACCATCACCCGGCCGAAGGCACGGGCAAGGTTGAGGATTTCAGTCTGACGATGCGACAGTCCGGCCATGACCGGCATGGTGCGGCGGTTTGAAGGCGCGGTCAACGCGGCAAACGCATGGCACCGGTTCCGAAAAGGTCAAACCGCAAACCTGGTTAAGGCGTTCGCAGCCGCAAAAATGATTTGAAATCATTTCATAGTGAGGCGGCCGCCCTGCTCGACAAAGACAGGGGCGGCTGAGAGACTGCGCACACAACAAGCCGTCAAGACAATATGGAGGAAACCATGCAGATCGATCGCCGCCAGCTCGCGTTGCCCGCACTCGTGCTTGGACTCCTGACTGCGCTGCCTGCCTTTGCCGGCGCGGACGAGGATGCGGTGCTGAAAAATGTCGAGGCCTTCCGCAAGGCGCAGGCCGCCGGCAATGCCGAAGCGCTAGTCTCGCTGCTGGCGGAAGACCTGAGCTACAGCCACTCCAACGCCAAGGTCGACACCAAGGCGTCATTGCTCGATGGCGTCGCCAAGGCGAACTACAAGTGGACGTCGCTCGAATACAAGGATCCCACGGTCAAGGTGGTCGGACCCGATGCGATCGTGCGCTTCACCTTTGTCGGCGAGCAGCGCGACGAGGGCCAATCTGGTCATTCTCTGTTTCTC
>JAKFVP010000451.1 GCA_021732175.1 Bradyrhizobium sp.
GCGATGCTGACCGGCTCGCTCGGCATGCTGCCCTCGGCCTCGCTCGGCGAGATCGATGCGAAGACGAAGAAGCGCCGCTCGCTGTTCGAGCCGGTGCACGGCTCGGCGCCCGACATCGCCGGCAAGGGCCTCGCCAATCCGATCGCGATGCTCGCGTCGTTCGGCATGGCGCTGCGCTATTCCTTCGACATGGGCACGCTTGCCGACAAGATCGATCAGGCGATTGCGGCCGTGCTCGCCAGCGGGCTTCGAACCGCCGACATCAAGTCGGAGGGCACGAAAGACGCCAGCACCACAGAGATGGGCGAGGCGATCCTCAAAGAGGTGCAGAAGCTGCACTGATAATTAGAAAAGCTCGCAACAAAAAAGCCCGGCGCGAGCCGGGCTTTTTCGTGAAGCAAGACCGAAATCAGTACAGCGGGAAGCGCGCCGGATAGCCGCCCATGTCGGACGGCGGATTGAGCGGTTGGCGATCGATCGGCCGCTGGCGGTTCTCGCGCGCAAAGGTCGGATAGCCGATCTCCGGCGGGAAGGCGTAGTCCTGGAATTTGCGGTCGCCCGGATTCACTTCGGTGCCGGCATCGAGCCAGGAGCGCGTCGTGATGTAGACGCGGGTGTTCGGGCCCTGCTGGATGACGCGGTTCGGCCCCTGCGGCCCGTAAGTGACGCGGCCGTCCTTGTCGTATTTCAGCCGGGTCTGCTGCGCCGATGCCGGCAGCGCGCCGATCACGAGGACGGCGATTGCCGCGCACAGCACTGGAATTCTCGAACTCATTCGCGTCCCCGTCATTGCGCCTCTTTCGAACTCGCAGGCGCCGGTGTCCAATTTGGGGCTATCCTAGCCCCCAGCGAGGCCATCCCACTAGGTCAATTGGGCCACACCCCGGACACATAATACGCCCGCGGCGTTAAAAATTGCATGAAAACCAGCGGCTTGGCCGCAATGTCGCCTTACATCGCGCCGCGCAGCGAGGGCCGGTCGCTGCCCGACACCCAGTCGGTCCGGCAGTCGACGCGCTTCAGCTCGGCGCGGGCGAACAATTCGGCAAGTTTTGCGTCATTGCCGGCGGCCACGAGGCTCAGGCGGTTGAGTATGCAGGCGATCGCAGCGCCCCGGGCAGGCAGCGTCTCGCCCTGGCAAACATAGCCCGAGATCCGAAGAGACGGCTGGTCGACCATCTTGATGAAGCCGGAACAGGCGCGATCGGTGCCCGGCAGCGGCAACAGTGTCACCGTGCCGAACTTGGTCTCGACCGTGCCGACGCCTCCGCTTGCCGCCGCGGGCTCGAACTCGCCGCCCGGCCGGTAGATTTCCAGCTCAGCGACGGCGCGGCCGCGTTCGGCGTTCCAGCGCAAGACGTCCTTGCGGCCGCCTTCGGGATGTCGGAGGATTTGATAAGACTTTGATTTGTATGACAAATCAAACTGATTGCTGGCGAACGCCTGGCTCGAGCGGGTGGCCAGCGTCCATTCCGGCCGGGTCGAGGCCGAGGCGTGCATGTCCGGGAGCTGGTCCCAGAGATAGACGCCGACAATGAAAAGCAGCGCCAGCGTGCAGACGTAGGCGATCAGCCGCGCCAGCGTCCCGCAAACCTCGTCGACCGCGCTTCTGAGCACGGTGAGGACTCTGCCGGTATGATGCGGAGCGGCCGGAACGGCCTGAAACGGCTGCATTAAACGCCCGAAAAACACGTCTAACGTTGTGTTAAGGGCGTTTCTCGCATAGAAGCGCTGCCTCTTCCCTTTCCGCCAGAGCGCAAGGGAAGGCATTTTTCGTCGGAGAGTGAACGATGGGTTACAAGGTCGCAGTGGTCGGCGCCACCGGCAATGTCGGGCGCGAGATGCTCAACATCCTGGATGAGCGGAAATTCCCTGCCGACGAGGTCGTGGCTCTCGCCTCCCGCCGCAGCATGGGCGTCGAGGTCTCCTATGGCGACCGCACCCTGAAGGTCAAAGCCCTCGAGAATTTCGACTTCTCCGACGTCGACATCTGCCTGATGTCGGCCGGCGGTTCGGTGTCGAAGGAATGGTCGCCGAAGATCGGCGCCGCCGGCGCGGTCGTGATCGACAATTCCTCGGCCTGGCGCATGGACCCCGATGTGCCGCTGATCGTGCCGGAAGTGAACGCGGATGCCGCGGCCGGCTACACCAGGAAGAACATCATCGCCAACCCGAACTGCTCGACCGCGCAGCTCGTCGTCGCGCTGAAGCCGCTGCACGACAAGGCGACCATCACGCGTGTCGTCGTGTCGACCTATCAATCGGTGTCGGGCGCGGGCAAGGATGCGATGGACGAATTGTTCTCGCAGACCAAGGCCGTCTACACCAACGACGAGCTGGTCAACAAGAAGTTCCCCAAGCGCATCGCCTTCAACGTCATCCCCCACATCGACGTCTTCATGGAAGACGGTTACACCAAGGAAGAGTGGAAGATGATGATGGAGACCAAGAAGATTCTTGATCCCAAGATCAAGCTGTCCGCCACCTGCGTGCGTGTGCCGGTCTTCGTCGGTCACTCCGAAGCCGTCAACATCGAATTCGAAAACCCGATCACCGCGGACGAGGCGCGTGACATCCTGCGCCGGGCGCCGGGCTGTCTCGTCATCGACAAGCACGAGCCGGGCGGCTACGTCACGCCCTATGAAGCGGCCGGCGAGGACGCGACCTATATCAGCCGCATCCGCGAGGACGCGACGGTGGAGAACGGTCTCGTGCTGTGGTGCGTCTCCGACAACCTCCGCAAGGGCGCCGCGCTGAACGCGATCCAGATCGCGGAATGCCTGATCAACCGCAAGCTGCTCACCGCCAAGAAGAAAGCGGCGTAACGTAGAAGCCGGGAGTCGCAAATGACCGAACAGCCGGCTTCCTCCAGCTACAAGCCGAATCCGACGGCCAAGCGCATCGAGCGCGGGTTCGAGAGCGTGCTCTTCAACAGCCGCTGGCTGATGGCGCCGATCTATTTCGGCCTCGTCATCAGCCTTGCGGTGCTGATGTTGAAATTCTGCATGGTGCTGTGGGAATTCATCGTCCATGCGCCGGGCTCGAAGGAAAGCGACATCATCCTCGGCGTGCTCTCGCTGATCGATCTCTCGCTGACCGGCAATCTGATCCTGATTGTTGTGTTCTCCGGCTACGAGAACTTCGTCTCCAAGATCGATCCGGGCGGCCATCCGGACTGGCCGGACTGGATGACCAAGGTGCATTTCGGCGGGCTGAAGCAGAAGCTGCTGGCATCGATCGTCGCGATCTCGGCGATCCAGGTGCTGAAGGCCTTCATGAACCTGGACACGCAATTCGATCCGAACAGGCTTGCCTGGCTCGTCGGCGTGCACCTGCTGTTCGTGGTGTCGGCCTTCATGCTGGCGATCTCTGATCGATACAGCGGCGGCGATCACGGGGGAGAATAGCTCTCGCCGCTTGTCGCCCCGGCCTAGTGCGCAATTGCGCACGGGGGCCGGGGCCCATAACCAAAGATCGATGTTGGTGAGGCAAAGCCGTCCGACAGCGCATTTCAGCAATTGCCGCCGCGGCGTATGGGTCCCGGCCTTCGACGGGACGACAGAGTCTACGTAGCCGCTACCGTGCGCTCTTGAATTCCTTGGTTTCCCGATCGAGCACGAACAGCGAGCCCTCGGCGACGCCGAAATAGGCACCGTGCAGCTCCATGTCGCCCTTGCGGACGCGGTCCTGCACGAAGGGGAATGTCATCAGATTCTCCAGGCTGCGGAAGATCGCGGCCTTCTCGATGCGGATGACGAAGTCCTGCATCGTCTCGTGGTCGCGCTGCTCGACCACCTCGCCCGGCTTGATGAATAATTGCATCCACCTGCCGATGAAGTCGCCCGGCGACAGCGGCTTGATTTTATCGATGAAGGCGCGGATGCCGCCGCACTGGGCGTGGCCGAGCACGACGACGTGCTTCACCAGCAGGACATTGACCGCATATTCCAGCGCCGCCGAGACGCCATGGGTTCCGCTGTCGCGCTCATAGGGCGGCACGAGGTTGGCGACGTTGCGCACGACGAATAGCTCGCCAGGACCGGCATCGAAGATCACCTCCGGCGAGACGCGGGAGTCGCAGCAGCCGACCACCATCACCGCCGGCGACTGGCCGCGCTCGGACAGTTCGCGGTAGCGCGACTGTTCCGTCGGCAGACGCTGCGTCATGAAGGCCCGGTAGCCATCGAGGAGATGTTGCGGAAAGCGGTTCATGCTCCCTGCCTAACCATATGCCGATGATGGGGACAAGGCTTTCCGCCGCCGGAACGGAATGCTATCGCCTTCGTTTCAGGGAAAGTTTTGGGGAACCGCCATGATCCGTCCGCGCCGCAGCCTGCTGTTCATGCCGGGATCGAATGCGAGGGCGCTGGAGAAAGCGCGCACCCTGCCGGTCGACGGCCTGATCCTTGACCTCGAGGACGCCGTCGCCCCCGACGCCAAGGCGCTGGCGCGCGACCAGATCGCGCAGGCGGTGGTGGCACGCGGGTTCGGCAAGCGTGAGGTGCTGATCCGCATCAACGCGCTGGATACGCCGTGGTGGATCGACGATCTCACCATGGCCGGCAAGGCCAGGCCCGACGGCATCCTGGTGCCGAAGATATCGAGTGTCGCCGATCTCAACGCGATCGCCGACCGTCTCGGAGACATCAACGCCGACCAGTCGATCCGGGTCTGGGCGATGATCGAGACCGCGCGCGCGGTGCTGGACGTAGACAAGATCGCCGCGGCCTCGCGCGATTCCGAGACGCGGCTGGCCGGCTTCGTGTTCGGCCCCAACGACATCTCGCGCGAGACCCGCATCCGCATGAAGCCGGGCCGCGCCGAAATGATCCCGATGATCATCCAGTCCGTCCTCGCCACCCGCGCACACGGCCTCGAAATCCTCGACGGTCCCTACAGCGACATCGCCAATATTGACGGCTTTGCCGCCGAATGCGCCCAGGGCCGCGACCTCGGCTTCGACGGCAAGACGCTGATTCATCCGAGCCACATCGGGGCCTGCAACGCCATCTTCACGCCGCCGGCGGAAGAAGTCGCGCTCGCCCGCAAGATCATTGCGGCGTTCCAGCTACCGGAGAACGCCTCGCGCGGCGCCATCCAGCTCGATGGCCGCATGGTGGAGCGGCTGCATGCCGACATGGCGCGCCGCACGATCGCGATTGCCGATGCGATTGCGGCGACGGGTAACTGATCTGAGTGATTGGGATGCGCGTTGGAGTCTTGGGTGGTGGTCTTCAGGGGTGTTGCATCGCTCTGGCGTTGGTGGCCCGGGGCATCCCCGTTGTCCTGTATGACCGTAATAACCGGCTGTTGAGCCGCGCCGCGATTGCCAATGAGGGCAAGATTCATCTGGGCTATATGTACGCCAACGATCCCAGTCGATCGACGGCGCGCATGATGATGCAGGGCGCGCTCGCCTTCGCGCCATTCTTCGCCCGTTACCTCGAACTGCCGGCAGACGCGCTGGCTTTGTCGCGTCCCGCCGCCTATGTGGTGCACCGCGACAGCCAACGCTCGGTCGAGCAAGTCGCGCACTATCTCGCCGATGTCCATGCCTTGTTACGCGAGGCGAGCGAAGGCAGGCGGGACGCCTATTTCGGACACGATCTGTCCGGCGATCTGCGCCCCTGGTCGGATGCAGAGCGCGAGGAGGCTTTCGATCCCTCGATTGCGCTGGCTGTTTTCGACTCTCCGGAGGTCGCGATCGATCCGCTCGCGTTGGCAGAACTGGTGCGCCGAAGGATCGCGCAAGAACCTGCCATCGAGGTGCGGCTCAATCACGACGTGACATCGGTCGAGGATGACGGCAGCGGCTTCGCCGTGTGCGCGACGGCGGAGAGCTATCAGCGCGAACGTTTCGATCATGTCGTCAATGCGCTGTGGGACGGACGTTTCGTCATCAATGAAAAGCGCGGCCTGCGCCCGGGTCGTCCCTGGCTGCACCGGCTGAAATACGGCGTAAGTTTCCGGCTGCCTGAGCATGTGCCGCTGCCGCCGAGTGCGACCTTTGTCTCGGGACCGTTCGGCGAAGTCGTCAGCTATCGGGACGGCCTGACCTACCTGACGTGGTATCCGGTCTGCCTGAAGGCCATTTCGAGCGAGGTTGCGCCCCCGCACTGGCAGACCTATCCGGCGGAACCGCTGCACTCCGAGCTGCTGGAGGGAACCCTGCAGGCCATGGCGCAGTTTGTGCCATCGCTGCGCAACGTTGATGTCGCTGAATTGCAGGATGTCACCGTGAAGGGCGGTGCGATCGTGGCATGGGGCGCGACCGACATCTACGACCCCGCGAGCGAGCTGCATCGCCGCTTCGAGATCGGCGTCACCTCGACCGGCAATTTCCATTCCGTCGATCCCGGCAAGCTGACCATGGCGCCATATTTCGCCGACGTCTGTGCCGCTCGTATCGCCGGGAGTAGCGCGCCATGACCGGCCCGCTCGTCACCATCGGCGTTCCCGTCTATCGCGGCGGCGAGGATCTGCTGGTCACGCTGGAGAATCTGCGAACGCAGACCTATCCGCATCTCGATGTGTTGATCTCGGTCGATGCTGCCGACATGGAGACGGCCCGAGCCTGCGAGCCGTATTTGTCGCGCGACCCGCGGTTCCGGATGACGGTACAGCCCTCGCGCCTCGGCTGGGCCGGCAATACTGACTGGACCATGCGCGAGCGACGCGGTGAATTCTATATATTCCAGCAGCACGACGACCAGATTTCGCCGACCTATGTCGCCGATCTCGTCGGTGCGGCAGGCCGGGCGCCGAACGCCGCGATCTGCTTTGCGCAGATGCGTTCCAGCGGCGTGCAGGACTTTGTCACCAGCGGCTTTCCGTTGCCGGGGACGACGGGAATCGAGCGCGTCCGCGCCTATCTCGAAACACTTGACTGTGTCCCGTTTCGCGGCCTGATCCGTAGCTCTGCGCTGGCCACGACGGCCGGTCTTCTGCTGAGCGATTTCGATCCATTCGACAGCTACGGTACCGAGATGCGTTTCATGGCCGAGCTCGCCCTGTGGGGCAATTTCGTCTACGTGCCCGGTCCGATCTATTACAAGCGCCTGCACGGCGAGAACCTGCACCTGAAGCGCGCCGGCTGGACCGACGAAAAGCGGATGATGTCGTGGGTCTCGCTCGCCGCCTGGATAATTGAGGTGATCGCGCCCGCCGGAAGCAGCATCGAGGAGCGGCGGCAATTGTTCGATCTGGTGCTGGATCGCTTCGTCATTCCCCATGCGCCGTTGAAATGGATCCGCGCGCCGGCGCGGCTGTTGTCGGTCACGACGGCAGGCGCGCTCGCGCCCCTGCGCGCGCTGCTGGCCTGGATCAAGCGCAGCGAAACCGTCGTCAACACGGTCACCGGGCGATGGATGTTGTATGAGGCGTCGGATCAGACGCAGCGTGCGGCGATGGTGAGCGCCATTTTCGCGAGGCTCAAAGCCGGAGGCCGCTTCGATCCGCAGGCCTGCCTGCACTCAAGCTGGCCACAGATCGAGGCAGATGCCCTCAAACGCCTTGCGCCCGGCGCCTAACTCCGTTTCAGGCTCAGAATGAACTGCGCGAGATCATCGGCCTCGTTGGGGGCGATGATGAGATTTGGCATGCTCCGGTGATTGGAGCGCAGGAAGACCTTCAGCGACAGTTCCGTGGTCGAGGTCCGGTTGGCGATGCGCACGAAATCGGGCGCGCGGCCCATGGTGCCGGCATCGCTCATTTCGAAGGCGTGACATTCCCTGCACCACGCTTCCGCCAGGCGCCGCCCGGCCGAGACGCTGTCCTGCTCCGGCGCGCCGCTGGCGACGTGCAGGCGGATCAGCAGCAGCGCCGCGATAGCGAGCAACAGCGCGACGAAAATTCGAATCCACGCGGAACGCGACATGCTGAGGCTGCTAATGTTTCGCCGTCCGGTCCAGCACCTCGAGGGTCGAGGCGTTGGAGCAATAGCTCCTGTAGTGCTCGGCTGCCGTACCATCGGCCAGATCGGCGTCGCACTGCGCCTTGTCGCGGCACATCGCGCAGACCCGCTGCATGTCACGCACCATCAAGGGCTCGGTGCGGGCAAGGCCTTCGCCGTCGATGCCAAGCGCTTTCAACATCTTCGGCAGTTCGTCGGCGCCGTGAGGACCGGCCTGAACGAGCTGATCGAGGTCGTCGGGCGAAACACGCAGGTCGCGCGCAATGGCGTCGAAATCGGTGCGGTTCATCTGGCGAACTTCATTGAGTTCGCGGCGGTGCTTGAGCCAGTCGGCAAACCTGTCGATCAGGAATTCGACGGTCGGATAGGTCTCGTGCTGGGCATTCATGGGCAACCCTCCGATTCCCTGCGATTGCGCTCATGCAAGCACAATGAAGGGAAGGAGGTGTTGCGGCAGATCAAAAATCGGAGGCTCCCTTCAGGCGCCGGGGCTTCCGGCGGCCTGGCCCGCACGGTTGCTCCGTTCGCCGCGCAGCCCGCTTACGGCAACATCGTGATCAAGCGCCCATTGCCTGGGGCTCTTCCCCGTCCAGCGCTTGAAGGCATGCGTAAAGGCGCTGACCTCCTGGTAGCCGAGTAGCCAGGCAATGCGTGACACCGGAAGATCGTCGCGCAGATAGCGCTCTGCGAGATCGAGCTTCAGTTCGTGGAGGACTTGCGTGAAGCTCAGGCCCTCAAGGGCGAGCCGGCGCGCCAGTGTGCGGTGGCTCAGGCCGAGCTGGCGGGCGATTTCGCGGGCAGTGGCCATGCCATGCGGCAGCAGCGGCGCGATCGCGTTTTCGACTTCGGATCGCAGCGGCGCAATGCGCGCGTTGCCGCGCTGTGCCAGCGCTTCCTCGCAATAGCGGGTGAGAAGATCGTTGAGGTAGTTGTCGGCGCCGACTAGCGGCATTCGGCCGACATTTGCAGCAAATACCAGTTCGTCCGCAACAGCCGAATAGTCGATGGTGCAGCCGAGGTAGGTACGGAATTCGGCTTGTGTCTTGCGGCCGGGGTGGATGACCCGCACACGGTTCGGTACCAGCCGGCGCTGGGTCAGCTCGCGAACCAGGCGGACGATGATGGTCAGCCAGAACTGGATATGTTGCCGGTCGTCGTGACGCTCGACATCGACATATTTGAGGCCGATACGGATTTCGCGGCCCTCGCGAATGCGCAGCAGAACACCCTCGTTGACGATGCGGCCGTATCTTGCGGCCTTGTGCAGCGCGTCGGCCAGCATGTCGGATGATGCCAACACATAGTAGACGAGGCCGAGTTCGCGCAGCTCGCAGCTGCGTGCCAGATGAAAGCCGAGCAGATCATCGTCGAGGGCGTGGGATGCAAGTTCGAGCAGCCTGATCTGGCTCTGCACCGGGACACGGGCTTTCGGATTGTCGATCTGCGCGAGCGTCAGGCCGGCCTGCTCCAGCAGGGGCTTCGGCGCAATTCCGCCGGTGCGCAGCGCCGTGCCGACCAGACGGGAAATGCCGCCGGAGGCGCTTGGTAATGCATCGAGCCTGACTTTGCGCCGTCCTGCCACGGCTCTCTCCAGGAAATTGCCTTGTCGAAAAATCAGAGCGCCGCCTTGACCGGCAATCTGGCACCGAAAGTCAACCGATTGGCACCAGATAACAAGATTTCGCGAGTCATGTCCCGTATTCGTTTTGCCGCATCCGATCGGCGCCTCGTATTGCAGGCCGATCGCACCCGTTTCCGAAAACAGATTGAGTGGATTCATGAACGCCCCAACGAAGATCGCCGTCTTCATCGACGGCGCCAACCTCCATGGCACCGCCAGGGCGCTTGGCTTCGATATCGACTACAAGAAGCTGCTGAAGGAATTGCAGAGCCGTGGCAATCTGCTGCGCGCCTTCTATTACACGGCGATTTTCGAGGACCAGGAATATTCCTCGGTACGTCCGCTGGTCGACTGGCTCGACTACAACGGTTACACCGCCGTGACCAAGACCAGCAAGGAGTTTGTCGGCGCCGACGGCCGGCGCAAGTTCAAGGCGGACATGGACGTCGAGCTCGCCGTCGATGCGATGGCGATTGCGCCCTTTGTCGACGAGATCATGCTGTTCTCGGGCGACGGCAATTTTCGTTCGCTCGTCGCGGCGTTGCAGCGCCGGGGCGTGCGGGTGACGGTGGTGTCCACGATCACCTGCCAGCCGCCGATGGTCGCCGACGAATTGCGGCGTCAAGCCGACGGCTTCATCGATCTTGAGGATTTGCGCGCCCGGATAGGCCGCGATCCCGCCGACAGGCCGGCGCCGCGCCCGCGCGGCCAGCCGGGAGCTGCCTGCTTCTAAGGGAAACGCTGCGCCGCCCAGGCGTACAGGCTGCCGGCCAGCGGCATCTGGTTGCCGCGTCCCTTTGGCGAGATGTGCAGGCCGATCACTTCGGGATCGGCGATCAGCGTTGCGAAGTCCGAGGGTTCGAAGAACAGTCTTGGTTCGGCGTGCACGGCATAGAACGACTGCTTTGGCAGCGCGTGCGCGATCTGGCCGCCGCGGCGGGCGAGCGCGGTGAGCGAGGCCGGGCCATAGATGGCGACGCGGATGTCGGAGAGACGCTGCGAGCCGCCGCGCAAGCGGCGCAGGGCAAACACGCAGCGGTGGCGCAGCGACAGCCAGTTCGGCGTCAGCTCGTCCTGCGCCATCAGCTCGGTGAACGCTGTCACGATGGAATCGTCAGCGGGCAGATACAGCACGGAATTGCCGAGCTGGCGCGGCCGCTCCCAGGCGAAATAGGGCTTTGCCGGATCGAGCTCGACGGGTTTCAGCAGCAGCACGTCGGCGTCGAGCCAGAGGCCGGCCTTCTGCGCCATCAGGCGCATGCGGAAGAAATCGGAGAATTGCAGCGTGGTCCAGTCGCGCCAGCTGCCGTCGGGCTCCGGCGGGCGCAGCTTTTCCGCAAAATTGTGCGGCAACACGGCTTCGGCCTCGGCATTGCCAACGCCATCGGGCAGGCCGGACAGCGGATCGAAACTATAGACGGTGACCTTGTGACCGGCGGCGACCTGCGAACGCAGGCACAGCGTTCGCAGCCGGTCGAGCGGGCCGTGCCAGAAGGTGACGACGTCGGGACGCATGCGTCACCTTCGGCAGATCGCGCGGCTTAGGCCCAGGCGCGCTCTTGCTTGAGCTTGACCTCGTAGGAATCGATCGAAGACTTCTTCTCCATCGTCAGCCCGATGTCGTCGAGGCCGTTGATGAGGCAGTGCTTGCG
>JAKFVP010000409.1 GCA_021732175.1 Bradyrhizobium sp.
GTTTCATGGGGGCAATGTAGTGGCCCAACAGGCCGGCGCCAAAAGCCAAGACGCCGCGGGAACTAGCTTTCCTGCAAATCTGTGGCGATTTTGGACAGCCAGCGCCGCACGACCGCCAGCGATTTGGCATTCAGTCCGGCCGCGAGCCGACGCTCCTGCGCCAGCGCGTGCCGTCGGCAGTTGTCGAGCAGCCGCGTGCCGCAGCGGGTCAGCGTCCACATCAGCATGCGGCCATGCACGGGATGCTTCGTCTTCACGATGGCCCCGTCACGCTCGAGATTGCGGATGATGACGCCGACGGTTTGCGGCGTCTGCAGCGCGACGCGGGCTAGCTCGGCGCCGGACAGGCCCGGATAGGCGCGCAGCATGGTCAGCACCACGAATTGCGGCGTGGTGACGCCGAGGCTTGTGAGCGCGCGCTCCATCGACAACCGCGAGGCGGCCTGCGCCTGGCGGAGCAGATAGGCGAGGTAGCCCTGCTCGCCGCGCTTGCCCTGGCCGGGCGGCGGGGGGAGGATGGCGGGCCGGGCGGCCGTCGGCGCCGGGACTCGCGGCAGCGTTTTACCGAGCGCGGATTTTTGGCGTTTTTTCGCTTTTCGGGCCGGCGGCTTTCGGACCGGCGTCGATCTTCGTTTCGAAGAAGTTGCAGCCTTGCGAGACATATAAGAGCTCTTATAATAAATCAGAGTACTGATAACACGAGGTGATTTCGATGTCACATGCCCGCAGCGAGTATACGGATTTCCAGCGCCTGACCCCCGACGCGTTCGCCGCCGTGCGGGCGCTGAGCGCAATCGCCGCCCAGGCCGGGCTCGACAAGCAGTTGCTCGAGCTGATCAAGATCCGGGCCTCGCAGATCAACGGCTGTGCCTTCTGCCTGCAGTACCATGTGTTGCAGGCGGAAACGCTCGGGCTCGCCGAGGACAAGATCAATCTCGTCGCGGTGTGGCGCGAGGCGCCACAGTTCTCGCCGCGCGAGCGCGCCGCGCTGGCCTGGACCGAAGCCCTGACCGTGCTGCCCAATGGTGTCAGTGACGACGTCTTCGCGCAGGCCAGCGCCGAGTTCGGCGAAAAGGAGCTGATGTACCTGACCTCGGCGATAGCCGCGATCAACACCTGGAACCGGTTCGGCGCCGCCTACCGCTGGACGCCGCCGGCACGACAGAAGAGCGCGAGCGCGGCCGCGGGCTAAACCACCTCGATGCTACTTTGCATGGGGTTGTTTTCGACATTTCGGTCAGGCCCGCTCGCTGACGAGCCTAGTTCTCGCCGCCCTCGTGCGGATCGTGACGCACGGCCTCTGGCAGGATATGCGCGATGGCGGCCGCAGTGACCGGCTCGTTGCCGATCTCGCGGCCGCGGGCGTGGAGCAGCCGCTCATAGGCCGAGACCAGCGTCGTGTAGGGATTGACCCAGAGCCAGCCGTCGCGCGTGAACACCTGCACGTCGAAATGCAGATGGCGGCTGGTGCCGGCGGGACGGTCGAGATAGTTCGAGACCACGCCGATCTGCTCGCCTTCGTTGACGCGGCGGCCGTTGAGCAGGCCGTCGGTGTCCATGGCCGAGGGATTCATGTGCATGTAGCGGAAGCGGATGTGCTCGGTGCGGGTGTTGATCAGCAACGTCGCGGCCTGTTGCCTGGGCGCGCGGATCACCACGCCGTCGCGCACGGCCACGATCGCCTGCCGCTTGTCGTCGCACCCTTCCTGCGTCTCCTCGGCCGCGCAGGGCCGCGGGCGGATGTCCTGGCCCTGATGGCCGAAACCGCTGGCGCACTGGCCGACGTTGAAACTGCGGTCCTCGCAGAAATTGTCCCGCCACGGATACACTCCGCCGACCAGCGTGGTCTTGTCACGCCGCGCAAACGACTGCGAGCGGATCGCGACCGGTGTCCGCACCAGGGGAAAGCGGATCTGCGAGTAAGCCGTATTGTCTGACCGGCCCGACTGCCGGCGCGATCCGGTCCGCGCGATGATGTCGCCGCTGGCGCGATAGGTGAAATCGCCCGATATCGCGACGGGCCGCTCGGCGTTGATCGAGGCGATGTCCTTGCGCGGCTGCGACGGCAGCCCGCCTGCGACGCGCAGCGCCTTCAGGAAACGCTCGGCGACCGGGTAGGCCTCGCGGCACGCCAGCCGCCGCGCCCGCGGCGTCGAGTCCAGGCACTGGACCGACACGACATACGGCACGCCGAATTTGCTGAAGGCGTAGCGCACATAACCTTCCCGGATGAAGCGGCGCATATCCGGATATTGCGCCGCCAGCGACTTGACCGGCTCGCCCTTGCCGCTGGCGGGATCGGCGAGGTCATAGACCAGCAGCGAGCCCGTAATCTGCACCTCGACCGGCTTTGCGAAGGTGCGGCTTGGCATGCCGTCGCCTGCGCCGGGAGCCAGCGAGAAAGTCGCGTCATAGCCGGCGAGCCCGGCATGGAAGACATCGGCGGGGCGGAAGTCGGCCTGATAGCGGGCGAGGTTGGCGGCGTCGGCGCTGCCGTTCTGCCGCGCCTCGAGCCAGGCCGCCGTGTCGAACGGCAGCAGCACCGGAACGGGGCTGCGGCGGATGCCGGCGAAGGTTTCCTGCGTGATGGCGTTGAGCTGCATCAGCGCGGGCATCGACCGCGGGTCGGAAGCCGCATAGCGCTGTTGGATCGCAAAGCTGAAGGTGGACGCGGCAACAGGCTGGCCGCTGACCTCGGTGCGGAACTGATCGAGCGCGGCGCGCCATTCGACGCGCATCGCCGAGATCGAGGGGGTATGGAATTCGTCGGCCGCGACAAGACCGCTGCCGGCCGCTTGCAAAGGAAGCGCCGCCAGCAGGCACAGGACTAACCGGTCAGTTCGCTTCCCCAACTCCTTCGCCCCCCGGCGAATTGCCCTTCCTCAGGAGTCGCCAGTCTAGTCCTTTGCGCGCTCAACGTAAGACCCGTCCTCCGTCATGACGACGATGCGTGTCCCCGAAGACACATGTGGCGGCACCGAGGTACGTAGGCCGTTGGAGAGGATGGCCGGCTTGTAGGAGGAGGAGGCGGTCTGACCCTTGGTGACCGGCTCGGTTTCAACAACTTCCAGCGTCACGCGCTGCGGCAGGGTGATCGCGACCGGGTTCACATCGTGCATGGAGATCTTGACCGTCATGTTCTCCTGCAGATACGGCGCGGCGTCGCCGACCACTTCCTTCGACACCTGAATCTGGTCGTAGGTCTCGCCGTTCATGAAGTGGAAGCCGTCGGCGTCCTCATAGAGGTAGTTGTAGTTGCGGTCTTCGACGGTGGCCTTCTCGACCTGGTCGGTGGTCTTGTAGCGCTCGGACACCTTCACGCCATCGCCGATGCGGCGCATTTCGATCTGGCTGACCGGGGTGCCCTTGCCGGGATGGATGTTTTCGGCGCTGAGGACGACGTAGAGCTTGCCGTCCTGCTCGATGATATTGCCCTTGCGGATGGAACTGGCGATGACTCTCAAGGTTTTTTTCCCGAATGGCTGGCCTCCGGCCGATTTCGGGCAGGTCTGCCCATGGCCGCGGAAGGCGGTTTCGGGCCGCAACATACTGATTTGTCCTGCAGATGCCACCCTTTTCGCCTGAAGTCATGGACAAGGCGCGAGTCTTTGGACATGAAGGCCCCGGAACAGGCATATTCCCCCGTCCGGGCTCGAGAAAATCAAGCGATGTCAATGGTATCCGACGTTGTTTTCATTGATCGCACGCGATCGGCCGCTACTGACCCCGCAAGGGTCTGGCGCTGATGTCTGTTCACGACCAGCTATCGCCCTGGTGGTCGCCGATGCGGCATGTGGACCGGAAGCCGTTCGTGATGGCGCGCCGCGAAATCATGCGCGCCATTCGGGCCTGGTTCGACGAGCAGGGATTCTCCGAAGTCGAGACCGGCATCCTGCAGGTTTCGCCCGGCAATGAGACTCACCTCCACGCGCCGCGCACGGAACTCGTGCGCGCCGATGGCAGCCGCATCAGCCGATACCTCCGCACCTCGCCGGAATTCGCCTGCAAAAAATTGCTGGCCGCGGGCGAGCCGAGGATTTTCGAATTCGCGCGGGTCTTTCGCGACCGCGAGCGGGGCGACCTGCATCTGCCTGAATTCACGATGCTGGAATGGTACCGCGCCAATGCCGGCTACGATGCGATCATGGCCGATACGATCGTGGTGATTGCGCATTCGGCGCAGGCCACGGGCATCGGAAATTTCTCGTTCCGCGGCCGGAGCTGCGATCCGTTCGCCGAGCCCGAGCTTCTGACTGTGGCGTCTGCCTTCCAGCGCTTTGCGGGCATCGATCTGCTCGCGACGATTGATGCCGGCGAGGGGCATCGTGCGGCGCTCGCCGCGGCGGCAAAGGACCGCGTACGTGTTTCCGACGACGACACCTGGTCCGATATCTTCAGCAAGGTGCTGGTTGAGCATGTCGAGCCCCATCTCGGGCAGGGGCGGCTCACCGTGCTGTTCGAATATCCGGCGCCGGAGGCGGCGCTTGCGCGCACCAAGGCGGGCGACCCGCGCGTGGCCGAGCGCTTCGAGGTCTATGCCTGCGGCGTGGAACTGGCCAACGGCTTTGGCGAATTGACCGATGCGGCCGAACAGCGTCATCGTTTCACCGCCGCGATGGACGAGAAGGAACGCCGCTACGGCGAGCGCTATCCGCTGGACGATGACTTTCTCGCCGCCGTCGCCCATATGCCTGAGGCAAGCGGCGTGGCGCTTGGATTCGACCGGCTGGTGATGCTGGCCAGCGGCGCGCCGCGGATCGACCAGGTGGTGTGGACGCCACCGGCAGGAGAGGCATGAACAGGATCGACCCCAAGCTTGCAGCAACGTTGCGCCAACCGGCCGAACTGGTGGCACGCGGGCTTGCGCCGGAGGCCGCGCTGGCTGAGTTGGAGAAGGTTGCCGCACGCTATGCGATTGCGGTGACGCCTGACATCGCCGCGTTGATCGAGCCGGATGATCCCGCTGACCCCATCGCCCGACAATTCATTCCGAACTCGCAGGAATTGGCGTTGGCACCGGGCGAGAACGCCGACCCGATCGGAGACGACGCGCATTCGCCCGTTCCCGGCATCGTGCATCGCTATCCCGACCGCGTGCTGTTCAAGCTCGTGCATGTCTGCGCGGTTTATTGCCGGTTCTGCTTCCGACGCGAGATGGTCGGCCCGGGCAAGCCGAATGCTCTGTCCGATGACGCCTACCGTGCCGCGCTCGACTATATCCGCTCCCACGGCGAAATCTGGGAAGTGATCCTGACCGGCGGCGATCCCCTGATGCTGTCACCGCGCCGGATGGCCGAGATCATGGGTGATCTCGCCGCCATCGATCACGTCAGGATCATCCGCATCCACACCCGCGTGCCGGTCGCCGATCCCGCGCGCGTCAGCCCGGAAATGGTTGCCGCCTTGAAGGTCGCGGGCGCGACGACCTGGGTGGCCGTTCACGCCAATCATCCGCGCGAATTTTCAGATGCCGCGCGCGCCGCTTGCGCAAGGCTTGCCGACGCGGGAATTCCGCTGGTCAGCCAGTCCGTGCTGCTGCGCGGCGTCAACGACGATGCTGCGACGCTGGAAGCGTTGATGCGCAGCTTCGTCGAGAACAGGATCAAGCCGTATTACCTGCACCATGGCGATCTCGCGCCCGGCACCGCGCATCTGCGCACCACGCTCGAGCATGGCCAGCGGTTGATGCGGGAGCTGCGCGGCCGCGTCTCAGGCCTGTGCCAGCCGGAATACGTGCTGGATATCCCGGGCGGACACGGCAAGGCGCCGGTTGGGCCGAGCTATTTGTCGCAGCCTGACTCGCCGCAACCTGATAAGCTCGGAGCAACGCATTATCGTGTCGTCGATTATTGCGGTGAAGTGCATCTCTATCCGCCGCCGCAATCGTCATGAATGACGGCGAAAAGCAGCCGGACCCGCCCGAAGAGGGCAACCGCGCCGTCGAGAATGCGGTGATGGCCGGGTTTTTCGTGGTGCTAGTCGCGGCGGGAATCTGGTTGCTCGGCACCATGGCCGACGTGCGAAAAGCGCAGGATTGTGCTGCCCAGGGACGGCGAAACTGTGCAACAATCGACGTGCCCGAACGGACGCGTTGAGCTAGAATTTGAGGAAATGGGAGAGGCGGGATGCGCAAAACCCTTCTGTCGATGGCACTGGTACTCCTGATCGGCGCGCCCGGCGTGTCAGCCCAGAGCGGCGGCGGAACGTCGACCGCGGTGAAGGGTTCAGGTTCTTCCGGAGGCGTGCTGCCCGCGCCGGTCGGTCACCGCCAGCCGCGCGCGGCCGACGTGCCCGATGAGAAGAATCTCAACAATCCGAACGATGTGTTGAGCCGGGAAAACGCCATTCTCGACAAAAAAATCAAGAGCATCTGCCGCGGCTGCTGAGCAAGCAGGGCGCTGGCCGCGCCCCGCTTGATCTGACCTCACCTATGCCGACAATTCGCTGACACGGCGGCCGCGCGCGTTGTTGCGCGTGGCGACCGCGTCGGCCAATTGCTCCAGCGACGTGACCGTCGTCTCCCAGTCGATGCAGCCGTCAGTGATGCTCTGGCCGTAGGTGAGCGGCTTGCCGTCGACGACGTCCTGCCGGCCCGCCACCAGATGGCTCTCGATCATCACGCCCATGATGCGCCGCTCGCCGCCCGCCACCTGCCGCGCGATGTCGGCAACCACCTTGGGCTGGTTCTCCGGCTTCTTGCTGCTGTTGGCGTGGCTGGTGTCGATCATGATCGACGGCTTGACGCCGGCCTTGGCAAGCTCGGCACTCGCCGCCTCGACGCTGGCTGC
This sequence comes from Bradyrhizobium sp., assembly GCA_021732175.1. Taxonomy (GTDB): domain Bacteria; phylum Pseudomonadota; class Alphaproteobacteria; order Rhizobiales; family Xanthobacteraceae; genus Bradyrhizobium. The sequence goes on from JAKFVP010000409.1 coordinate 6,789, forward strand.
GTCATAGTTCGGCCGGCTGCCGCCGCGCAGGATGATGTGGCAATCCTCATTGCCTGCGGTCGCCGCAATGGCCGAGCGTCCGCCCTTGGTCACCGCCATGAAATGATGCGGATGCGAGGCGGATTTCACGGCGTCAGCCGCGATGCGCACATTGCCGTCGGTGCCGTTCTTGAATCCGACCGGGCATGACAGCCCCGAAGCGAGCTCGCGATGGATCTGGCTTTCCGTGGTGCGCGCGCCGATCGCCGCCCAGCTCACGAGGTCGGCGATATATTGCGGTGTCGTCATGTCGAGGAATTCGGTACCCGCGGGCAGGCCGAGATTGTTGACGGCCGACAGCACGCTGCGGGCCATCAGCAGGCCCTTGTTGATATTGAAGCTGCCGTCGAGATCGGGGTCGTTGATCAGGCCCTTCCAGCCGACGGTGGTGCGCGGCTTCTCGAAATAGACGCGCATGACGATTTCCAGCCGGTCGGCGAGTCGCTCGCGCAAATCCGCAAGCCGTTCGGCGTAGTCGACCGCGGCGGCGGGATCGTGGATCGAGCAGGGGCCGACCACGACCAGCAGGCGATCATCGTTGCCATTGAGGATGGCGTGGATGGCGTTACGTGCCGCCATCACGACGCGTGTGGCGGTCAGCGTGCGCGGCACCTCGCGCATCACCTGCTCGGGGGTACTGAGCTCTTTCAGCTCGCGGATGCGGAGGTCGTCGGTGGTACTCAACATGGCGAAGTTCCCTTGTTTTCAAAGAACCTGCCGGCCAAACAAAAAGCCGCCAGGTCTGGCGGCTTGTTCGGATTTTTGCTGCAACTTCTAACTTCAGAGTGCGCGCGATCCTCCCACCGCCAGCGAGCTGTCGTAGCTAAAGTACCAATAAAAGCTGGTGGCGCGGTTGATCATGGGCAGCCATGTAGCCCAGCCACGGCCGCTTGTCATCCCCCCATCACGCGATCGCAGGGTCAGTGTTGCCATTCGGTATCAGCTGTTTCGCGCGGCCAGTGCCATGCCGATCAACGTAGCCCCGCCGAACATCAGGTTGAGGCCGGCCAGAAGTCCGATCGCCCATTCGGCCGAACCGGGCAGACCTGCAAAGATCAGCCCGGCGATGATGATGTCCATCGCCCCGCCGATGATGAGCCACGACCAGCGTTCCGATAATTCGCGGCGATGCTCCAGCGCATAGAGAATGGTGGCAACGCCCTCGGCGAGGAAATAGGCGCCGACCACGATGGTCAGCGTCAGCGTGCCCTGCATCGGCCGGGCCAGCAGCACGCCACCGGCGAGCACCGCCAGCGCCGCAGAGATCAGCGACCACCAGAAGCCCGGCATCTCCCGCGCCATGAATGACACGATCAGCCCGCCGATCCCCGATATCAGGAACATCCAGCCGAGGAAGATCGTCACCGCAAGGCTTGCCAGCGGCGGCACGATCAGCGCGGCGAGGCCGAGCAGGGCCAGCAGGATGCCCTCGGCCAGAAAGACCTTCCAGTGCGCCTTCATCGACTCGCGCATCTTGGCCTGCAATTCACCGAGGTCGTTGGGAAGCGTCATCGAAAAACTCCGTGCGGGCGATCGGGACGATCTGCACTATAGCTCGCACAATTCCGGCATTGTTTGATTTTTATCAGCCGCCCTGTCCCTGCACAGATGAAAATCCCTCCGATGAGGCGCGGATCTTGTTGCGGCCGAGGAAATAGACCGCGGTGGTTGCAACCAGCAGCGCCACGCCGACCACGATCGCGATCAGCCCGACCGATCCGGCCAGAACCGTCATGTTGCGGTCGGGGTTGATCAGCCAGCGATGCGCCGCGCCGAGCACGAAGGTGAGACCGGCAAAGCCGGCGCCGCCGCCGAACACCAACAGCGCCCACATCCTCCGCAACTGGCTGAGCCGCTCGCGCGCGATTTCCGTCCGCGGCGCGTGATGGCGGCCGACGCGGCGCACCAGCCGTATCGCAAAGCCGATCGAGGAAAACCCGATCAGGATGCTGGCGGCGCCGAGCAGCAGCCGCGTCGCAGACGGCAGATCCGGATTCTGCTGCAGCATCAGCAGCGGAAAATCGAACGCCGCATGCAGCGCGATCGGCCCGAGCAGCACCATGGCCCAGCTCGAGATGCGCGCCCAGTCGCGGTTATGGCGGTTCGCTCCGAGTGCCGTGCCGGATCGCGCAATCGCCAGATATGCGCCGGCGATGATGCCGAGCGCGCCGTGGAAAGGCACCGTCAGCACGCTGCGCAGCGCCGCCAGCGAACGCCAGATGTCCGCATGCTGCACGAGATAGGCGAGGTTCTCGTAAGCGGCGAAGCCGAGGCCGGCGGCCGCGCCATAGACCACGGTGTCCATGGGATCGACGCCGCGGCTGCGGTTGCGCCATCCCACGGCAACGATGACAAGCACCTTCACGATCTCCTCGGGTGCCGCGACGCCGAGCAGCGAATGCATGATCGAGGCGAGCCACGGATGCTCGGGCCCGACCACGGCGAATTTTGCAAACGGCGCGCGGGCGATGCCGAGCAGCGAAATGCTGGCCGCGCCGAGGAAAAACGCAGACCACACGCGCAGTATCGGCCCCGGCCGCTCGTCGGTCGCGATCACCAGCCACAGGAATAGCAGCGCAGGCGCTACCGCGGCCGTGCCGATGACGGTGGGAAGGGATTCGAGGAGCAGCATCATGCCAATGTATTGCGCGCGCGAGCCAGGTGCGGGCCAAGCCCGATAATGAATGGTGGATCATCATCCCGGAAGGCAGCGGCCCCCGCACGTGATTTGTTGCCGCATTCGGTGCCGCAGCGGCGGCTCAAATAAGGCGGGATTTTTGCACCCGATACCGGGCATTTCTTGGAATTCGCGCGAAGCACGAAGCTTGGGGCCCGATTTTGGACCATTCCGGGTTCTCCGTAGTTCTACGAGGATAGATCGGGAAATCAGAATTGGGCGGAAGAGCGGTAAAAATGTGTCAAGCCATTGTAATAGCTCAAGTATTTCATCCAAAGCTGTGTCTTTCACGCAATAGCGGGACTCGGGACCCCCGATTAGGTTCGGCGCAGGTCCAGTACTTCTACGGGTCTGAATTCGTTCTGTTGCGTCAACGTTTTGGGGAGTTTGTGTATGAGCATCAAAACAACCGTCGCCGCCGCTGCGGCGCTTATCGCCACCAGCACCTTTGCTTCTGCCGCCGACATGGCGGTCAAGGCCCGCCCGGCTCCCATTCCTGTCGAAGTCTGGAACTGGACCGGCTTCTACATCGGTGCCCATGTCGGCGCAGGCTGGGGTGAGACCGAATCCACGCTGACCAGCTTCTCGGCTGCCGGTGCCGGGGTTCTTCCGGTGAACATCCCGTTCTCGCAGAACAGCCGCAGCGGTTTTCTGGGGGGCGGACAGATCGGCTACAACTGGCAGTCCGGATGGGCCGTGTTCGGCGTGCAGGCCGATATCGCAGGGACCGACATCAAGGGCACGACCCCCTGCGGTGTCATCGTCAACTTCCTGTCCTGCACCAGCAAGACCGACTGGCTCGCGACCGTTACCGGCCGTCTCGGCGCTGTCGTGCTGGATCGCGGTCTCGTCTACGTGAAGGGCGGCGGTGCCTGGATGAACACCGATCACCGTGTCAATACGCTCGGCTTTGGTCCGGTGGGTACGACGCAGCTGACTAGTGCGAGCACCGACACTTTCGGCTGGCTGCTCGGCTTCGGCACGGAGTGGATGATCACCAGGAACTGGTCGGCATTCGTCGAGTACAACTACATCGATTTCGACAAGAAGAACGAGCGCTTCCCGATCGTCGTGGGTGGTGTGTTCGCTCCTGGCGGTGCGCTGAACGTCAATGCGGACCTCAAGAACACACTGTCGATCGCCAAGGTCGGCGTGAACTACAAGTTCGACTGGGGTACGCCGGTCGCCGCACGCTACTGAGCTCCGCGCGTTTAGCGAGCAGGTTAAGATCCCGGGCCACAAGCCCGGGATTTTTTCTTGCCCGCAAATGTCCGCTACGCGCGAAGCGACGATCACTTCCTGACGTGGGCGATCATTTCCTCGAACATCCAGTAGCCGGTGAGATAGGTGGCGATGCCGATCGCCATCAGGCCGAAGAAGAACCACACCCATATGGGCGCGGATTCCCGCTCTCGCTGCTGTTTCATGGCTTCCCCCAAGCCCGGCGGCATATCCAAGCCCAGCTGGGGCACCGGAACAAGGCCGCGTGCTGTCATAACTGCAATTTTGATGGAGTTTGCCGCACTCGACGGCCGGGCGCGGAGGGACTACCCTTACTCCGTTGTGGCTCGGCAACATTGGAGCGTCACATGAAGAGATTTTATTGTATTGCGGCGGTGGCGC
>JAKFVP010000231.1 GCA_021732175.1 Bradyrhizobium sp.
GAATGGCTGGCCGAGCTTTTCCGATAGCCACTGGCCCAATCGGCCGGTGCGGCTGATCATCGGCTATACGCCGGGCGGATCGGCCGATCTCACCGCGCGCCTGATGGGCCAGTGGCTATCGGAAAAGCTCGGCCAGCCATTCGTCGTCGAGAACCGGCCCGGCGCGGGCACCAACATCGCGACCGAGGCCATGCTGCGCGCGGCTCCGGACGGCTACACGCTGCTGCTTGTCGCGCCGGCCAACGCCATCAACGCGACGCTGTATGAGAAGATGAGTTTCGACTTCATCAGGGAGTCCGAGCCGATTGCGGGGCTGATCCGCTTTCCCAACGTCGTCGTGGTCAATCCGTCGCTGCCGGTGAAGACGATTCCCGAATTGATCGCTTATGCGAAGGCCAATCCCGGCAAGCTCAATATGGCCTCGTCAGGCAACGGCTCCACGATCCACATGTCGGGCGAGTTGTTCAAGATGCTGACCGAGACCAACATGGTCCACGTGCCCTATCGCGGCGGCGCACCGGCCCTGACCGATCTGATCGCCGGGCAGGTGCAGGTGATGTTCGACAATCTGCCGACCTGCGCCGAGCATGTGAAGTCGGGCAAGCTGCGTGGCCTGGCGGTGACCAGCACGACGCGGTCGGAAGTATTGCCCGACTTGCCGGTGCTGGCCGATTTCCTGCCGGGTTACGAGGCGAGCGCCTGGTATGGACTGAGCGCGCCGAAAGGCACGCCGCCGGAAATCATCGACAAGCTCAACAAGACGGTCAACGAGATCCTCGCCGATCCCAAGGTGAAGGCGAAATTCTCGGAGTATGGCGCCATCCTGCTGCCGGGATCGCCCGCCGATTTCGGCAAGCTGCTCGTCGATGAAACCGAGAAGTGGGGCAAGGTGGTGAAGTTCTCCGGTGCCAAGGTGGATTAGACCTGCTCGCTACTTCACCCGCTCGATCAGTTCCATCGCGCCGTGCGGCGCGCGCACCTTGCCCTCGTGGATGACGTAGGCGAAGACGTCGCGCGGCATCTTCTTCGGCTTGCTCTTGTCGACCTTCGGCAGATCGTCGGGCTCGCCGCCGCTTGCCCAGGCCTGAAAACGCTGCGCCCAGGCGTCGAGCTGTTTCGGCGGATAGCAGGTCTTGATGTTGTCATCGCCCTTCTGCAGGCGGGCATAGACGAAGTCGCTGGCGACGTCGGCAATGGCAGGATATTTGCCGTGCTCGGCGAACACGACAGGCGTCTCGAACTCGCGGATCAACGCCACAAACTCCGGCACGCAAAAACTGTCGTGACGCACTTCGACGACATGGCGCAGCGCGCGGCCGTTGAGCTTCTTCGGCAACAGCTCGAGGAATTTGCCGAAATCGGCGCCGTCGAACTTTTTCGTCGGCGCGAACTGCCACAGCACCGGGCCGAGGCGGTCGCGCATTTCCAGCACGCCGGAATCGTAGAAGCGCTTGATGGAATCGCCGGCTTCCGCCAGCACGCGGCGGTTGGTGGCGAAGCGCGGGCCCTTCACCGAGAACACGAAACCGTCGGGCACTTCGCTGGCCCATTTGCGAAAGCTCTCGGGCTTCTGCGAGCCGTAATAGGTGCCATTGATCTCGATCGAGGTCAGCTTCGAGGCGGCGTAGGACAGCTCCTTCGCCTGCGTCAGCTTCTCCGGATAGAACACGCCGCGCCACGGCTCGAACGTCCAGCCGCCGACGCCGATATAGATGTGGCCGCGCTTGTCGCCGCTCGGATTGCTGCCCTTGGCGGCGGTCTTCGGGGATTTGGTCACGGGGAAAACTCGTCGGGCGAGGGGGCGTATATCGGAGCAAAGCCTAGTCAAATCGGCAGGGAATGGCCAGTTGACGCCTGCCGCCATTTCACCGTGCGCCGGACCTATTCCTGCCAAGCGCTTCCGTGATATTAATCGGCCACGAGCGATAAGGGATTTTAGCGGGATGGATTCTCAATCGATTGCGGGCGTTTTGGGCGGCATTATTGCGGCGCTCGTTCTGGTGATTGCGTTCGCCTACGGACCGATGGGCCCCTTCGGCAAGGGCGGGACGCCGGCTGCGGCGCCGGCCGCGCAGAAGGCACCGGCGCCCACGGCGCCAGGCCCGCGCGGGCCGGTGATCCGGGACGTTCCGAACTAGACGCAAAACAGGCTGGATCCGTCCCTTGCGGAGTGAACCGGGCCTACCTATCTAGCTACTAATGGCGACGTCGAGCTTGCAAGAAGTTCCGGCGCCTTAGACGACCACGAGATGGCTGCGCCGGATGTACGCGCGCCCCCTTCGTGGTCGTTGCCATTTTGGGCCCGCGCTTAGCGCGAGCGGCCGGCCGGCCAGTACGGAAGCCTGAACGTCTGCCAGAACAGCTCGCGGTGCAGCTCGCGGATTTTTCGCGAATTGTCCGCGAAGGTCTCGCAGGCCTGTCGCGCGAATTCGGTCTGCGCCTCCACCGCCTTGTCGAAGGAGCGGGCGGCCGACAGCTTCTCGGCAAACGACTGCGCATCTTCCAGCGACTGCTTGGTGTAATCGCGATAGGCGTTGGCGATCGCCTGGATGCCGGCGGCCGGGGCTGCGGCGGGCGAGGGGGCCGGTGGCGCGGTTTCGGCCGGCGCGGGCGGGGTGACAGGCGCTGGCTCCGCCGGCTGTGCGACGGACGCCATGCGTTCCCTGAAAGAAGCCACGCGCTCCACCGGTTTGGCTGGCGCTGCCTCGAGCGCGGCGGCGCTTTCCATGGGTTCGGCTTCCACGGGTTCGGCCACCGCCGCTTCGAGAACGGCTACGCTCTCCACGACCGCCTCCGGCGCTTCCGCCGTGATCACAGCCTCGATCGGCTCGCTTGCCGCAGCCGTCAGCTCCGCCGCCGGGCTCGCCTTTTGCTCTGCCTTTTTCTTGCGCTTCTGCTTGCGCCGGTCGGATTTCCCGCCCGGCTTGTGGTCCAGATCAGCCATTTCCTCATGCCTCCAACATTCGAATCGAGGCGAGACTCTGCGTCCTTTACGCTGGAATCGCGGTTATCGATTGTTGGTTGCGCGGCGCTGATGTGGAGAGATTTGGAAATCGGCCGGACCGCGTTCCAAATGCCCGCTTCCGGTGCGAATCGGACCGTTTTCGGGGCATTCTCGCCCTAACGGGGGAACCGCGCCTTGGCAGCGCAGGGGCCTGCCGCTATAGGACTGCCGCATGAATGACGCCATCAGACCGGGCGCCGAAACCGCTCCGCAGACTGCCCTGCCGGAAATTTCGGTCGTCGTCCCGACCTTCAACGAGCGCGACAACGTCGCCAAGCTGTACCTGAAGCTGGTGGCGACCTTTGGCGCCACGCCGTGGGAGGTCGTGTTCGTCGACGACAATTCGCCGGACTGTACCTGGGAGGTCGTGCGCGAGCTGTCGCGCCGCGATCCGCGCGTGCGCTGCATCCGCCGCATCGGCCGCCGCGGTCTTTCCGGCGCCTGCATCGAGGGCATCCTCGCCTCCAGCGCCCCCTATGCCGCGGTGATGGACGCCGATCTGCAGCACGACGAGACGCAGCTGCCGAAGATGCTGGCGCTCCTGCAGAGCGGCGAGGCCGAGCTCGTGATCGGCAGCCGCTATATCGAGGGCGGCAGCGCCGACAGTTTTGACAAGCAGCGCGCCGGCATCAGCGCGTTCGCGACCGAAATCGCCAAGCGGACGCTCGGCGTGAAGGTTTCCGATCCCATGAGCGGTTTCTTCGCGATCCGCCGCGACCGCTTCGAGAAGCTCGCGCCGGAGCTCTCGACCCAGGGCTTCAAGATCCTGCTCGACATCATCGCGACCGCCCGCGGCGAACTGAAGACCAAGGAAATTCCTTTCACCTTCGGCACGCGCCTGCATGGCGAGAGCAAGCTCGATTCCATGGTGGCGCTCGACTTCATTGGCTTGGTGCTGGCGAAGCTGACAGGCGATGTGATCTCGCTGCGCTTCATCCTGTTCGGGCTGGTCGGCACATCCGGCCTCGTCGTGCACCTGACGACGCTGTTCATCGCGCTGAATGCCTTCCGGATGCCGTTTGCCGAGGCGCAACTCGCCGGCGCGCTGGTCGCCATGACCAGCAATTTCGTCCTCAACAATTTCCTGACCTATCGCGACCAGCGGCTGAAGGGCTTTGCGCTGATCCGCGGCCTGCTGCTGTTCTACATGGTCTGCAGCGTCGGCCTGTTCGCCAATGTCGGCGTCGCCTTCTCGGTCTACGACCAGGAGCCGATCTGGTGGCTGGCAGGCGCGGCCGGCGCGCTGATGGGCGTGGTCTGGAACTACGCGATGTCCGGGCTGTTCGTCTGGCGCAAACGATAAGTCCGACCCGCATGATCCCGCCAGGTGGGAACAGGCTTTCGGAAAAGATCATGCCGCCAACGATGAGCAGCGGCGAGAAGCGCCTCATCGCCAACACCATCCTGACCGTCGTCGCGCTGGTGGTGCTGCGCCTTGTCGCCGCCGCGTTCACGCCGCTGACCTTCGACGAAGCCTATTACTGGACCTGGTCGAAGCATCTGGCGGGCGGCTATTACGACCATCCGCCGATGGTGGCCTTCGTGATCCGCGCCGGCACCATGATCGCCGGCGACACCGAGCTCGGTGTGCGCCTGGTCTCGATCCTGCTCGCGCTGCCGATGAGTTTTGCCGTCTATCGCACCACGGAGATTCTGTTCGGCGGCATGCGCACCGCAGCGTCAGCGGTGGTTCTGCTCAACGTCACCCTGATGGCCGCGGTCGGCACGCTGATCGTGACGCCCGATGCGCCGCTGCTGGTAGCCTCGAGCTTCGTGCTGTTCTTTCTCGCCAAGGTGCTGGAGAGCGGACGCGGCGAATGGTGGCTCGCGGTCGGCGCCGCCGTCGGCTGCGCCTTGCTGTCGAAATACACCGCGATGTTCTTCGGGCTCGCGATCGTGATCTGGCTGATCGCGGTGCCGAAACTGCGGCGCTGGTTCCTCTCGCCCTGGCTCTATGGCGGCGGCCTGGTGGCGCTCGCATTGTTCGCTCCGGTCATCCTCTGGAATGCGGATCACCAATGGGTGTCCTTCATCAAGCAGCTCGGCCGCGCGCGCATCGAGGATTTCCGTCCCGCCTTCATCGCCGAGCTGGTGCCGACGCAGGTCGGCTTCGCGACGCCGCTCGTCTTCATCCTCGGTGCGATGGGATTGCATGCGATGGCCTGGCGGCAATCGGGCGCCTATGCCGCGCGCATGCTGGTCAACACGATGTTCTGGACCATCGTCGCCTATTTCGTCTGGCACTCCCTGCATGCGCGCGTCGAGGCCAACTGGTTCGCTCCGGTCTATCCGGCCTTTGCGGTCGCAGCCGCCGTTGCCGCCAACCTCACGCCGTGGGAGGGCGCGCGCAAGAAGCTCGCCGAATTCTGCGTGCGCTGGGCGGCACCTTCCGGCATCCTGCTGTTCGCCGCGCTGATCGTGCAGGCCAACACAGGTCTGCTCTCGGGCTATCGGCGCGATGCCACCGTGCGCAGCGTCGGCGTCGGCTGGCGCGAGATCGCGCGCGAGATCGAGGCCACGCGCGCGCGTGTCGGCGCGAGTTGCGTGCTCGCGCCGGACTACGGCACGACGAGCTGGCTTGCCTTCTATCTTCCGCCGGACACCTGCGTTGCGCAGCAGTCGCAGCGCATCCGATGGGTCAACACCAGAGAACCCGCCGGCGCCTGGCTCGGGAGCAAGCTGCTTTTTGTCGACGATGCCGTTCCCGACGGCAGGTTGTATCTGAAGGATCATTTCGGGCGTTTCGAAAAGGTCGGTGAGATCAAGCGCAAGCGCGGACCGCTGGTGATCGAGACGTATTTGCTGGAATTGCTCGAGCAGCCGAAGGGCGGCGATCCCTTCGACCGCTCGCCGCCGCCGGAACTGTTGCGATAGTTCCGCGAACGCGTTGCCGGGTGCCTCAAAGCGGGACATTTTCCGCACAAATACGCGCGGGTTTTTGCGGGAACATATCGCGAATTCCCCTTGCCTAACAAAGGCCTGCGTTTAATCCGCATTTAACTAAAAGTCGCCTTAATGACGCTCCGCGCCTCTGCGAGATGCGACGCGATTTTGTCATCGCAACGGCATCGAGGGGGACGATTGGAAGTGTGTTCTGGGCGAAGGGCGTATGGGTACCAGTAGCAGTGTGTTTGGCCTTCCGGCCCGGAAGCGTCGAAAGTCCCGTCAAGCAAAACTCTCCGGATTCACAGGCACTGCAGCCGTTGCAGCCGTGGTGATCGGCTGCGGCTACACGATCTACAGCAACATTTTCGGCGCCAGCGTTTATCCGTCCGTGCATGCGAGCGTGGAAGTGCCGGTTGCAAAACCGCAGATGAGTTCCGTCGTGCGCAAGACGCCGGCGGCTGTCATCACCACCGTGTTCGGCGATCTGCAGCAGGCGACCGCCTCGGTGCCGAAGAATGAAACCGCGGCTGCGGTTCCTTCGGTTATGTTTAACGAACGGTTTGCGGCAGCGTCCCCTGAAAGCGTGGCGCCGGCGTCCACGGAAGGCGTCAGACTCGCATCCGCTTCGCCGTCGATCGAGGTGTCGCTGGACAGCGAACCCGCCAGGAAACCGCGCGCATCGGCGTCGGTGCAGATTGCGATGGCGCCCGCGACCAAGCCGGTCGAACGGCTGACGGCAAAATCCGGTTCCTCGATCCGCAACATGGCCGAGCGCGCCAAGGCCGCCGTGATGTCGATCGGCCAGGACAAGCCGTCGATGGTCGACAAGCTCTGGGGCAAGGAGCCGTCGCATGGCTCGTTGCTCGCTTACGCTTCGGCCGACGCCAGCATCACCGGCAGTATCGAGAAAGAACAGAATCCGATGTTCGGCGGCCGTCCGCCCTACGACAAGGAGACGGCGGTCTACATCATCGGCCACAAGACGGTGTATCTGCCCGACGGCACCCAGCTCGAGGCGCATTCCGGTCTCGGCTCGAAGATGGACGACGTGCGCTACGCGCATGTGCGGATGCAGGGCGTGACGCCGCCGCACATCTACACACTGAAGCCGCGCGAGGCGCTGTTCCACGGCGTGCCCGCGCTGCGGCTGACGCCGATCGGCGGCGAAGAGAAGATCTACGGCCGCGACGGTCTGCTCGCGCACACCTACATGCTCGGCGGCAACGGCCAGTCCAACGGCTGCGTTTCCTTCAAGGACTATTACGCCTTCCTCGATGCCTACAAGAACAAGGGCATCCGCAAGCTCGCCGTCATCGGCAAGCTCGACTGAGGCGCAGCATCGAAGCAGATACAAAACCCGGCAGCGATGCCGGGGTTTGTTGTATTTCCCGCATGAGATGTGCGAGAGTTGGGTTGCACCGGTAACGAGGAGCAACCGATGACGACGGCCCAGCCGGCCAGATCAGAATCGCCATGGAAGATTGGCGTGTATGCCGTTCTCGCCTTTGCTGTGATGATAGGCGCGTTGTCGGTGCCGCTGCTGATCCGGGCGTATCTGTTTCAGCCCTTCAACATCCCGGCGGGCTCCATGATTCCGACGCTGCTGGTTGGTGACTATCTCTTCGTCGCGAAATATGCCTATGCGCCCGGCGGTGTGCCCGCGCGCGGCGACGTGGTCGTCTTTCTGACCCCGAAGGACAATGCCACTGCCTACATCAAGCGCGTGGTGGGCTTGCCCGGCGATCGAATTCAGATGAAGGACGGGCTGTTGCACATCAACGGCACGCCGGTGATGCGCGAGCGGGTTGCGGATTTTTCCGGAGAAGACGCTTGCGGATCGGGAGGCAAGGCTGGGACCAAGCGCTGGCGCGAGACCCTGCCGAATGGCATCAGCTATGAGACGCTCGATTGTCTCGACAACGGCTTTCTCGACAACACCAATGTCTACACCGTGCCGGATGGCCGCATCTTTGTGATCGGCGATAACAGGGACAATTCGACGGATAGTCGCATGCCAAGGGATATCGGCTATGTGCCGATGGAAAACATCATCGGTCGCGCTGGAATGATCTTTTTTTCCAGTGATCGTGGCGGCGATGGCGGCATTCGCTGGGGGCGCATCGGCAAGTTTGTGCGGTAAAGCAATCAGCTCGTCGTGTTTCTCGCTGATTGCGTCACGCGATACAGGGCAAGCAAGGCCGCCAGCAGCACGGCGGCGGACAGCCCGAGCGACCAGTGAATGCCGATCGCGGCGCCAAACAGACCGACGGTGATGCCGCTGAAGGCGCGCATGCCAAGGCCGGCCATGTTGAAGAGGCCGACGACCTTGCCGCGGATATCGGCCGGCGCGTTCAGCTGCACCAGCGCCTGCGCCATCGTGTTGAACGACAGCTCGAAGAAGCCGGCGGCGAACAAGAGCGCGATCGACAGCGCATAGATGCCGGTGGCGGCGAAGCAGAGCAGGGACGCGGTCCAGAGAATGGCGAGGAAGATCGCCGTCCGCGGCGTCGGCCGCAACCGTCCCCATGCTTCCAGCGCAATACCCGCCAGGATCGCGCCTGCCGCGTCGGCCGCCAGCAGCACGCTGTAGGAGACGCCGGGATCGCCATGGCCGAGATCGCCGGCAAAGCCCGGCATCTGGGCATGATAGGCGTTGCCGATCATGAACGACGTCAGCCCCGCGAGCAGGATCATCGAGGTCAGGATGCGGTGCCCGGCGATGTCGCGGATGGTCTGCACGATGTCGGCAAGGCCGCGGACGGCAACGCGCGGCGCCGCCACGTCCCGCGAGCGGCCCGGCGCCCAGAACAGCCAAAGCAGCATCGGCAAATAGAACAGCGTGTTGAGGATGATGCCGTGCGCCGGCCCCAGCGCCAGCATGATGATGCCGCCCACAGCGGGCCCGACGAGCACGCCGAGATAGCGCGCCATCGCATTCAGCCGCACCGCGCTCGGCAGATCCTTTGGCCCGACGATGTCCCAGAGCAACAGCTGGTTCGGGGTCTGCCACAGCACCCCGGCGCAGCCATGGATCACCAGCAGCAGCATCGCGTGCCACATCTCGATGGTGCCGGTGACGAAGAAATAGCCCCAGCCGGCGGAAGCCACGATGAACAGCAGCATGCCGCACTGGATGATGCGGCGCGGGTCGAAGCGGTCGGCGAGCCCGCCGACGGCGACGGAGAAAAACAGGAACGGCAGCCAGTGCGACAGCACGGCGAAACCGCCGAGCGCCGGCGAGTTGAATTTCTGGAACACCACCCAGTAGCTGATCACATGCTCGATATTGTCCGCCATCATGGCGAACACGAACGAGATGAATTGCAGGCGGTAGGGCCGGGACCTCATGGCCGCGAAGGAACTCGATGCGGCCATGGGGGATGTCGAAGGGGGCGGGTTCAATGAAGCACTGCTGGGTGGCGTGAGGCGGGCAAGGTATCAGATCTGCTAAGCAATCTTCACGCCACCTCGCGGGGAACGATCTTCTTGTAGCTGTGCGTTTTCTCGGCCTTGGACAGATCGTAGGCAGCCTGCAGGTTGAGCCAGAAGCGCGGATCGGTTCCGAAATAGCGTCCGAGCCGGATCGCCGTATCGGCCGTAACGTCACGCGTGCCACGCATGATCTCGGTGAGGCGGGTGGCAGGCACACCGAGAAGCTTCGCCAGCGCGCGCGCCGACAGACCGAGCGGGATCAGATATTCCTCGCGCAGGATTTCGCCCGGATGGGTTCGCAAGCGTGGCATGTCAGTCTCCTCAGTGATAGTCCACGATCTCAACTGCTTCGGGTCCGTCGGGCGTCCACACAAAGCAGACACGCCATTGCTGATTGATGCAAATGGAGTGCTGGCCGCGCAAGCGGCCCGGTTGCAGATCAGCTCTCGAAATAAGCCGGCCGGTCGATATCTGCGATCAGCCCGGGCCATTCCGGTTGCCATCCCAGTGCAGCCTTGGTCCGCGCGTTCGAAGCCGGCGCGTCCATGGCCGCGAACCGCGTGAACCAGCCGAAATGCTTGCTGGCTTCTTCTGGCGACAGCGAGACGACGGGCATGCCGAGGCGGCGGCCGATCACATCAGCGATTTCCTTGAAGGGAATGCCCTCTTCGTCGACCGCATGATAGGGACCGCTCTCGACACCCTTCTCCAGCGCCATACGATAGAGACGCGCGGCGTCCCGCCGGTGCACGCCGGTCCAGCGGTTGCGGCCATCGCCGATATAGGCCGACACGCCTTTTTCGCGCGCCAGCGCAATCAGGCGCGGCACAAAGCCGTGATCGCCGGTGTCGTGCGTCGATGGCGCGAGCCGCACGCCGGAGGCGCGCACGCCGCGCGCGACCAGCATGAGGGCGGCCGCTTCAGAAGCGCGGGGCCCGTCGGCGGGCACCTCATCGGCCTCGGTCGCGATGCGGCCCGGCGCCAGCGCGGCCAGGCCCGACGTCACCAGCAGCTGCCGTTGCGATCCCTCCAGCACTGCGCCCATCGTCAGGATCGCGTTCCTGTCGAGCTCGCAACTCTGCGCGAAGTTCGACCAGTCGTGGTTGAAGGCCGTGTGGATCACCGCATCCGCCTCGCGCGTGCCCGCGCGCAGGCTGTCGAGATCCTCGAGCGTGCCGCGATGCGCCTCGGCACCGTCAGCCGCGAGAGATCTGGCTCCATCCTCGGAGCGGGTGAGCCCGAGCACCTGATGGCCGGAGGCAATGAGCTCGCGGACGACGGCCGAGCCGACAAAGCCGGTCGCGCCGGTGACGAATACGCGCATGGAAAGTCTCCAGTATTTTCGGAGACCGATATCGGTCAGTCCATCATCATGTTAAAGTAGTGATCTTATCATGGTATAATGACCAACAGGATCGGCATGTCCGTCGCTGGCAGCAACCATCTTGGCACGTATCTGAAGGATCGCCGCACCCGGCTAGATCCCGCGGCGTTGGGATTTTCCGGCGGGCGCAGGCGAACGTCGGGGCTGCGGCGCGAAGAAGTGGCCCAGCGCGCGAACATCAGCCCGACCTGGTACACGTGGCTGGAGCAGGGGCGGGGTGGCGCGCCGTCGGCCGATGTGCTGAACCGCATCGCCGGCGCGCTGATGCTGACCGATATCGAGCGCGAACATCTCTTCCTGCTCGGGCTCGGACGCCTGCCGGAGGTTCGCTACAAGGCAGCCGCTGCAGGCGCGGTGTCACGCCC
>JAKFVP010000228.1 GCA_021732175.1 Bradyrhizobium sp.
ATGCGATACGATGCCGCCTTCCTGGTCGGCTGCGACGATCAGCGGCGGCAGGTTGGTAACGCGCCGCAAGGCCTGCAGCGCGGAGATTTCCGCCTTAAAGGCTTCCGCATTCCGGCCGCGAAGATTGCGCCTGCTGACATAGACGCCGGCGATCAATCCCTTCTCGGCCAAGACAGCGACTTCAGCGAAGGACGAGTAGCCGACGACGAAATGCCGCCCAAGCTTTTGTGCGATTGCGGCCTCAGCCTGAAGCACATCTTTCTTCCGCCATTCGAAGCGCAGATGTGCCGCAAGCAGTGACAACGGCACCATACACCACAGCAGGAGGAGCACCTTACCCGCCGCACTACGCCGGTAGCCGCGCCAAATCAGTACGACGGCAACCGAAATGGCGACTGCCGCCACAACGATGTTGCCGGTACCGCGTAGCGAAATCAGATAGGGGTCGTTCTTGTTGAAGCCGACGAACAGGAAGGCCAGCACGAGAGCCCACAGCAACGCGGCGCCGATACGTTTGACCATCTGGCAGATTAGCCTCGTGAAGGAATCCCGATAGCCTGCCTCGTAACGGGCGCGGGCGAGACCTGCCAGCGAATAGTCGGCTCTGCACAATATCTGCATGAAATACCTGAACTCCTGCAGAGGCAGCTCCCGGCAACTGCACAAGCGCCCGTCACAGTCACGATCCCAATGTCTGCGATCGGTCCTTCATGCCTGTTCCCTCACGACTAGCCAATGACGGTTGGTGGCTATGCGACCGCCCATCCATCGCATCCGTCATCATCCCCTTTCCCAACATCCAGAGAATCCCCATGACGAACCTTGCTCAACCGGAATCCGCCATTGCGCCTGGTCGGATCAATATCGTCTCCGTCAGGCTGGTCGCCGCGATTGTTTTGGCAGGATTGGCAGACTGGCTGTTCTATGACGAGAATGCCGGAATCTCTTTTGTCATATTCGCAATCGCGCTTGCGTCCATTTCGCTGATGACCAACCTTGAGACGGTGGATCGACGGAAGCTCCCCCTCGCTGCCATCATCCTGATCGCCGGCCTCGTGCCCGCGATCGAGGACTACAGCACGATATCGCTCGGCTTCGCTCTGCTTACGATGGGCGTCGCAGCCGCGATGCTGACCAATCATGGCTTCGACAGCCTCGCCGATCGCGTACGTGCCTTGCGCGAACTTTATGTCTTCGCCCCGTTCCGGCTCATACGCGACGCCATCGGCGCGCTGAACCTGCCCGGCATCTCCTCCGGCATCGCCGTCTGGGTCATACCGGTGCTGATGAGCTGCATCTTCCTCGCGCTGTTTGCTTCGGCCAATCCCCTGATCGAGCGCTGGCTCTCCGCTGCCAATCTGGCGAAGCTGACAGAGAATGTGAGCCTCTCGCGCATCCTGTTCTGGCTGCTGTCGCTCTCCCTGATCTGGCCGTTCGTCTGGCTGCGCTGGCTGCGCAAGCCCCCGGCACCGGGCCCGGCCACCATCGTCTCGCCGGAATTCCTGAGCACCGCGACAGTGCTGCGCTCGCTGATCCTGTTCAACCTGCTGTTCGCAGTGCAGACCGTTCTCGACATCATCTATCTCTGGGGCAACGTCGCTCTGCCCGCCGACATCACCTACGCCAGCTACGCGCACCGCGGCGCCTATCCGCTGATCGTAACCGCACTGCTCGCCGCGGGCTTCGTGCTGATCGCGATGCGGCCGGGCGGGCCGTCCGAGCAATCGAAGGTAATCCGGCCACTGGTCTATCTCTGGGTAGCGCAGAACGTGTTGCTGGTGATCTCGTCGATCCTGCGCCTCGACCTCTATGTGCAGATCTATCTGCTCACCACATGGCGGATCGCTGCCTTCATCTGGATGCTGCTGGTCGCCACCGGCCTCGTCCTGATCGTTGCCCGCATCGCCCTGCAGCGGAGCAATGCCTGGCTGATCCGGCTCAATCTGATTGCGGTCCTGCTCACCCTTTATGTCTGCTCGCTGACGAACTTCGTCGCCATCATCGCCGACTACAATGTCAGCCACAGCCGGGAGGCGACCGGCAAGGGTGTTAACGCCGACATTAACTATTTGCTCAGCCTCGGCCCGCAGGCCCTGCCTGGCATTAACAAGTCTTCCAGGATACGCGAGGGTGATTGGACGCTTATGGCTTCCCGCGATAGCCTCACCGAGAAGTTTCGCCGTGAAACGGCTTCCTGGCGCGCCTGGGGCCTTCGCAACTGGCGGCTCCAGCGCTATCTGGATGAGCAGGCCAGGCGTGCGGCCGGTTGAACGATTGCCGATCTGGAGATTTGCTTGACGCACCGAATTCTGATTGTCGACGATGACCTGCACATCCGCGAGGTCATCCGCGTCGCGCTGAAAAAGGCCGGCATGACCGTCTCCGAAGCGCGCGACGGCAAGGAGGCGCTGAGCCGCTTCCCCAATGACCGGCCCGATCTCGTCGTGCTCGACATCGGCATGCCCGAACTCGACGGGCTCGACGTCTGCCGCGAGATCCGGAAATCCTCCGATGTGCCGATCCTGTTTCTCTCCGCCCGCGACGAGGAGATCGACCGCATCCTCGGGCTCGAGATCGGCGGCGACGACTACGTGACCAAGCCGTTCAGCCCGCGGGAACTCGTCGCGCGCATCAATGTCATCCTGCGTCGCGCGGCTGTGCGCGCCACGGGCTCCAACGGTCAGCACACCCCACTGGTGCAAGGCCAGTTGTCGGTCGACCCGGAGCAGCACGTCGCGGCATTCGCCGGCAACGCGCTGCGGCTCACCGCGATCGAATTCGGCATCCTGCGCGCCTTCCTGACGCGGCCGACCTCGGTGTTCAGCCGCGACCAGATCATGGCTGCCGCCTACCAGCTCAACATCCAGGTCTCCGATCGCACCATCGACAGCCATATCCGCAATATCAGAGCCAAGCTCGCTGCAGCGAATTGCGACAACGTGATTGAGACCATTCATGGCGTTGGCTTCCGGCTCGGCCGCTGCGAGCCGCAGGCATGAGCGACGCGCCGCTTCGCGAGAAATGGCGGCCGTCGCTCGGGCTCGTCATCTTCGCCGTGCTCGCTTCCGTCGCGACACTGCCGCTGGTCGGCCTGTTCTTCTTCCGCCTCTATGACAACCAGCTCATCCGCCAGACCCAGGCCGAGCTGATCGCGCAGAGCCGCGTGCTCGCGGCCGTCTACGCGCGCGAAGCGGAAGCCCGTCTCGACAAGGGCCTCGTCCTCGGCGCCGAGCTGCCGCCCGCAGCGCGCACCGACTCCGACGACAAGGTCACGCCGATTCGCCCCGCGCTTGATCTTGCCGGCAACGACCTCTTGATGCGGCGGCCTGCGGCGAAGCCCGCGGTCGCTCCCGCTGGTGCACTCTATGTCGAGATCGGTGCGCAGCTCATGCCGATCATCCTGGAGACGCAGAAGGTGACGCTCGCCGGCTTCCGCGTGCTCGATCCGAACGGCATCGTCATTGCCGGCCGTCAGGAGATGGGTGAGTCGCTCGCCCATATCGAGGAAGTCGCGGCCGCGCTGAAGGGGCAGTACCACGCCGCGCTTCGCCTGCGTAAGCCCGACAAGACGCCGCCGCCGATCTATTCCATCAGCCGCGGCGTCGGCGTCCACGTCTTCTCGGCCATGCCGGTGCTGGTCAACAACCACGTGGCGGGCGTGATCTATACCTCGCGGACGCCAAGCAACATTTTCGATCATCTCTATCAGGAGCGCGGCAAGTTCATCCTGGCGGCGCTGGCCGTCATCATCGGCACCGCGCTGATCGGCCTTGTCTTCTCGCGCACCATCACGGGCCCGATGCACGAACTGGTCGGGCGCGCCGGGCGCATCGCCCGCGGCGACCGCGACGCGTTCCAGCCGCTTGCCCATTACGGCACGCGCGAGTTCGCGCAATTGTCGAAGGGTTTTCTCGACATGGCCGAGCAGCTGTCGCGGCGCTCCGACTATATCGCGACGTTCTCGGCCCATCTCACCCACGAACTGAAGTCGCCGCTCACCTCGATCAAGGGCGCGGCGGAGCTGCTGCTGGAATCGCTGCAGGGGCAGAACGCGACGTTGACGCGGATGGAGCAGAAGAATTTCGTCTCCAACATCCTCGGTGATGCCGAACGTCTCGAGACCATGACGCAGCGGCTGCGCGAACTGGCGCGGGCCGAGGGCGCGCCGCAGAACGAGAGCAGCGAACTCGGAAACATCGTCAGCGGCCTGAAGAGCCGCTTCCCGACCCGCGCCATTGCCGCGAGCGGCTGCCTCGATCGCTCGATCGGCATGTCCGCCGAGAAGGCGCTGATCGTACTGACGCACCTCGCTGACAATGCGATCCGGCACAACGCGAAGCACATCAGCCTCGAGGCCGCCAACGACGATGCGGCGATCCGCATGACCGTCAGCAATGACGGCGATCCGATCTCGGAGGCCAACCGCGACCGGATCTTTGACGCCTTCTTCACCACGCGGCGCGATACCGGCGGCACCGGCATGGGCCTCGCCATCGTGCGCGCTATCATGGCAAGCCATGGCGGCTCGATCCGTCTCAAGCCGACCGAGCAAGGAACCGCCTTCGAACTGCAGTTCCCGGCGGCGTAAGCCTCAGACGCGCTCGATAATGATCGCCGGCGCCATGCCGCCGGCGGCGCACATCGTCACCAGGCCGCGCTTGAGGTCGCGCCGCTCCAGCTCATCCAGCACCGTGCCGATCAGGATCGAACCGGTCGCGCCGATGGGATGGCCGAGCGCGATCGAGCCGCCATTGACGTTGACCTTGTCGCGGTCGAGCTTGAGGTCGCGGATGTATTTTTCCGCGACCACCGCAAAGGCCTCATTGATCTCGAACAGGTCGATGTCGTCGATGGTGAGGCCAGCCTTGGCCAGCACCTTGCGCGTCGCCGGCACCGGCGCGTTCAGCATCAACGTCGGCGAATCCCCCATGTTGGCGACCGCCACCACGCGGGCGCGCGGCTTGAGGCCATGCTTCTTCGCATAGTCGGGCGAGGCCAGCAGGATCGCCGCCGCGCCGTCGACCACGCCGGAGGAGTTGCCGGCGTGATGCACGAAGTTGATGTCGAGATCGGGATATTTGTCGAGGATCAGCTTGCGATAAGTCGTGCCCTTGTCGTCGAGCACGTAGTCGGCAATCGCCGGGAATGCCGGCTTGAGCTGCGCCAGCGCCTCCATCGTCGTGCCCGGCCGCGGATATTCCTCGCGGTCGAGCGCAAGGCTGCCGTCCTCGCGATAGACGGGCACGAGACTCTTCTTGAAATGGCCGCCCTTGATCGCGGCATCCGCGCGCTTCTGGCTCTCCAGCCCGAGCGCGTCGACATCCTGCCGCGAGATGCCTTCGAGCGTTGCGATGGCATCGCCGCAGACGCCCTGATGCGATTGCGGATGCTTGGCGCGCAGGCGCAGATTGCCATTGTCCATCATCATCGGGCCGCCGCCGCGGCGGCCTTCCATCGACATCATCTCGCAGCCGCCGGCGATGACGAGATCCTCGGAGCCGGCCATGATCGAATTGGCCGCCATGTTGACGCTGGTGATCCCTGAGCCGCAGAACCGATCGAGCGTCACGGCGCTGGCGCGGATGTCATAACCGGCATCGAGCGCCGACATGCGGCCGAGATCGCCGCTTTGGGTGGCAACCTGCGCGCTGCAGCCCCAGACGATGTCATCGACATCGGCGGTGTTGATGCCGGTGCGCTCGGCGAGCGCCTTCAGCACGGTGGCGCCGAGTTGCTGCGGATGGATTCCCGACAGCGCGCCCTTGCCGGCCTTGCCGACGCCGCGCGGGGTCCTGCAGGCGTCGATGATCAATGCGTCAGCCATGGTGTTGTCCTCGTTCTTCTCTTGTTATTGTCTCAGCGAATTTTCCGGAAGTAGCCGCGCACTTCCTTCACAAACAGATCAGGCTGCTCGAACGCCGCGAAATGGCCGCCCTTCGGCATCTCGCTCCAATGCGTGATGTTGACATAGCCCGCCTCCATCCACTTGCGCACAGGCGTCACGATCTCCTTGGGGAATACCGCGACACCGGTCGGTACTTTTACGGTGTGCGCGGTCCGCCGCTTCGGCCCAAAGCTCTCCCAATAGAGCCGCGCCGACGAAGCGGCGCTGGCGGTGACCCAGTAGAGCATCACGTTGTCGAGCAGCTCGTCGCGGGTGAAGATGTTTTCGGGATGGCCATTGCAATCGGTCCAGGCCCAGAACTTTTCCAGGATCCACGCCGCCTGCCCGCTCGGCGAATCCGTCAGCGCATAGCCGAGCGTCTGCGGCCGCGTGGACTGCTGCTTGGAATATCCGGAATCCCAATCGGCGTAGTGCTGCAAGCCCTTCAGCGCCCGCGCCTCTTCCGGTGTCGGCTGCTCCCCGGGAGCCGGCCGCGTTCCCATCGCAAGCGTGATGTGAATGCCGGCGCAATGCTCGCTATCCAGCGCGCCGAGCGCCGTCGTGATTCCCGAGCCCCAGTCGCCGCCCTGTGCGCCGTAACGCGCATAACCAAGGCGATCCATCAGCACCGCCCAGGCTCTTGCGATGCGGTCAACGCCCCAGCCCGTCGTCGTCGGCTTGCCGGAGAAGCCAAAGCCCGGCAGCGAAGGGCAGATCACATGAAAGGCATCGGCGGCGGCGCCGCCATGGGCAACAGGATCGACCAGCGATTCGATCACCTTGTGAAATTCCACCACCGAGCCCGGCCAGCCATGGGTGATGATCAACGGCATCGCCTGCGGATGCGGCGAGCGGGCGTGGATGAAGTGGATATCGAGGCCGTCGATCGCGGTGGTGAACTGCGCGAAGCGATTGAGCGCGGCCTCGCGCTTTCGCCAATCATACTGCTCGGCCCAGTAGCCGCAGACGTCCTTGATCCATTTCAGCGGCGCGCCCTGGCTCCAGTCGTCGACCGGTTCGGCCTCCGGCCATCGCGTGTTGCGCAGCCGCGATTGCAGGTCGCTGAGGACGGCATCGGTAACCGCGATACGAAACGGGCTAACAGCACTCATACGCGCACCCTCTATTTCTCGTCCTTGAGCATCGCGAGGATGCGATCGGCCTCGACGCGCCAGTCGGCGCTGCGGGCGAATTCCTTGGTGCCCCGCGCGCCGAACAATCCGTCATCGGCGAGATCGGCGATCCAGCCCTGCCGCTCGGCGGTGCCTTGCGCCGACCATGGCGTCAGCCCGGCCTCGCGGACGGTCTCGGCGACCTCGCGCACTTCCTCGGCGCGGCGGCGGCCGTGCTCGATGACGCGCTGGAAGAAATAGGCGCCCTGCTTTTCCCAATCGATGCCGGGAAAGGTCTCCTTGAGCGAAGCAAGCACCGCATCCTCGACGCCATAGGCGCGTGCGGTGGTGAAGCTCTCGATCACCATCGCCTCCATGCCCTTGATCATGATGCTGCGGCACATCTTTACCGCGGAGGCCACGCCAAGCTGGTCGCTCGACACTTTTGCGTCGAAGCCCAGCGCGACCAGCAGCGGCGCCAGTTCTCTCGCGCCCCCGCCGCCGAGCAGCAGCGGCACCTTGATGCGATATGGCGGCAGCGACGTCATGACCGCGCCTTCGACGTAGCGGCCATTCGCGCCGTCGATCAGCGCGGCGGCGCGCTGCTTGGCGCCGGGCGAGGCCGAATTGAAATCGAGATACCAGGTGCCCTGCCGGATCGCTGGCGCACACGCCTCCGCGACGGGAACGGCCTGGCTCGCGGTCACCGCGGATATAATGAGATCGGCTTGGCCGGCGAGATCGGCATGCGACTTCGCGAGCACAACGCCAATCTTTGCCGCATGCTCGCGCAGCGGCGGCGCCCGCTCGTCATCGAGCTTGATGTCGTAGGCGGCAACGGCCATGCCGGCCTTGCGCAGATCTTCGGAAAGGATGCGACCGACTTCGCCATAGCCGACGACGCCGATCTTCCAGCTCTTGGGATCACCAGACATGCTCTAGAGCGCCTCCGCCGTTTTGCGGCGAAGCCTAGCCGCATTGATCGGCAAGATCGAGGGCGGAGCTATGCCGCCAGCACGCGGCAAATCTTCAGGGCATCCGCAGCAACCGCATCGACGCTGCGCGCATAGCCGCTGCGGATCCATTCCTTGGCGATCTGAACCACGCCGCCGACCACGCCGGCGCGGACCAGTTCGCCCGGCTTCGGCTTGATGTCGCTGTCGGGCGCGACCATCTTGGCCAGTACCTCGCCGAACTGCAGCAGCAGCGCGCCCCAGACCGCATCCACCGCCGGTCCCACCCGCGCGATCTCGATCACGAACAGCCGCGCGCCGTCCTGATCGTCCTTCAAGATCTGATAGTAGGCGCGCAACACGGCATGGCCGCGCTCTTCGGCCGAGCCGCCATGTTCCCGGCGCACGTCCTCCAGGCAGGTGAACACCCGGCGCGAGACGGTCTCGAAGGCGGCGACCAGCAGGGCCTCGCTGTTGGCGAAGGATTCGTAGAAATAGCGCTCGGTCAGGCCGGCGGCCTCGCACACGGCCTTGACCGTGGTGTTGCGGTAACCGAGCTCGCCATAGGCCCGGATCGCTCCCTCGATCAGCCGCTCGCGCCGGGCCAGCCGGCGCTCGTCCGCTGACAAACCTGCATAATTTCGTGCTCGCGCTGTTGTCATACGCTCCCCGGATCAACCACTTGACATGGCCTGTTGTCAGATGATTTATTCTGACAATAGCACGTGTCAGAAAACAATTCCAATACAATGGGGACACGCTTAGCCCAGTTGCTCAAGGGAGTGAACCTATGCAGGAGCATGCGTCGGCGCGATCCGTGGCAGGCAGCGCCTCCAACGTCACCCCTATCAAGCGCGCGCAAACCGATTTCGACGTGATCATCGTCGGGGCCGGCCTTTCCGGCATCGGTGCGGCCTTCCATTTGCAGCGCGACTGCCCGAAGAAGTCATTTGTCATCCTCGAGGGCCGCGAGGCGCTCGGCGGCACCTGGGACCTGTTCCGCTATCCCGGCATCCGCTCCGATTCCGACATGAACACGCTCGGCTTCCGCTTCCGCCCCTGGCGCGGCGAGAAGGCGATCGCCGACGGCCCGTCCATCCTCACCTATCTCAACGACACCGCGCGCGAGAACGGCATCGACCGCAAGATCCGCTACCGCCACAAGGTCAAGCGCGCGTCGTGGTCGAGCCAGACCGCGCGCTGGACGCTCGATGTCGAAGGCCCGGACGGTCCCCTCACCTTCACCTGCAATTTCCTGCAGATGTGCAGCGGCTATTACGACTATGACGGCGGCTACATGCCGGGCTGGCCGGGCATGGAGCGCTTCAAGGGCGAAACCGTGCATCCGCAGAAATGGCCGGAGAATCTTGACTACAGCGGCAAGCGCGTCGTGGTGATCGGCAGCGGCGCCACCGCCGTGACCCTGGTGCCGGCGATGGCCGAGACCGCCGCGCATGTCACCATGCTGCAGCGTTCGCCGACCTACATGGTCTCGCGCCCCGCCAAGGACGTGATCGCCAACTGGCTGCGCGCCAAATTCCCGGAAAAGCTGGCCTACTGGATGACGCGCTGGAAGAACATCCTGCTGCAGATGTACTTCTACAATCTGGCGCGCAAGAAGCCGGAAGGCGCCAAGGCGCGGCTGATCCAGATGGCCAAGGCCGAGCTCGGCGAGGGCTTCGACATGGAGAAGCATTTCACGCCGCGTTACAACCCGTGGGACCAGCGGCTGTGCCTCTTGCCCGACGGCGACATGTTCAAGGTGATCCGCGAGGGCAAGGCCTCCGTTGTCACCGACGAGATCGAGACCTTCACCGAGACCGGGATCAAGCTGAAGTCCGGCCAGGAATTGCCGGCCGATATCATCGTTACCGCGACGGGCCTCGTGATGCGGTTGATGGGCGGGGCGCAGGTGATCGTCGATGGCAAGGCCATCAATCCCGGCACCAGCATGAGCTACAAGGGCATGATGTTCTCCGACATCCCGAACCTGGCCTCGACCTTCGGCTACACCAATGCGTCCTGGACGCTGAAGGCGGACCTGACCGCGGAATATCTGTGCCGCATCCTCAACCACATGGATCGGGGCGGCTACGCCTATTGCACGCCGCGCAATGTCGATCCCGAGGTGATTCCGGACGCGACGCCGCCGCTCTCCTCCGGCTACATGCAGCGCGCCAAGGACGTGATGCCCAAGCAGGGATCGAAGCGGCCGTGGAAGCTGTACCAGAACTACGCCAAGGACATGCTGGCGCTGCGCTTCGGCAAGGTCGATGACGGCGTCCTGGTGTTCAGCAAGGCGCAGGCACCTGCCGCCGAGCGGCTGCGCGCATAAGCCGCTCTCGCCGCGCTCTCGCCGCGCGGCTAACCTGATCCCATTTCTCGAAGGGAGTGCGTCATGGCCATCCTGCTCGGACTGATCGTTCTGCTTGCCGTCATCATCGCCGGGCTCGTCTGGTTTACGGGAATGATGGCGAGGCGCGTCGAGGCGATGCTGCCGCCGCGCGGCCAGTTCATGGACATCGACGGCCAGCGCATCCATTACACCGACACCGGCGGCAGCAAGCCGCCGGTCGTGATGATCCATGGACTCGGCGGCAATCTTCTGCATTTCGGCTACGCCATGGCCGACAAGCTCGCGAGCGATTATCGCGTCATCAATGTCGACCGGCCCGGCGCCGGCTACTCGACCCGCCCGGACGATGCGCCGGCCACGCTGACCGCGCAGGCCAAGACGGTTGCGACGCTGATCCGCCAGCTCGGCCTGAAGCAGCCGCTGGTGGTCGGACATTCGCTCGGCGGCGCGCTGTCGCTGGCGATTGCGCTCGACCATCCCGATTGCGCCGGGGGTCTCGCGCTGATCGCACCGCTTACCCATGTCGTCGACACGCCGCCCGAGGTCTTCAAGGGTCTCGAAATCCCCTCGCCGCTGATGCGCAAGGCGATCGCCTGGACGGTGGCGACCCCGCTCGACATCCGCCGCGGTCCCGCCTTGCTCAAGCAAGTGTTCGCGCCGGAAGCTGCACCCGCCGATTTCCCGATCCGCGCCGGTGGAATCCTGGGCCTGCGCCCGAACGCCTTCTACGCGACCTCCACCGATCTG
>JAKFVP010000229.1 GCA_021732175.1 Bradyrhizobium sp.
GCCTGGACGGCATCGAAACGCTGGAACGCATCCTGCAGATTCCGGGCGCGCCGCCGGTGGTGTTCGTCACGGCATCGCAGGACTCAGCCATTGCCGTCACCGCGCTGAAGGCCGGCGCGGCCGACTATCTCGTCAAGGACACCGGCGGCGATTTCATCCCGCTGCTGCAGGTCGCCGCGCACGGCGCGATCCGGCAGGCCGAGGTGCAGCGGGCGCGCGAGCAAGCCGAAGCCGAGGTGCACGCCGCGCGCGACCGCTTCGAGGCGCTGGCCGCCGAGCGCGAAATGCTGCTGCGCGAGGTCAATCACCGCGTCGGCAACTCGCTGCAGATCATCGCCTCGCTCCTGCACCTGCAGGCGAGCTCGACCTCGCAAGCCGATGTGAAGGCGGCGCTGACCAATGCCATGGGCCGCGTCGCCGCGGTGGCGCAGGTGCACCGCCGCCTCTACACCTCGCAGGATCTGAAGAGCGTGCTGCTCAACCAGTATCTCGATGCGCTGCTCGAGGATCTCCGCCGCTCGGCCGAAGGCAACCGGATGTCGCGCCTGACCTTGAAGGCCGATCCGGTCGAGATCGATCCGGACCGCGCCGTCTCTATCGGCATCATCGTCAACGAGCTCGTGATGAACGCGGTGAAGTATGCCTATCCCGACGGCCCCGGCCCGATTCACGTCGAGCTGAAGGCGACCGGCGACGAACTGATGCTGTCGATCTCGGACGAGGGCGTCGGTCTTGCCGCCAAGAGCGATCCGCGCTCGACCGGCATGGGCCAGCGCATCGTTGGCGCGATGGCGCAGAAACTGGAGGCGACCGTCGAGCGCGACCCTGCGCACGCCGGTACCCGCATGGTACTGCGCTTCCGCCGCGCGACCGCGCTGCCGCAATGCCCGCCGATCGCGGCAGCAGGCTGACACGCCCGCTACAGCTTGTTGCCGATCAGCTCGAGCCAGGGCAGCACGATGATCAGCAGTCCGGCGAAAAAGATCAGGCCGAAGATCAGGCCGAACTTCCAGAACTCGCCCTTCCCGATATAGCCGGAGCCGTAATACATCGGCGCCGGTCCGGTAGCATAGGGCGAGATCACGCCCATCAGGCCCAGCGAATAGATGCACATGAGCGTCAGCACATCCATCGGCATGCCGGGAATGCTTTTGCCGACCGCGAGTACCACGGGCAGGATCGCCGCGGCATGCGCGGTGATGCTGGAGAAGAAGTAGTGCACCCAGAAGAAGAATGTCACCAGCAGGATCAGTCCCATCGTCGGCGACAGGCCGGAGAGCGGCCTGGCATAGCCTTCCGCCACCCATTTCATGAAGCCGATCTCGTTGAGGCCCGATGACAGCGTGAGCAGCGAGGTGAAATAGAAGAACACTTCCCATGCTGCCTTTTCGGCGACGATGTCGGCGAAGTCGATGACCCCCGTGAGCAGCATCAGCGAGATCACCACGAACACCACCATGGTGGTGTTGATGAAGTTGCTGCCGAGGAAGGGCACGCTGATGTTGGGGTTGGAGCCGCAGATCCAGAAGAACATCGCCAGCAGCACCAGGAAGGCCATGATCCATTCGGCACGCGTCATTGGCCCCATTGCGGCAAGCTCGCCCTTGCTCCACTCCACGATTTCCGGGCTCTCCTTGATCTCCGGCCGGCAGATGAAATAGCCGAGCAGCGGCACCAGGATCAGCAGGGGAATGCCGAGCGGCGCAAAGCCGACGAACCATTGCGACCAGCTTACTTCGACGTTGACGATCTTCTTGGCGATGCTGAGCGCCGCCCCGTTCGGGGCGAGCGCGGTGAGGAACAGCGAGCTCGTCACCGCCGTGGTGGCAAACGCCGTCCACATCACATAGGTGCCGATCCTGCCCGCGGTCGGTCCTGGCTCGGAGCCGTAGATGCGCGGGATGTTGTTGACGATCGGATAGATGGTGCCGCCGGAACGCGCGGTGTTGGAGGGCGTGGCCGGCGCCAGCACGACGTCGGACAGTGCCACCGCATAGCCGAGGCCAAGCGTGCGGCGGCCGAGCCCGCGCACCAGCAGCAGCGCCAATCTCCGGCCAAGCCCGCTCTTGCGATAGCCGATGGAGAAGACGAACGCGCCGACGATCAGCCACACCGTGCTCTCGGAGAATCCGCCGAGCATCCAGCGCAACGCCTTGTTGGGATCGTGCTCGACATAGCCGGAGATGGCCGCAATCGTAAGCCCAATCAGGCCGATGGCGCCGACCGGCATGGATTCCAGGATCAGGCCCGCGATCACGGCGGCGAAAATCGCGAAATAGTGCCACTGGTTCGGCTGCAGGCCTTCCGGGACGGGAATGAGATACAGCACCAGCCACACCGCGAGCGGTGCGAACGTCTTCCAATCGAGCTTCACGGATGCCCTCGCTTCGTCCCCGCCGGGCTTGTGGCTCGGTTCCGTCATCAGCCGGTCCGGCGCTGCCCTTGGCAAGGAACCTAGCATAGGCGGCAAGCGCCCTGCTATCCTGCGCCCATCATGACGTCGCGCGACTCCGCCTCCTCCGAGATCACCCCTGAAGTGCTGCTGCGCGCCTATGCCTGCGGCATCTTCCCGATGGCGGAGAGCGCCGACGATCCGAGTCTGTTCTGGGTCGAGCCGGAAATGCGCGGCGTCATCCCGCTCGACGGATTTCGCATTGCTTCGCGCCTCGCCCGCACCGTGCGCTCGGACGGCTTCACCGTCACCGCCAACACGGCGTTCAAGGCCGTGATGGCAGGCTGTGCGGCGCCGCAGGAGGGCCGCGAGGACACCTGGATCAATCGGCGTATCCGCGACCTCTATTTCGGCCTGCATGAGCTCGGCCATTGCCACAGCGTCGAGGTCTGGCAGGACGGCGATCTCGCCGGCGGGCTTTATGGCGTGAGCCTCGGCCGTGCCTTTTTCGGCGAGAGCATGTTCCACCGCGTCCGCGATGCCTCCAAGGTCGCGCTGGTGCATCTGGTGGCGCGGCTGATCGCCGGCGGATTCGAGTTGCTCGACACGCAATACGTCACCGAGCATCTGCGCAGCTTTGGCGCCGTGGAAATCCCCCGCCGCCGCTATCGCGCCTTGCTCGACCACGCCATCGCAGGCGAGCCGGCCGACTTCCTGCGTCTGGCGCCTGCAACGCCGCTCAGCGGCGCGGAGGCGCTTGAGATCGTCGCGACGCGGAACTAGGCTCTGAACGGCCCGGCCCTTACTGTCGGCTACAAGATCATCGTCAAGTCGCTGTCCCCTAGGCCAGCGTAATGACGGCAGCGCTTATGTGTAGACGCACAGAATACTGATACTGTACTAGCGCACCTTGTCGAACAAGCTCTACGGTGTGAGAGAAACGGGAGCATCGGAGCGATGGCGACCCCCGAGCCTTCATCAATTGCGCCCGCAGTTGGCAACGCGCAGACCTCCGACCAGATCGGGCTGGTGGCTGCGGTTTCGGTCGGCGTCGGCGGCATGGTTGGTGCCGGCATCTTCTCGATCCTTGGCGTAGTCGCTCAAGCGGCCGGTAACGCCATTTGGATCTCCTTCGCCATTGGCGGGGTCGTGGCACTTTTATCCACATACTCCTACGCGAAGCTTGGCGCGGCCTTCCCTTCGGCAGGCGGAGCCGTCCACTTTCTCGTCAAGAGTTTCGGCGACGGCGTTCTCGCGGGCGGCATAAATCTGTTCATGTTGGCGGGATACATTATCTCGCTCGCGCTCTACGCCACGGCGTTCGGCAGCTACGGCGCTACATTCATCACCAATAATCCCTCGCCGCTGTTGCGCGACTCGCTCGCGGTCGGCTCAGTCGTAGCGCTGACGTTCCTCAATGCTTTTGGCGCCGAAGTCATGGGGCGCGGCGAGACCTTTATTGTCGCTGTGAAAGTGAGCATTCTCGTACTATTTGCGGCGACCGGGCTATTGTTCGTGAAGGCGGAGAATCTTTCGCCAGCACTCTGGCCCGATACGCAATCGATCCTGTTTGGCGCCGGTGTTTTATTCATTGGTTACGAAGGCTTTGGTTTGGTGACGAATGCGGCCGCCAACATGCAAAATCCGCAAAAGCTGCTGCCTCGTGCTCTCTACACGGCTGTTTTGCTTGTCATTGCGCTCTATCTAGTCGTCGCCGTGACGGTGACCGGCAATCTTACGAACGCCGAGATTGCTCGGGCCAGCGACTATGCGCTCGCCGAGGCCGCCAAGCCGTTCTTGGGAGATTTCGGTTTTCGCCTCATCGCTGTTGCCGCACTCTTTTCCACAGCATCCGCGATCAACGCCACACTCTTCGGATCGGCCAACGTCTGCTACATGATTGCCCGCGACGGCGAGCTTCCCACAGCGTTGACACGGACAGCTTGGAAAAGCGCAAGAGGCGGGCTGCTGCTCACAGCGGGGCTCGTCGTATTGGTGATTCTCTGCTTCGACCTCTCGGGTATCGCGATGATGGGAAGCGCGGCCTTTCTGCTCGTGTACGCAGCGGTGAATGCCGGCCACTTGCGCGTACTGCACAACACCGGAGCCAACGCGGTGATCGTATGGATGTCGCTCGTCACATGCCTTGTCATGTTCGCGGTGTTGGCCGTCTATACCTATCAGCAACAGCCGGCTGCTTTAGTGGCGCTCGTCGTGATTGCCGGCGCCTCGTTCGCGGCTGAATGGAGCTACCGCCGCACTAAAGGGCGTGCGATCACGTCGCCGCCGTAATGGATGTCGCCCCGGTTTTTGATTCGACAAGCGTCGTCCGCCCCTGGCCCTTAGCGGACACGTATCCATGCCGGGTTCACGTCCGCTTTCGCCAGCGGCCCGGTCGTGACGAGTACACCCGGATCAGCGGAAGATGCCGAACAGGCCGCCCGGCTGCTGCTGCGGCGGCGGTTGCTGCGGCGGAGGCGGCTGGCCATAGCCCGGCGGAGGCAATGGCCGCGGCGCGGCCTGCTTCTGCGGCGGCGGACGCTTGGGCTGCTGCTGCGGTGGCGGCGGCTTCGGCGGATCGGGCTGCGCGCTGACGATGGTCTGGTCCGGTTCCTTGCAGTTGGTCAGCCAGATGTCATAGACGGGATGCTCGACGCCGTGCAGGCCGGGGCTTGCCGCGTACATCCAGCCGGAGAAGATGCGCTTCACCTCGCCCTGCAGCGTGATCTCGTCGACCTCCACAAAGGCGTCGGTGTTGGCGGCTTCCGTGGACGGGCGCGTGTAGCAGACGCTGGTCTTCACCCTGAGCGCGCCGAACTGCACGGTCTCGCCGATATCCTCGTCGAAATTGATGATGCGGCCGGTGATCTTGTCGAGGCCCGAGAAGGTTGCCTTCTTGTTGGTGACCTTGGTCGCGGGCGGCTCGCTCACGACTTCATCGCCCGGCTGGATGCTGGCCGGCGTACCCGGCACGCCCTTGGGCTGGCGCTGGCCGGGCGGCAATCCCGGTAGCGGATTGGGTGCGTTGGCGACACCCGGCTGCGGCGCGGCGCCCGGCTGCGGCGGCTGCACGGCAATGCCCGGCTGCTGTCCCTGCGGAACAACGGTTGTCCCCGGCGGCGGTGCCAGCGGCTGCGACTGCACGGCGCCCGGCGGCGGTACGCCCTGCGTCGGTCCCGGCGGCGGGGTCCGGCTCGGCAACAGGCGGCCGCGCGGCAATTCCGGCACCTGCTCCTCGTCGTCAGCCGGTGGTTGTTGCTGCTGCTGGCCGCGCGGGATCGTACCGGGCGGCCGTAGCGGCGGATCGGAGAAAATATTGCCAATCTGCGCCTGCGCCGGCGGCGCTACCGCGATTGTCGAGGCGGCGATCAGGGCCGCCAAACCGGTCAGGGCAAATGTCCGAAACATGCTCGCGGCTTC
This sequence comes from Bradyrhizobium sp., assembly GCA_021732175.1. Lineage (GTDB taxonomy): Bacteria > Pseudomonadota > Alphaproteobacteria > Rhizobiales > Xanthobacteraceae > Bradyrhizobium. The sequence goes on from JAKFVP010000229.1 coordinate 5,813, forward strand.
AAAGAGGCGAATCGGGTGACAGTGTACCTTTATCAGCCGCCCGCGCGGCCTTCCGGTTAACACGCCGAATACGGCGGGAGTGCGACTTGAGCGATTTCTTCTGTAAATTCAATGCCATCCGCTCCGAATGTTCGCATCCTGTTCACCCATTTACACCCGTTTCTGGTACGAAACTGGTACGTTCGGACGAATGCCCGCCACCTTCGTGCGAGAAAAGCATGGCAGCGCGATCTCGTCACGTCGCACAATGTCACCGGCGAGATAGAGGACTTGACCACGGGGGGCGGCAAGAACGCTGCTGCCGTGGCGCTGGGGCGCAGGGGTGGTAAGGACCGGCGGCAGGGCTATTTGCCAGAAAACGCAGGGAAATTGCCAAAAAAGCGGCCAGAAAGCGCGAGAGAAAGATTGATCAAAGATCAATGGAGCACTTGATCTGAGATCAACGTTTTGGTAGGGTCCGCCATGGCAAGATAAGGAGGCCGATGGTGGACTCGGGCGACGACCCGCCGACGAAGGCAAAACCCCACGCCCTGACTCCGGAGGAAATCTGGGTCAGGGAGTTTCTTGGATTCTACGGAACCGAAAATGCTTTCCGGTTCTGCATAGAGGACTTGAACGGAGTTTCGGTTACCAGGGCCTACGAAGCTTTGACGTGCGGGGAGTGCGTCAGTGCAGAAAAATGCGACGGCCCGGGGACCGTTTGCATTTTCGAGCACAAGTCTGACGACAACGAGGTGCAGGTCGCTGTGAACTTCGTTGCGTCGGAACCGTGGTTAGAAGTTCTGTGGGCTATGGCTGTTGAGAATGGAGGCTAACGTGAACAAATTGCAGCAAGACTTGAGTGGCGGTCCTGTTGCGCAGGACTATGGAACGGTGCTTGGAACGCCATTCAAGGTGTTCTTGTCCAATGGCGTCGAAACCAAGCCTGACAAAAAAACAGGGAAGATGAAAACGGAGATAAAAGATTTGCCGGGGCTTATTGCCTCAGTTGTGCAGTCGCGGGTGCTTCATCCTAGGAAGTTGTCTGGCGATGACCTCAAGTATATTAGGTCCGCCCTGGGAATGCGGTCTAATGCAATCGCAGAAATCCTAGAAATTACTCCTGAACACTACAGTCGGTGTGAAACAGGAGTGAAAACGCTGTCTTCTTCAGTGGAAAAATTCTACAGGATGTATGCATTCTTGCAGGCGGCTTGCAAAAACAAGGCGCTTCACGACTGCATGAAGGAGAGCGACCAAGAATCCTTTGAGGCCCCAACGCCTGAAGAGGCTGAAGAGGCTGAAGAGGCCATTGTGGCTTTCCGTAGCGTCTTCATCGATATGAAGATCGAGACCTTCCATAACGCGGGTGAGGAACTTGTGTTCTCGTTCATCCGACGGCCGCGCCGCGCTTCAAGTCAACGAAGTGATCGCGGTAAGGACGGAAAATGGAAACGGCAGCCTCCGAAATTAAAGGCAGCCTAATCCATCCAAAGTCAGAAAGCCCCGTGATCCGTTCGGTTCGCGGGGCTTTCATCAAATATACCGAATAATTCTTACCGTCCTGGCCTTCAATATTCCTAAGCTAATTTACGCCGCGTCGACCTCAGCTCGTGACGTACGCAGCGCCTTGCCGATCGCGCGGCGAACGTTCTGCATAGCATCAGCAAAGTTGTCCGCCGCCATGCTCAGACTCTCCGGAGATGATGCTGCCTCGAGCGCCTTCTGGTCCCACTCTTTGTTGAGTTGCTTCGCCAACGCATAAACCACGGTGCGTCCCACACGCAGGATCATTGAGTCTTGAGAATGTTGTTGGGCCAGATTGCGCATCAACTCGACGTCGTGGGCTCCCGCATATTCAGACTCCAACTGAGCGCGCATTTCGGCCAAGGCAGGGTACTTCATGTTTACAAATAGCTGGCCGGCTTCCATCACGTAGCGCGCCGCGCGTCCCTTGAGTCCTTTCTCGTCAATCTCCTCATCCGTATGCAAAGGTATGATCTCAGGGGCCCGTTCAAGATTCTTGAACATCTCCGCCCGCTTCGCCCCCGCAGGCACAATCGCTAGATCGGTCGGTTTGGACCGTGGCTCTGACTCCCCACCGCCTCCTCCTGCGACGCCGCTTGAGCGTTCGCTCGCGGCAGGCCCAGTGCCAGGTGTCACGTTGGTCGAACCCTGCGCTGTCACCTTAGGGCTGACACGGCGTACACGCAGTTGATTCAACAGTCGCTGCAGCTCGTCCCGTATCTGGTCGCTGGTCTGGCTGTCCGGAGCAAATGAATGAATCAACTCAATAAGCCATTCGGGCCGGTTCTCACGCACCAATTCTTCGAAGTCTTTCGCCTGGAGCCGGAGCTGTTCTCCGCCCGTGTACTGCAAGAATTGGCGATACGCCTCCGGTACGACCGGAAAGTTGTCGGGCAGTTCTATGTGAATCGATATGTGTTTGGCGCCAAAGGGAACTCCAAACACGGGAGCGTCAAAGGTCCATTGGCGCCCCTTCGAGAGATCGTACAATTCGTTTTTATAGACCACGCCGCACGTGCTGACTGCCGAGGCTATCGCTCCGCTAATCGATCTGTTGTGGCCGGTACCGTTGTATTGGGCGTCGTACAAATAGTGGATCTTCATGCCATTGGAGAGGATCACCGTTTCATATCGCTCGAAGTGTCTCAGCCGGGCTGGGATCGGCTCGAACTGACGATTACCGTCCAGCTTGTTCGTACCCTTTAGGAGAGTGACTTTGACGCCCTCCGGCAGGCCGTAGAAGCGATGATAAAGGTACGTGGCCAACCATTGCGCGTCTTGTTCTGGATCCCCGTCATAAGGATCGCGCACCGTATCTTGCTGGGGCCGGTTGCCAAGTAACACAACCTCAGTCCAGTCGAACGTAAGTGAGCGACCATCCTGTTCGGCGAGATCGCTAACATCCACAACTTCAACGTATGTATCCGTCTCCGGGTCGTAGCGTCGTAAACGGCCATACACACCGTCGCGCTTGCAAAGGATGACCTCATGCACACGGCCGTTCTTGCATGAACGGTAACGCATGCCTCGCTGGTTGGATGGTAGCGACGCAACTTTCGCGCCCATGCCGAAATTTCCGGTGAGGCTTTTCTCCTTACCGAGAGAAGACGCAATGTTGCAAATTTTGAGCAACTCGTTGTCGTCCATGCCGGGGCCCGTGTTCCAGATCACGAGCTTGTCGACTCCATCCATCGGCATCGCGCTGATCTCGACGAGTCGGTTTCCCTCAGGCGCATGTTGCGCGGCTTCGAGAGCGTTCATCATGAGTTCCCGAACCATCATTGCTTTAGGGCAACGCTCAATGAGGCTCGCGATGAGGAAATCTTCGTCAGCAACCTCCAAGGCGGTAACAGCGCTAGTGCTCATGTCATCTTCCTCAGAGCTTGAACCCGCCGCCTGTCTTGCCGCGCGGAGACTCAAACCGGGCTTCCACACTTCCCACGGCGTCCTTCAAGGCACGGATTACCTTCCGTACTTCGGCGTCCTCAAAGTCGTAGATCTGTCGGTTCGACAAATTCCCTATTCTGAGAATGGCCTCGATGGCCTTGTTCGTGCGCGCTTCAGCCAACTCTCGGAACTTCTCGCGCTTTGCGGATGACCCGCCACGGGGTGAAACAGCGTCCATCATATTTCTCCGAATATTCGCAGAATTTATCGAATAGACACGGTTCATCCCGGCCAAGTCAACTAATAAACGAGACTATTTCACAATTATTCTCGATATATTACGCGAATATTCGACGTTTTCATCATACAGATGATGCATCTAAAGATTGCATTTGCAGAGATATTCAACTCGATCCGATATCTGGTACGAAACTGGTACGCAAAATCGATCAAGTTCTTGTTTTCACTTAGAGAAACGAATGCGCGACGTAAACGGCGGGGAAAGGGCGACTTCGCCTCCCCTAGCCAGCCCCGGCCACGCGTGGAATAGTCGCAGGCACGCGAAATATGCGCGGTCCCGCCGCGCCAAAAGTCCGGGCCAACCGGAACAACAGGGGAAACATCGAGAAATGCCCGATCGTATCCGACTGGACGGCAAGGTTGCCGTCGTTACCGGCGCGGCTGGCGTCATCGGCAGCGCCACGATGCGGCTTCTGGCCGAGCGAGGCGCGCGCATCGTCGCGGTGGACCGCAGGAAGGCCGAGCTGAAGACCGCGATCAAGGACCTGCCGGCGTCGGCCGATCCCCTGCTCGTCACCGCCGACGTTACGCGCGAGGAAGAGGTCGCCGAATACGTCCACGCCGCGCTCGACAAGTTCGGCACCATCGACATCTTCTTCAACAACGCCGGCATCGAGGGCGAGGTGAAGCCGATCCAGGACTATCCGCTGGAGACTTTTCGGAAAGTTCTCGACGTCAACGTGGTCGGCGTCTTCCTCGGCATGAAACATGTGCTGCCGACCATGCTGAAGAACAAGAAGGGCAGCATCATCAACACCGCCTCGATCGCCGGACTGATGGGCTCGCCGCATATCGCAGTCTACAGCGCCAGCAAACACGCCGTGATCGGCCTCACCAAGAGCGCCGCCTGGGAATGCACCAACACCGGCGTGCGGGTGAACTGCGTCTGCCCCGGCCTGATCGACAGCCGCATGCTGTCGACCATCCTGCAGGGCCGCGCCGGCGGCAATGAACCGCCGCCGACGGAAAAGATCGTCGACCGCATTCCGGCGCGGCGGCTCGGCCAGGCCAGCGAAGTCGCCGCCATCGTCGCGTTCCTTGCTTCCGACGATGCCAGCTACGTCACCGGCTCGCACTACACCGTCGACGGCGGCCGCACGGCCGCGTGATCCCAACACAACAGGATTTTCATGCCCGTCGTTCTCGACCCCGATTCCAAAGCCGTCTACGACGCGTTTCTCGCGGCGAACCGTCCGCCTTACGAGAGCGGAACGCCGGCGCAGGCGCGCGAGATGTATCTCGCCGCCCGCTTCGTCAGCAATCCCGAGCCGCCCGAGCTGGAATCGGCGAAGGATATCTCGATCCCTGCCCCGCACGGCGCGATCTCGGCGCGCATCTACACGCCGAAGACCCTGCGCAAAAAGGATGGCCTGGCGCCTTGCCTCGTATTCCTGCATGGCGGCGGCTTCGTCATCGGCAATCTCGACTCCCACGACGTGGTCTGCCGCAAGCTCGCCCATGAGGGCGAGATGATCGTGATCTCCGTCGACTATCGCCTCGCCCCCGAGCACAAATTTCCCGCTGCCGTCGAGGACTCCATCACCGC
>JAKFVP010000323.1 GCA_021732175.1 Bradyrhizobium sp.
CGCACCGTCGGCAAGCGGCGCGACGTGCTGCGCTTTGCGCTGTCGGAACTGCATCGCGCGGCGCCCGCGCCGGTCGATGTGATCGCGCTGCCCGAGGGCGCGTCGCTCGGCGCTGTCAACGTCGATGTCGGCGGCTGCACGCTGTGCCTGTCCTGCGTCTCGGCCTGCCCGACCGGTGCGCTGCTGGATGATCCCGACCGCCCCGCGCTGAAATTCGTCGAGGACGCCTGCGTGCAATGCGGACTGTGCAAGGCGACCTGCCCCGAGAAAGTCATCACGCTGCAGCCGCAGATCGATTTCCGTCCGAGCCGCGCCACGCCGCGCCTGATCAAGGAAGAAGAGCCCGCGCTCTGCATCCGCTGCAGCAAGCCGTTCGGCGTCAAGAGCACGATCGAGAAGGTTGCGGCAAAGCTCGAGGGACGGCACTGGATGTATCCGGGTGGCGCGAGCCGCGCCGATGCCATTCGCATGTGTGCCGACTGCCGCGTCATCACCATGAGCGAGCAGAAGTTCGATCCCTTTGTCGGCGTCCCCGAACGGCCGCTGCCGCGAACCACCGAAGATTACCTGCGCGAACGCGACAAGAAGTGATCATTTTGCCGTGGCGCGGCCGAGGAAATCGGTGAGCGCCTTGCGATCCTCGGATGAACCGATGCGCTGCTCCGGCATCTTGGTGCCGGGCGTGTAGGCGTTGGGACCGACCTCGAACAGTTGCGAGACCGTCTCCGGCGTCCAGACGATGTTCATCTGCTTGAGCGCATCGGAAAAGCGATAATCCGGCAGCGAGGCGATCTTGCGTCCGAAGATGCCGGCGAGCGTAGGTCCCGCGCGCGGGCCGTCCTTCTCCGAGAGCGTATGGCAGGCGATGCAGGCGCGGAACACCTCTGCTCCATGATCACCGGCATAAGCGGCGAGCGGATCGCCGGGTGCCCCCTGTTGCGGCGCGCCGATTGGATTGCCGGTCTGCGCATTCCAGCGCCTGATCATGGCGTCGGCGCCGCCGGTGAGCAACGTCGCACCGTCAGGCATGAACGCGACCGACCATACCGGAAGCCCCGGCCCGACCAGCGGACTTGCAAGGCTGCGCGTCTTGCGGTCGATCAGGTTGACCGTGCCGCCGATGCCGGCCGCTGCCACGCGCGCGCCGTCGGGCGAAATTGCCAGCGCGATGATCGGCGTCGTTCCCGCCTGGACTTCGCCGACTTCCTTTGCGCCCGGCGAGCCGAAACGCACCTTGCCGTCGGCACCGCCGGTGACGATCTCGCCATCGGGCGCGACGGCAACGGCATTGAGCGGTGCAGGCAGCGTGATGATGTCGGGCGGCCCATCGGAGAGGGGCCAGATACGCACCGTGAGATCGTAGCTGACGCTGACCAGCGATTTGCCGTCGGGCGTGAACGCGACGCCATTGACGTTTTGCGAATGTCCCTCGAGCACGCGCTTCACACCGCCGCCGAGCGGCCACAGCCGCGCCGTGCCGTCCCACGCCGCCGACGCCAGCATGGCGCCATCAGGCGAGACCGCCAGCGCCACGATCGGTGCGGTATGGCCTTCCAGGATTTCATCAGGCTGCTGCCGTCCTGCCGTCCACAGCGCGATCTTTGCATCGGCGCCAGCGGTCGCCATGCGGCCATCCTTCAGGAATGCGACGGCGTTGACCGCATCGGCATGGAACCGCAGCACCTGCTCGGCCGATCCTGATGCCAGCGACCAGCGGATCGCAGCGGTATCGAAGCTGCCGGAAAGGACGGTCTTGCCGTCAGCGGAGATGGCGATGGAGCGGACCGGGCCGCCATGCCCTGTGAGTTGAGCGTGCGTGGGGATAACAGATGTCAGCAGCGCGGCCATGGTGGCGCAGAGTGGAAGAAACCGCTTCATCAATACCTCAACCGCGACCGCGCCGCTGCATATGGCGGACGCACATCATACTGCACAACTCTCGTACGGCATGAAAGGCTGTGCTCTCCCGGCAGGTTCCAGCAGGAATCTGCGGCAATTTTTGCACCGTTCAAGCAAAACGCAGTGACAGCGCCTATATATGAGGTAATCCCTCCAGAGATCCCCCTTACGTGCTCTACCTCGAACTTGCCATCGTTACCGTCCTGATCGTCATCAATGGCCTGCTCTCGATGTCGGAACTCGCGATCGTCTCGGCGCGGCTGGCCGGCCTTGTCGAGAAAGGTGTGCGCGGTTCGCGGCGCGCGCTCGCGCTGGCATCCGATCCCGGCAAATTCCTCTCCACCGTGCAGATCGGCATCACGCTGATCGGCGTGCTGTCGGGCGCGTTCTCGGGCGCCACGCTCGGTCAGCGGCTGTCGCAATGGCTGATCGAGCTCGGCCTCTCGCAACGGATGTCCGACACCATCGGTGTCGGTCTCGTGGTCGGCATCATCACCTACGCCTCGCTGATCGTCGGCGAGCTCGTGCCAAAACAGATCGCGCTGCGCGACCCTGAGTCCATCGCGGTCAAGGTCGCGCCGGCGATGAACCTGTTGGCCAAGATCTCGTTGCCGCTGGTGTGGCTGCTCGACGCCTCCGGCAAAGCGTTGCTCTGGATACTCGGCCATCGCGGCGAGAAGGAAGAGCGCGTCAGCGAGGAGGAAATCCGCACGCTGGTCACGGAGGCCGAGCATGCCGGCGTGCTCGAACCCGGCGAGAAGGAAATGATCGCCGGCGTGATGCGGCTTGGCGACTTGCCGGTCGGCGCGGTCATGACGCCGCGCAATGAGGTCAGCCAGATCGATCTCAGCGATCCGCTGCCGGTGACATTGGCAAATCTGCAGAAGAACAACCATTCGCGCAGCGTCGTGTTCGACGGTGACCGCGAGAGCGCGCTTGGCATCGTCCAGGCCAAGGATCTGCTCGACGCCTATCTCGCCGGTGAGACGCCCGACATCCGCGCGCTGATACGCCAGGCGCCGATCATTCCGGAATCGCTCGACGCGCGCGACGTCGTCGCCATCCTGCGCGACTCCGCGGTGCATATCGGCCTCGTGCATGACGAGTACGGCGAATTTCAGGGTGTCGTCACCAGCGCCGACATTCTCGAAGCCATCGTCGGCGCCTTCCAGGACGAACACGGCCCGGCCGAGCCCGCTTATGTGAGGCGCGACGATGGCTCCTATCTGATCTCCGGCTGGATGCCCGCGGTGGAATTTGCCGAGCTGCTCGGCATCACCCTGCCGCCGTCGCGGCCCTACCAGACCTTTGCCGGCTTCCTGCTGCAGGAATTCGCCGCGATCCCCGCAGCCGGCGACAAGATCGCGATCGGCGACTGGCAGTTCGAGGTCGTCGACATGGACGGCCGGCGCATCGACAAGGTGCTGGCAAGCCGGTTGGAGAAGACCTGACGCCGCAACGGCTTACCGCTGCATCTCGACTGGTCTGGTATTCCACGGAACCGGCTCCGCCGCCTGTTGATAACCCCTACCGCGTTATTCCCGCCGCGAGACACAGGCGGCCGCCGTGCTATCGACAGTGCGACTGAACCGGGACGGACAATACCATGCGGATTACCCTCGTCGGCTCCCGCCATTTTGGCGTGACCACCTTCAACATGCTGCGCGAACACGGCGTCGAGATCGCGCGGGTGGTCGTCCATGACGGCGACGACCGGCTTGCCGCCGCCGCCAAGGCCGCAGGGATCGAGGTCGTGGTGCAAGCGAATCCAAAGCTGGTGGTGGCGTCCGAGATCGCGCCGAAGACGGACCTGATCATCACCGCCCACAGTCACGCCCGCATCGGCAAGGACGCGCTCGCCACCGCGAAGCTCGGCGGCATCGGCTACCACCCTTCGCTGCTGCCGCGTCACCGCGGCATGGCCGCGATTGAGTGGACCATCAAGGAAGGCGACCCGATCGCCGGCGGCACGATCTATCATCTCGCCGACAAGATGGACGCCGGCGCCATCGCCGCGCAGGACTGGGTGTTCGTCAAGAAGGGCGAGACCGCGCGTGAATTATGGGAGCGCGCGCTCGCCCCGCTCGGTCTGCGTTTGCTCGCCGAAGTGATCGATTCCGCGAAGGCCAATGGAACGCTTCCAGCCAAGCCGCAGGACGAACAGTTCGCGACGCTCGCGCCAGCGCTCGATCCCGCCAGGCACTGAAACCAGATCGCCAACATGGAAGAGCCGTCGGCTTCTCTGCCGACGTCACTTCTTGCGTTCCCCGGCCGGAACCAAAGTCGCGGATAAGTGGTTGCGATGTTGGGAACTTTCCTTCTTGCTGCACCGCATCAAGATTTCGTCACATTGTTCCCCAACAAGCCGCGTCATCCCCGAACTGAGGAAAATGATTCATGCGCTTCACCCGCATCCGTCCGCTTGTTTGTGCCGCTCTTTTCACCATCGCCGCCGCGGCGCCTGCTCTCGCCGGGAGCCCGTTTGACGGCCAGTGGAATGTCACGGTCGTGACCAAGAGCGGGAATTGCGAGCCGTCGAGCTCTTCAACCCTGACGGTCACCGAGGGACGCATTTCTGCACCGGGCGCCGCTGTTTCCGGTACCATCGGCCGCGAGGGACTTGTGCGAGTCTCGATCAATGGTGCATATGCGAACGGTCAACTCAGTGGCAACTCCGGATCGGGAAAGTGGAATGGCGCATCAGCGGGCGTACCTTGCAGCGGTCGATGGGAAGCATCCCGTCAATAAGGCCAGCCGACTAGCTGAAATCTTCGCGTATTCGCGCCGGCTTGCGTTTGCGGCCGCCGCTTTTTTTGCGGCATCGACCGCGGTCGGTCACGCCCAATCAGGACCGTTTGCCGGCATGGCCGGCAACTGGTCGGGCGGCGGCGTCATCACGCTGGACGACGGCTCGCGCGAGCGAATCCGTTGCCGCGCATCCTACAAGGTTGCCGGAATGGAAATGTCGATGACCCTCACTTGCGCCAGCGATGCCTACAAATTCAATCTGTTGGCCAACGTTGTTGACGGCGGCGGTCAGGTCACAGGCACCTGGAGCGAGGCCACCCGTAACGTCGGTGGCAGCCTGCAGGGCCGCGGCGGCCAAGGCAGTTTCCAGGTCGTCGCGAGCGCGGCCGGCGTCAACGCGAACATCTCGCTGCGTACATCGGGCAACAAGCAGTCGATCGCGCTGCGCTCCGATGCCTTGTTCAGAGCCGTGGATCTGTCGCTGTCAAAATAGCTTCGCACAACGCAAATTGCGCCCCGGTTCGTTGAACCGGGACGCTTTGCATTTCTGGCCACTGATGAATTGCGCGGTTTAGCTCGTCTTCGGCGCGGCAAGCTTGGCCGCAGTTTCCTCGATGGTTTTCGCGATCAGGAGCGCCTGCTCCTTGTTGAAGGCGAAATCCTGGATGCCCTTATGGGTGGTCAGCGACAGCACCATGATGTCAGGCTGATGCTCCGGCCAGCCGGTAGCAAAGCCGGTGACGATGTCGGCGGACGTCTTTCGCGTGGTGTTCATATCCAAAACTCTCTTCAGGCCGCCGGGACGAAGGCGGTGACTTCGATTTCGACTTTGGCGCGCTCATCGACGAGGCCGTCGATATAGAGCAACGTCGATGGCGGGAAATTCCTTCCCAGCGTCTCCTTCCAGGCAGCCCCGATGCCGGCGCCGGCCGCCTGGTACTCGCTCTTGCTGGTCAGGTACCATGTCAGGCGCACGATGTGCTCGGGGCCTGCGCCGGCCTCGCCGAGCAGCTTGATGATCCGCCTCAGCGCACTTCCGACCTGGGCCGCAAGATCAGGCGCATACTCGCCCTTCTCGTCGCCGCCGGTCTGGCCCGCCAGCACCACCCATTTACCGGGTCCGTCGACCACGACGCCGTGTGAAAAGCCGCGCGGTTTCGACCATTCGGCCGGTTGCAGGACACGCATGAGACTGGCTCCTCCCGAAAATTGACCGCTTCCTTAGCACCGATCAGACCCATGATCCCACAGCGAAATTGAGCCCGGCGCAGGGCTGCGTCGGCAGATTTGCCCATTGCAAAGGCAGGCCCGGTCAAACATACCGGCCTCCCCGCTTTTCAATTTCCTTCGCCGATGGATCGCACCCCTTCCAAATCGATGGCCGCGCTGTGGATGGCCGGCTGGCTCGCCCTGATGCTGATGATCACGGTGGCCGGCCGCGAGGTGTTGCGCGAACTCAATGTGTTCCAGCTCATCCTGATCCGCTCCAGCGTCGGCCTCCTCATGCTCTATCCGCTGATCCGTCGCGCCGGCGGTTTTGTGGCCATGCGGACGCAGCGGCTACCAATGCACATCGGGCGCAACACGATTCATTTCGGCGCGCAGCTCGGCTGGTTCTTTGCGTTGACGCTGATCCCGATCGGCCAGGTGGTCGCGATCGAATTCACCATGCCGATCTGGACCGCAATCGTCGCCGCGATGTTCCTCGGTGAGCGCATCACGATCTGGAAAGTGGTTGCGATCGTGCTCGGCATCGTCGGCGTCGTCATGATCGTTCGTCCCGCCACCGGCGAGATCAATCCCGGCCAGTTGATCGCACTCGCCGCCGCCGTGGGCTTCGGCATCTCCATCGCGATGGTGAAGTCGCTGACCCGCACCGAGCAGACGGTAACGATCATCTTCTACATGGCCGCGGTGCAGATTGCGGGGAGTTTGTTGCCCGGTCTCTATAGCTGGGTCTGGCCGTCGCCGACCGCGTGGGCCTGGGCCATCGTGGTGGCCTTCTGCGGCACCTTCTCGCACTACTGCATGACGCGAGCGCTGCTCTATGCCGACGCCACGGTTGTAGTCCCCATGGATTTCCTTCGGGTTCCACTCACAGCCCTTGCGGGCTGGTTGCTCTATTCGGAACGGCTCGATGCCTTCACGGTGGTCGGCGCGGCGCTGATCCTCACCGGAAATCTGGTGAACCTGCGCGCATCGGCGCCGCCGGTTCCCGCCCGCGCCGCCACCTGAGCGGGCGCGCGCCCTTCCGGCGATACCACTGCACGCATTTCCAGCGGTTTTTGCCGCAATTTGTGATCCAAATCACGTAAGCTAGCGGATGATATTTCCTAGGCTCTGAAGACCGGCGAAAGACGCTGAAATCGGAGGATGAGGGGCGATTTTTTTGTGGCGCGAAGCGTAGCCTTTTCGTGTATCCTCGATCACAAGCGTTACCGCCAGGATGTTTCGATTCTACAGGGGCATTTCAGATGCGTTACTTCACCCTCCTCCTTTCCCTGATCTGCATGGCGCTGACTGTGAATTCCGCGCAGGCCGACCGCCGGGTCGCCTTCGTCGTCGGAAACGGCGCCTACAAGAATGTCGCCCCGTTGCCCAACCCGCCAGTCGATGCCAAGGCCATGGCAAGCGCGTTGCGAAATGTCGGGTTCGAGGTGGTCGAAGGCACCAACCTTACCCGCGACAAGATGACCGAGCGGCTGCTCGACTTCGGCAAGAAGGCACAGGGCGCCGATGTGGCCGTGTTCTTCTATGCCGGTCACGGCATCGCGATCTCGGGCACCAACTATCTGCTGCCCGTCGATGCCGACATAAAATCCGAGATGGATGTGAAGCTCGGCGCCGCCATCAACATCGACCTCACGCTCGACCAGACCATGGGCGATGCCAAGGTCAAGCTGGTGTTCCTCGACGCCTGCCGCGACAATCCCTTTGCCGCCAAGATCAAGTCGAATTCGGCGACCCGCAGCGTCAACGTGCAGACCGGCCTTGCCGAGATGAAGTCCGGCGAAGGAACGCTGATCGCGTTTGCGACCGGCCCCGGCCAGACCGCGCTTGACGGCACCGAAGGCGGCAATAGCCCCTTCACCCGCGCGCTGCTCGCCAATGTCACCCAGCCCGGCGTCGAGATCCAGCAGGCCATGACCAAGGTGCGCGCCCAGGTCAACGAGGAGACCAACAAGGGCCAGCTGCCCTGGGGTCACACCAACCTGATCGGCTCAGTCTACCTCAATGGCGCGCCGGCGCCGGCAGCGCCGGGCACCGCAGCGGCACCCTCGCAGCAGCAGGTAGCCGCCGTCCAGAATTCGGAGGTTGAGGTCGAGTTCTGGCGCTCGATCAAGGATTCCAGCAAGGCCGAGGAATACCGGGCCTATCTGACCAACTACCCGAACGGCCAGTTCCGCTCGCTGGCGCAGTCGCGCATCGCCTCCCTCGAAGCGGGCGGCGCCGCCAAGCCCGACGCCACGCGCAACCTGTCCGCCGGCGTCGATCCCGCCGTGTTCACGGAGGAATCGACCCAGCTCACCGAGGACCAGATCGGGCTCGACAAGGGCCAGCGCCGCGACGTGCAGCGCCGCCTGACCGGCCTCGGCTTCGACACCAAGGTGACCGGCGTGTTCACGCCGGAAACCCGCAACGTCATCACCCGCTGGCAGGCCGCCCGCGGATATCCGAAGAGCGGCTATCTCAACAAGCTGCAGCACAAGGCGCTGCTGACGGAGATCATCGCGACCCAGCCGGCGTCGGCATCCTCTGGCAGTGACGACGAAGACAAGCCGGCGCCGAAGCGTCGCGCCCAGAGTGGCGGCGGTGGTGGACAAGCCGCCCCCGCTCCGCGCCAGCACAGCGGCGGCGGCGGTCCCGATCCGGCCGCGATGGGCCGCTTCATGGGCGGCGTGGTCGGCGGCGTTCTACGCTGATCGCGTCCAACCAGCGAACAACAAAAAGCCCGGGCTTCGACCCGGGCTTTTCATTTCCGAAGCTTGGCTGGTCGATCGGCCTACTTCCCGGCAGCCTTGCGCAGCGCCTCGTTGATACGGTCCTGCCAGCCCGGCCCGCCGCCCTGAAAATACTCCAGCACGTCCTGGTCTATCCGCAGCGTCACCTGCTCCTTGACCCCGGGTACGCTGTTCGTCCTGGCCACCGGCGCCTCGGCGACCTTGGCCGTCACCTTCTTGAAGGCGGCTTCGGCCTCGGTGCGGGCGTCGTTGAGCGTGCGCGGGCGGCGCGGCTGGTCAGCCATGATCAGATTCCCTCGAACAGAACAGTGGAGAGATAGCGTTCCGAGAATGAGGGCACGATCGCCAGCACGGTCTTGCCGGCGGCCTCCGGCCGCTTGCCGATCGCCAATGCGGCCGCAATCGCGGCGCCCGCGGAAATGCCGCCGGGAATGCCCTCGTTGCGCGCCAGCGCCCGCGAAGTCTCGATTGCGGTAGCGCTGTTGACCTTGACGATCTCGTCGATCACGGAGCGATCGAGGATGTCAGGCACAAAGCCGGCGCCGATGCCCTGGATCTTGTGCGGGGTATGCTGGCCACCCGACAGCACCGGGCTTTCCTCCGGCTCCACCGCGACGATTTTCAGCGAAGGCTTGCGCGGCTTCAGCACCTGGCCGACGCCGGTGATGGTGCCGCCGGTGCCGACGCCGGCGACGAAATAATCGATGTTCCCTCCGGTGTCGTTCCATATCTCCTCCGCCGTTGTGCGGCGATGGACTTCCGGATTGGCGAGGTTCTTGAACTGCTGCGGCATCACCGAGTTCGGCGTCGCGCGGATCATCTCTTCAGCGGTCGCGATCGCGCCCTTCATGCCCTGCGCCGCCGGCGTCAGCACGATCTCGGCACCGAGGAACGCCAGCATCCTGCGCCGCTCGATCGACATCGAATCCGGCATCACAAGCTTCAGCCGGTAGCCGCGCGCGGCGGCGACGAAGGCGAGCGCAATGCCGGTATTGCCCGAGGTCGGCTCGATCAGCACGGTGTCCGGATTGACGACCCCGGCCTTCTCCATTGCCGTGATCATGGCAGCGCCAATGCGGTCCTTCACGCTGGCGGCCGGATTGAAATATTCGAGCTTCGCAAGGATGGTCGCGCCGACGCCCTGCATTTTCGGCAATTTGTTCAAACGGACGATCGGCGTGTCGCCGATGGCATCGACGATGGAGTCGAAAACGCGTCCGCGGCCGGGACGGTGCAGTGCAGCGTTGGTAGTCGGCGCATTCATCGCGAGGACTCCTGTGGCGAAAATGTGCGGGAGAAACCGGGTTCTCCCTACTTAGGTGCAGTGCGGGGCCGCACGCAAGAGACAACCGCGCGAACAGGCAGTTCGCTGCAACGCAAAACGCCGGGAACAGCAAATCACACGAAACCAACGTATTTGTGTTGCGACACCGTCAAAGAGGTCGTTTAATACTTTGGTCGCGAGGTGGTCCGCTGTGCGGCGTCTTTTTAGCGGGATCACCTTCCGGCCAACCAGGTTCTGAACGCAAGGAGGTCACGATGGCAGCAATTGCTGAAGTCATGTCGACCGTCGCGTCTCGACCCGATCCGCGCGGGTGCGATCTTCCCACCTGCCCGGTGTGTGCGGATTCCATGGTAGCCGCGGAAGCCTCCGCGTACCTGAACGAACACGTGATTTCGTATCTGTGGACCTGCGATACCTGCGGCTATGGCTTCGTCACCAAGCACACGGTGAAGAAGTTCGCGTGTAACTGAGCCTTCATCTCGGAGCGATGTCACCGCGCGCCCAACCGGCGCGCGTTTGATTCCGGAAGTCCTCGAACGTGCCGTTCGCGATCGCCGTGCGGATGTCCTGCATCAGTTGCTGGTAATAGGCGACGTTGATCTCCGACAGCAGCATCGCGCCCAGCGTCTCGCCCGATCTGACGAGATGATGCAGATAGGCGCGCGCGATGTTTGATGTCGACGGCCAGCCGCTCGTCTCGTCGAGAGGCCGCGGATCGTCGGCATGCCGCGCATTGCGCAGATTGATCTGGCCGTAGCGGGTGAAAGCCATGCCGTGGCGGCCGTTCCGGGTCGGCATCACGCAGTCGAACATGTCGATGCCGCGCGCGACCGATTCCAGCAGATCCTCGGGCGTGCCGACACCCATCAGATAACGCGGCCTGTCCGCCGGCAGATCC
>JAKFVP010000402.1 GCA_021732175.1 Bradyrhizobium sp.
GACAGGCCGGCCGTTCCCGTGGACGAGTTCGTCCTCAAATATCGCAAGCCCGAGTAACCAGGCGTGCTCGATGTCACCGACCTCAGCAAGAGCTACCGCTCGGCCAGCGAGACGGTCGCGGTGCTGCGCGGCGTCAATTTGCGCGTTGCCGCCGGCGAGAGCGTGGCGCTGACGGGTGAGTCCGGCAGCGGCAAGAGCACGCTGCTGCACCTGATCGCGGGCCTCGATGCCGCCGACGGCGGCGATATCCGGATCGATGGCGTGGCGCTGGGCGGATTGAACGATGCGGCGCGCGCCAGCCTGCGGCGCGAGCGGCTCGGGCTGGTGTTCCAGCAGTTCAATCTGATCCCGAGCCTTTCGGTCGAGGACAATCTGAAATTCCAGGCGCGGTTGGCGGAGCGATATGACGCGGCGTGGCATGCGGAGCTCACGGAACGGCTCGGTCTCGGCGACCTCCTGAAGCGCTATCCCGAGCAGCTTTCCGGCGGGCAGCAGCAGCGCGTCGCGATCGGCCGCGCGCTGGCGCCGAAGCCGCTGCTATTGCTGGCGGACGAGCCGACCGGCAATCTCGACGAGGATACCGCCGACGAGGTGCTGCGGCTGGCGCGCGACCTGGTGACGCGCAGCGCTTGCGGCTTCCTGATGGTGACGCACAGCGCGCGGCTGGCGGCGACGCTGGACCGGCAGGTGACGCTACATGCAGGGCTGATCGCATGAAGCGCGCGCTGTGGACGCTGGCGACCCTGCTCAGCCACTGGCGTCGGCATCCGATGCAGCTGGCGACGCTTCTCATTGGGCTGATCTCTGCGACCGCATTGTGGAGCGGCGTGCAGGCGTTGAACCAGCAGGCGCGTATTTCTTACGACCGCGCCGCGGCGATGTTCGGCGGCGCCCGCACCGCAACGCTGGTGGCAAAGGACGGCAACGCGTTTCCGCAAAGCCTGTTCGTGGATCTGCGCCGCGCCGGCTGGCCGGTGTCGCCGGTGGTGGAAGGGCGCATCCAGATCGGCGGACGCAGTTTCCGCCTGCTGGGCATCGAGCCGATGACCTTGCCGGGCGAAGTCGGCAACGCCCCGACGGTGGCGCGCGGCGAATTTTCCGCCTTCATCACGCCGCCGGGCCAGATGCTGGCGGCGCCAGAAACGCTTTCCGATCTCAAGCTCGCGCAGGGTGCGCGGCCGCAAGCCAACAACGGCCTGCAGTTGCCGCCGCTGCGCGCGCAGGAAAGCCTCATCCCCGACATACTGGTGGTCGATATCGGCATTGCCCAGCAGGTGCTGAACATGCCGGACCAGCTCACGCGTCTGCTGGTCGGGAAAACAAAGGGCCAGCGCGCGCCGCTCGAAAAGGTTACCGGCGACCGGCTGCGCCTGGTCGAGCCGGATGCGTCGACGGAACTGGAGCGGCTCACCGACAGTTTTCATCTCAACCTCACCGCCTTCGGGCTGCTGTCGTTCTTTGTCGGGCTCTTCATCGTCAATTCGGCGGTCGGGCTTGCCTTCGAGCAGCGGCTGCCGATGCTGCGCACGTTGCGTTCCTGCGGCGTCTCCGCCCGCATGCTCAATTGCGTGCTGGTCGCCGAGCAGGTGGCGTTCGCACTCGCGGCGGGACTGGCCGGGCTCATCTGCGGCTATTTCATCGCAGCGGCACTGCTGCCCGACGTCGCAGCCTCGCTGCGCGGGCTGTATGGCGCTTCCATTCCGGGACAACTTGCCCTGAAGGGCGAATGGTGGCTCGCCGGCATCGCCATTTCCATCATCGGCGCGCTCGGTGCTTCCGCTGCCAGCCTGATCAAGGCGGCGCGGCTGCCGGTGCTGGCTTCGGCGCAGCCGCAGGCCTGGCAACAGGCGCAAAAACGTTGGCTGAAATTGCAGGGCGCCGCCGCGGTTCTGGTGTTTGCGATTGCCGCCTGCCTGCTGTGGTTCGGCGACTCCCTGCTCGCCGGATTTGCGCTGCTGGCGGCGTTGATGCTGGGCGCGGCACTGGCGCTGCCGCCGGTGCTGGAGCGCGCGCTTGCGCTGGGCGAGCGCGGCGCGGACAAACCGCTGGCGCGCTGGTTCTGGGCCGACAGCCGCCAGCAACTCTCCGGGCTCTCGCTCGCATTGATGGCGCTATTGCTGGCGCTTGCCGTCAATGTCGGCGTCGCCACCATGGTGGAAAGTTTCAGCCGCACCTTCCTGATCTGGCTCGACGGCAGGCTCGCCAGCGACGTATATGTCGGCGCAAAGGACGATCGCCAGGCCAACGAGATCAAGGCCTGGCTGCGCGAGCGCAACGAGGTGCAGGCGATCCTGCCGAGCGGCCGTGCCGACGTGCAACTCGCCGGCCAGCCGGTCGAGATATTCGGCATCGTCGATCACGCCACCTATCGCGATCACTGGCCGCTGCTGGAAGCCTCGCCCAATGCTTGGGTACGCTTGCGGCCCGGCGATACGGCGTTTGCCAGTGAGCAACTGGCGCGGCGGCTGAAACTATCGGTCGGCGACCGCATCGAGGTGCCCGCGCCTGGCGGGCCCTGGCCGCTCGAGATCATCGGCATCTATGCCGACTACGGCAACCCCAAGGGCCAGCTCACCGTGAACTACGCGGCGCTGACCCGGCACTTCCCCGGCATTCCACAAACGCGCTTCGGCTTGCGGGTTGAGCCGTCACAGATTTCTGCGTTGATATCGGCCACGCGGGAAAAGTTTGCGCTCGATGATCGCAGCATCGGCGATCAGGCGGCAGTGAAGGCGGAATCGAAACGCATCTTCAACCGCACCTTTGCGGTGACGACGGCGCTGAACGCGTTCACGCTCGGGGTGGCCGGCATTGCGCTGTTGACCAGCCTGCTGACGCTTGCCAATTCGCGCCTGCCGCAACTGGCGCCGCTGTGGGCGATCGGTGTGACGCGGCAGCGGCTCGCCGCCGTCGAATTGCTGAAGACGATGTCGGTGGCGCTGATCACGGCGCTGCTGGCGCTGCCGCTCGGGCTGCTGGTGGCCTGGTGCCTGCTCGCCGTCGTCAATGTGAAGGCGTTCGGCTGGCGGCTGCCGTTCCAGCTGTTCCCGCTGCAACTCGCTCAGCTCGTCGGCGTTGCCATGCTGGCGGCGTTCTGCGCGGCGGTGCTGCCGGTGCTGCGGCTGGCACGGATGCAGCCGGCGAATCTGATCCGGATCTTTGCCAATGAGCGCTAGCGGCATCACGCGACGGAGTTTTGCCGCAGGCAGCGCGCTGCTTGCACTTGGTGGGGCCCCGCGCGCGCAAGGTTTCGCGGGGCTGGACGAAAGAGCCGACGGCTTTGCCCGCGTCGTCCCCGGCCGCAAATTTTCCTTCCCGGCCGATCACGGCCCGCACCCGGAATTCCGCATCGAGTGGTGGTATGTGACGGCGAATCTGCGCGATGCCGCAGGCAACGCCTACGGCGCGCAATGGACATTGTTCCGGCAGGCCTTGCAGCCGGGCACGGCGCTGGAAGGCTGGGCGACACAGCAGGTGTGGATGGCGCATGCCGCGGTGACGCGCGCCGACACCCATCGGGCGACCGAGACCTATGCGCGCGGCGGCGTCGGACAGGCCGGCGTCGAGGCGGCACCGTTCCGCGCCTGGATCGACGCCTGGCAGATGCGTGCGCTCGACGGATTCGACGCGAACACTATCGCGCCGCTGGAGCTGACGGCTTCAACCGTGGAGTTCAGCTACACGCTAAAACTCTCCGCTGATCGACCGCTGGTGCTGCAGGGCGATGCCGGCTTCAGCAGGAAATCCGAGCGCGAGCAGGCGTCGTATTATTACAGCCAGCCGTTCTTCAAGGTTGCCGGCGATCTCACGATCGACGAAAAGCCTGTGGCCGTGACGGGCCTTGCCTGGATGGACCGCGAATGGAGCAGCCAGCCGCTGGCCAAGGATCAGAGCGGCTGGGACTGGTTCGCGCTGCATTTCGACGGCGGCGAGAAGCTGATGCTGTACCGCATGCGGCAGACTGACGAGAAGCACTACGCTTCCGGCAACTGGATCTCGCCCGACGGCAAGGCAACGCCGCTGGCCACGACCGAAATCACCATGACGCCGAAGGCCACGACCGAGATCGCCGGCCGGAGGATTCCGACTTCATGGCATGTCGCCATCCCACGCCTCAATCTCGCGATCGATTGCACGCCGCTCAACCCGAGGAGCTGGATGGGAACCAGCTTCGCCTATTGGGAGGGCCCGATCAGCTTTGCCGGCAGCCATCGCGGCGTGGGTTATCTCGAGCTGACGGGATATTAGCCCAGAGAGTTCCGCGGAGATGCCAAGGCGGTATCGTCATAGCGAGCGAATGGCGAAAATAGGTTAGTTATGCTGACCTAAGGTCTACCCGCGCGTCCGCGCGATGGCGCCCGCCACAATCTGCATGGAGATGCCGAGCACCCAGCCGATCAGGATCAGCACGGTCCATGCGATATGCGGCTCCTCGCGCAGCACAATGACGAGCACGGAGGCGAAGGCGGTCAGCGCCGCACAGAACGTGCCGATCGCAGTGAGCAGCTCGGTGGCATCGATCCGCGCGGACGAGCCGCCCTTGCCGCCATTGAAGGGCAGTTGCGGAGTGTCGATGCCGAGATAGAAGCCGACCGCACCGCCGAACATCATGATGAGCAGGAAGGCTTGCGAGGTGAGTGCGGAGATAGAGGATCCGGTATGGGCCGCAACGAACAATCCGCTCGCCGCTCCTGCCATTGCGAGCCCAATCCGTTCGAGGAAATGGGCGACTTTTCTGACGCGCGTCCGCATGGTCGTCCCCCGCAGGATCGCAACAGTAGCAGGCTAGTCCTATTTCGGTAGCTGCGAAAGCGATTATCCCAACCGTACTTTTACGGCTTCGCCTTGATCAGCGCCATCGAAGATGTATTCAAAGCCGATGTTGCATCCAGAGGTGAAGATGCATTCGCCGCCGCGTTTATGCGCGGACATCACGCGATTGGGATTGCATCGTCGCCGTTTGATCAAATTCGAATTGAAGTGTGTCGGCGGCGGCGTGTCTCACCGCGCGCCGCTCTCGTTGCTCAACGAAGCCCCGTTCGCCGGTTCCGGCGGACGGGGCAGTCGAAGCGGTGACGCTCGGCCTTCCGCTCAAGCCCGCGAAATGCTGCGCCATCGGCGAACCGCGCGGCGTTTGCTCCGCAGCCGCTAAACGCAAATGCCTGCAAGACCGGTCAAATTCCGTGCACCGGAAGATGAACGCTGCACCAGCTCCACAAGCGACATCAGGGCGCAGCCTGGCAGTTTCAACGTGACGGCGCATCGGCTGCATGTCAGTATCATTGCCAATGTGAACTGCGCACGCTCAGGCGAAGCGCGGCCACCGAGGGGGAATGTTCAAGGCGTCAATCCGGCAAGTGACTCGCACGTGACGCCGCGTGCCCCTTTGGCCTACCCGGTCTTCCCGGATTGTAAGGTCAACGGCGTAGATGGCACGACAGATTGTCCATCGTTTGCTGATATCGATCCCCGCGCTTCTCGGGGTGCTGTTCCTGTGTTTCTGCCTGCTGCAGGTAGTCCCGGCCGATCCCGCGATGGTGATCGCAGGCCCCGACGCCAAGCCTGAAACCATCGCCGCGATCCGGCAGGAACTCGGGCTCGACCGCTCCATCCCGATCCAGTTCTTCGAATACATCATGCGCTTGTTGCGCGGCGATCTCGGCCGCTCGATCATTTCCAACAAGAAGGTGATCGAGGAGCTCGCGCTGACCATCGGTCCGACCGTCGAGCTGATGGTGGGCGGGATGTTGATCGCCGTGCCCATCGGGATGGCGCTCGGCACGCTGGCTGCCGTGAATCGCGGCAGCCTCACCGACCGTTTCATCATGGCGATCTCGGTGGCCGGCGTCTCGATGCCGGTGTTCTTCATCGGGCTGATCCTCATTCAATATGTCGGCTTTCGCTGGGCGCTGTTGCCGTTCACCGGCCGCACCGGACCGGTGTGGGACGGCGGATTGCCGAGCCTGATCCTGCCCGCGCTGACGCTTGGCCTCGTGCTGATCGGGCCCATCGCGCGGCTGACGCGCACGGCAGTGCTGGAAGTGCTGGGTGCGGACTTCGTGCGCACCGCGCGCGCCAAGGGGCTGCGCGAGACCGTCGTCATCGTGCACCACGCGCTGCGTAATGCGCTGATCCCCGTCGTCACTCTGATCGGACTGCAGGCGGCGTTCCTGCTCGGCGGCGCCGTGGTGACGGAGACCATGTTCTCCTGGCCCGGCGTCGGCCGGCTCGCGGTCGGCGCGATCGTGTCCAGCGACTTCCCGACCGCGCAGGGCGCGATCATGATCCTTGCGATTGCGTTCCTCTCGATCAACCTGATGGTCGACGTGCTCTACGTCTATCTCGACCCGCGGGTGCAAAGCACATGAGCATCGAGGCTCTCGAGCATGGCCTCGTCGCAGAGGCGCCGGAAAGCGGTTGGCTCGCCCGCGCCGGGGTGCTGCGGCGGCTGGCGCGCGACCGCGTCGCCGTATTGGCGGCGTCGGCGCTCGTCTTCATCGTGCTGGGCGCGGTCTTCGCACCGTGGATCGCGCCCTACGACCCCTACTTCACCGACCTTACCAAGGTGATGCAGGCACCCAGCAGCCAGCACTGGTTCGGCACCGACAATACCGGCCGCGACATATTGAGCCGGGTGCTTTACGGCACGCGCAACACGCTGGTGCTCGGCCTCGTCGGCGTCATCGTCGGCGGCGCGATCGGCGGACTGCTCGGCATCTTTGCTGCCTACTACAAGCGGCTCGGCGGCTGGATCATGCGGCTGGTCGACATCATGCTCGCCTTCCCGGCGATCCTGATCGGCCTTGCCATGGCTGCGATCTTCGGCGCGGGACTTTCCGCCGTCATCATCGCGCTGGTCATCGCGACTATCCCGGATGTGGCGAGGGTCGCGCGTGGCGCTGCGGTCGGCATCATGGGCCAGGAGTTCATGGAGGCCGGACGCGCCGTCGGCGTCTCCGACAGCGCGCTGATCTGGCGTTACCTGACACTGAACTGCATCTCCACCATCTTCGTGTTCCTCACCCTGCGCTTCGGCCAGATCATCCTGATCGGCTCGGTGCTCGGCTTCCTCGGCATGGGCGCACAGCCGCCGACCGCCGAACTCGGCATGATGGCCGCACAGGGCCGCGACTTCCTGTTCATGGCGCCGCATATCGCGACCATCCCGAGCTGCGCCATCTTCGTCATCGTGCTTTGCGCCAATCTGCTTGGCGACGCCGTCCGCGACGTTCTCGATCCGAGGTTACAGACATGATGAGAATTGCTCTGACTGCTGCACTCGCCCTCGTCGTCTCCGCGCCCGCATCGGCCGAGACACTGACGCTCATGAAAGGCATCGACGCGCCGCATTATGACGGCCACCGCACCACCTGGGGCCCGACATCGGACATCGTCAACATGTTCCAGGACACGCTCGTGGCGCTGGACTGGGACGGCAGGACGCCGATCCCCTACCTCGCCAAGTCGTGGTCGATGAGCGAGGACGGCAAGATCTATACGTTCAAGCTGCGCGACGACGTTACCTTCTGCAGCGGCAAGAAGTTCACCGCCGAGGACGTGATCTACAGCTTCAAGCGGCTGAAGGATGCGCAGATCAAGGGGCCCTACGCCTGGCGTGCCGGCCACATCAAGGAATTGCGCGCGCCCGATCCCTACACCGTACAGTACGAGCTCGAGGAGCCGTATTCGGAGCTGTTGCTGCAGCTCACCATGTTTACCAATGCGATCCACAACAAGGAGAGCGTGGAGGCGCTGGGCAAGGACTACGGCATCAAAGGCATCGACGGCACCGGGCCCTGGTGCTTCGATAGCTGGACCCCGCGCACCGAAATCGTGCTGAAGCGGCACGACGCCTACAAATGGGGCCCGTCGATGTACAAGAACAAGGGCCCGGTGAAGTTCGAGAAGCTCGTCATCAAGATCGTGCCGGAGGATTCCAGCCGCGTCGCGGCGATGATGTCCGGGCAGTTCGACATCACCCACCAGTTCCCGGCGCAGTTCATCAGCCAGGCCAAGGCGGCGCCGATGCTGTCGGTGACGGCGGCCAAGCCGAACTTCCAGTTGCTCTATTTCGGCTTCAAGATCACCCGGCCGATGGTATCGGACAAACGCGTGCGCGAGGCCATGAGCATCGCCATCAACCGCGCCGAGATCGCCAACGCGATCCTGCTCGGCAATGCCGAGCCCGCCTTCACCATCGTCGATCCCGATGCCCTCGACCACGATCCCGCCACCAAGGGCATCGTCAAGGAAGACATCGAGCGCGCCAAGGCGCTGCTGGACGAGGCTGGCTGGAAGGTCGGCAGCGACGGCATCCGCGAAAAGGATGGCGTCAAGCTGCAGCCGCGCGTCTACTACACCGCCAACGCCAATTCGGGCAAGGTCGCAGAGGCGATCCAGGGATATTTGCGGAAGATCGGCGTCGACTGGCGTCTCAATCCCTGGGACTCCACCATTGCGCCGGTGAAGATGGCCGAGCAGGACTACGAGGTATGGTCCGTCACCGTGCCATACCTGTCGGCCGGTGACCTCATGAACATCTATTTCGACTCCGCCAATATCCCGACGCCGAACCGGATGAACTGGAAGGACGCGGAGACCGATTCCTGGCTGAAGCAGGGCCGCTCGGCGCTCAACGAGGCCGATCGCACCAAATTCTACGCGCTAGTGCAGCAGAAGGTGATGCGCGAGCATCTGTGGATGCCGGTGCTCAACATCAACATGGACCAGGTGGCCAACAAGCGGATCAGCGGCGCGCGGCCGCACATGATCTACCAGAACACCTTCTACAAGGGGCTCGATGTAACTCGCTGACAAGAAGACTCGAAAACACGAACAAGAAAACGGGAGTAAAGGATGCGCGGAATTCTCGCAGGATTTGCGGCACTGCTCGCCGCGGGGGCAACGGCGGCGGAAGCACAGACGCTGCGGATGATGAAGTCTCTCGATGCACCGCATTATGACGGCGCGCGCACGACCTGGTCGCCCACCTCAGATATCGTCAACATGTTCCAGGACACGCTGGTCGCGATGGACTGGGACGGCAAGACCCCGATCCCCTATCTGGCGAAATCCTGGACCGTCAGCCCCGATGGCAAGCTCTATACGTTCAAGCTGCGCGACGACGTGCAGTTCTGCAGCGGCAAGAAATTTACCGCCGCCGACGTCATCTATTCCTTCACCCGCCTGACCGATCCCGAGTTCAAGGCGCCGCTGGCCTGGCGCGCCGGCAACATCAAGGAACTGCGCGCGCCCGATCCCTACACGGTGGAGTATGAGCTGAAGGAACCGTTCGCGGACCTGCTGCTGCAGCTCACCATGTTCACCACCGCGATCCACAACAAGGAGAGTGTTGAGACGCTGGGCAAGGACTACGGCGTCAAGGGCATCGACGGCACCGGCCCCTGGTGTTTCGAGAGCTGGCAGCCGCGCACCGAGATCGTGCTGAAGCGGCACGACGCCTACAAATGGGGCCCCTCGATGTACGAGAACAAGGGGCCGGTGAAGTTCGAAAAACTCGTCATCAAGATCGTGCCGGAGGACTCCGCACGCGTCGCCGCCATGCTGGGCGGGCAATTCGATGTCACCCACCAGATCCCGATCGCCTTCATCCAGCAGGTCAAGACTGCGCCGAACCTCAACGTGCAGGAGGCGCTGCCTAACTTCCAGTTGATGTATTACGGCTACAAGACGACGCGGCCGATGGTGTCGGATGTGCGGGTGCGCGAGGCCATGAACATCGCCATCAATCGCGCCGAGATCGTCAAGGGCATCATGCTGGGCAATGCCGAGCCGGCCTACACCTACATCGATCCGAAGACGCTGGATTTCGCCGAATCCACCAAGGGCATCATCAAGGAGGACGTCGAGCGCGCCAAGAAACTGCTGGACGAGGCCGGATGGAAGATGGGAAGCGACGGCATCCGCGAAAAAGACGGCGTCAAGCTGGCGCCGCGGGTGCTGTTCACGCAGGTCGCCTATTTCCCGCGCGTCTCCGAGGCGATCCAGGGCTACATGCGCAAGATCGGCATCGACTGGAAGATCGTCGGCTACGACTCGACGATCGCGCCGGCTGAGATGGCCAAGCAGGATTACGAGCTCTGGACCGTCACCTTCCCCTACATCTCCTCCGGAGACCTGCTCAACTTCTACTTCGACTCCAGGCAGATGCCGGCGCCGAACCGGATGAACTGGAAAGACGAGTTTACCGACGAAAACCTCAAGCTCGGGCGCGCTTCGCTGACCGATGCCGACCGCGCCAAATATTACGGGCTGGTGCAGCAGCGCATCACCGAGCAGCACCTCTGGATGCCCGTGATGAACATCGCGATGTACACGACGAGCCTAAAGAAGCTGAAAGGCGTGCGGCCGCACATGCTCTATCAGAACACCTTCTATAAGGGACTGGATTACTCCTTCTGATGGAAAGCCTGCTCGAGGTCCGCGGACTGAAGACCCATTTCGCGACGGATCGCGGCCTGTTCCGGGCCGTCGACGGCGTGAGCTTTTCCGTAGCCCGCGGCCGCACGGTTGGCCTCGTCGGCGAGTCCGGCTGCGGCAAGAGCGTCACCTCGCTGTCGGTGATGGGGCTGGTGTCATCGCCGGGCAAGGTGGAGGCGGACGCCATCACCTTCGGCGGCAGCAATGTGCTGGCGCTGCCGCCGGACGAGCGCCGTCGCCTGCGCGGCGGCAAGATGTCGATGATCTTCCAGGAGCCGATGACCTCGCTGAACCCGGTGCACACCGTGGGCCAGC
>JAKFVP010000330.1 GCA_021732175.1 Bradyrhizobium sp.
GGATGCATTCGAGTGCCGCGCCTGCCAAGAGCGCGGCCTCGCGCGGCACGCCGAACACGGCCGAGCTCTCCACCACCAGGAACGGCCGCAAGCGCTTGCCGCCGCCAAGGCTGGAATAGCGCATGGCGTCCATCAGCCGCTTCGGACGGGCGATCTCGTCGGGCAGCAGCGTATCCGACAACAGCTCCGCCAGCAGCCGCTCGGTATCCTCGGCGGTCTGGTCCAGTCGCTTGGCGAAGTCGATGGCAGCAGTCATTCAGAAGGGCTCCAATAATGGCTCTAAAGTCGAATTCGGGGGCGGACAATCGTTGATGGGGCCGCCTTCGTCAATTGCCGGATGCGGCCCAAAGACCCACAAGGAACGCCCTAAAAGTGCTGGAAAATCTGCCTGATGTCGTCACCATGTCGTTTCCTGCGGGGCCTTCTGACCCCCCTGATAACAGAACCAGAAGCCCGCCTTTGCGCATCGTCCGCTATTTGCTCCTGATCGTCGTGATCCTGTTGCTGCTGCCCTATTTGGTGGCGCCGTTCTATCGCGTTGGCCATCCGGTCTCGACCTTGATGGCGTGGCGCTGGCTCAAGGGCGCGCCGGTGTCGCGGCAATGGGTCGATCTGAGCGCGATGTCGCCTTACCTGCCGCGCACGGTGGTGGCCTCGGAGGATGCAAAATTCTGCAGCCATCGTGGCGTCGACTGGGGCGCGCTGCGCGAGGCGATCGACGATGCCGAGGACGGCGAGGTAGCGCGCGGCGGCTCGACCATCACCCAGCAGGTGGCGAAGAACCTGTTCCTCTGGCCGGGCCGCAGCGTGGTGCGCAAGGCGCTGGAGCTGCCGCTGTCGCTGTGGATCGACCTCGTGCTGGGCAAGCAGCGCATCCTCGAGATCTATCTCAACATCGCCGAGCTCGGCCCGACCGGCCAGTTCGGCGCCGGCTCCGGCTCAGCCTATGCCTTCGGCAAGCCGGCCTCGGAACTATCGCCGCGCGAGGCGGCCTTGCTGGCTGCCATCCTGCCCAATCCGATCAAGCGCAGCGCCCGTAATCCCGGCCCCGGGGTGCGGCGTTTGGCCGGGACCTACATGGTCCGGGCGCAGGCCTCGTCGCTGCAGCGGTGCTGGGGCGAGAAACGCGGATTCTGAGCCGATTTTGGCCCATTTTTAATCTCTTCGGCCCTAGATTTACGCTGACCCTTCCTCTATAAGCGCGGCCTGTCGGCATCTTGCGCCCGCGCTTTTGTGAGCTGCGGGCCGTCTTATTTGGACGGTGCCTCCGCGATACCCCGAGAGGATAGTGAAATGGCTGTTCCCCGCAGAAAAACCTCGCCGTCGCGCCGCGGCATGCGCCGCTCGGCTGACGCGCTCAAGAAGCCCACTTACGTCGAGGACAAGGACTCCGGCGAGCTGCGCCGTCCGCACCACCTCGACCTCAAGACCGGCATGTACAAGGGCCGGCAGGTGCTGAAGCCCAAGAAAGAAGCCTGAGCAGGAAGCGTAAGCCGGGAAGCTTTTGCGGGCGCTCCACGCGAGCATCCCTGACAAAAGCTGAGGCAGGTTGCAGGCCTGCCCGAATTCGGCCAACGAGTGAGTTCAGACGAGTTCCCGAGGCGGATGGATCCCTCCTCGGGAATACGCGTTTCTCCCCTTCTGACAAAGTCGGCTGCCATGGTCGGTTTTCCGCTGCTTCTCATTCCGCTCGCGGTCTACAACATCATCGTGTGGTTGATGCCCACGGTCTCGCTCAGCGAGCCGGTGCTGCGGCTGCCGCTGATGTCGGGCGAAGAATGGCCGATCACGCTCGGTGACATGCTGCTGGCTTTCGCTGCAGTGATGCTGCTGCTCGAGATCGTGAAGGGCGCGCGGCCGGGTGCGAAATATCTCACCGATCATCTGCTGTCGCTGATCGTGTTCGCCGCTGCGGCCGCGGAATTCCTGCTCTGGCCGAAATTCGCCACGTCAGTCTTTTTCCTGCTGACGCTGCTGGCGCTGGTCGATTTCCTCACCGGCGTGACCTTGCGGCGGCGGCGCTATACGGCTGTTGCGGTCGATGCGCCGATTGCGCGCGAGCCTGTTCGACGCGCCGAGCCTGAAATCGTCGAGCCGGCGCCCGCTCCGTCAGCGCCCATCCCGGCGCCCGAACCCGCGCCGCTGCCTTCGGCGGCGTCCGTTGCCGAATCCGTGCTGCTCGATCACCCCGAGCCGTCGATGGCGCAGCCCGCGGTGCCTTCGCCCGGCATCCAGCCCGGCAATGGCGCGCATCCGTCGCCGGACGCGCCGCCGCGCTGACCGATTTTTCCCTCAGATGATCTGCTTGGTCCGCCGCGTCACGCTGCGGCGCTCGCTGATGTGCGGACCATAGGCGGCCTGTGCGTCAGCGCAGGATCCCCGGCGCAGCGCGCAGGTCTGCGGCGCATGATCGGCGGTCGCGATCAACTGCGCGACGAAGCTCGCGTCGGGCCGGTTCAGCAGGGTTTTGGATTGCACGTCCGGGCGGGCCGACAGCGGCACGAGTTCGACCGCGGCGGTCGGGACGTCGTCCACGATCTCCACGTCGATAATGACTTCCGTGCGCCCTGTACCCGTCATCGGCAATTTGTCACGTTTCGGGACGCCAAATGCATCCTACACCTTATCCTCGCAAGAGATGTGCCCGGCAGGCCGTTTGGTTCCTGCCATCCGCAAATCATGGTTTGTGAAACGTTAATCAACTTTACTTAGGGTCGGGGCAGGGACTGGCCCTATTCTGGGGGTGAAGAATCACCCCGGGCGCTGTCCCGAAACGAGGCGACCTGATGCCTTCTGTCCCGCAACCCGCCGACATTCTCGCCTCGCTCGGCCAGGCCAGTTTTGTCTGGGACATCGGCAGCGACCGCATCACCTGGAGCGACAATGCGGCTTCGGTATTCGTCGACATTCCGCCGGAATTGCTGGCGAGCGGCGCCGAATTCGCCAAGCTGATCGAGCCGGCCCGCTCGATCCGGCAGGAGGCGCTGACCCATGCGCCGCCGGCCCGCGCAGACGAGGGCGTGCCGTACCGCATCGAATATGGCGTGCGCGCCACGACAGCCGTGCCGGTGATCTGGATCGAGGAGACCGGCGTCTGGTTCGCCGGCTCCGACGGCCGGCCCTGGCGCGCGCAGGGCGTCATGCGCGTCAACAATGAGCGTCACGCCCGCGACGAGCAGCTCCTGAAATTGTCGCGGCACGATCCGCTGACCGGCGAGCTCAACCGCACCCATCTGATCGCAGCGCTCGCCGAAGCGATCGAGGAGAACACACGCTTCCGCTCCACCTGCGCCTTCATGCTGATCGGCATCGATCATCTCGCCCGGGTCAACGACGCCTTCGGTTTCGACGTTGCGGATGCCGTCATCGCCGAGGTCGGCCACCGCATCCGCGTGCGCTTGCGCGCCGGCGACGTGCTTGGTCGCTTCTCTGGCAACAAGTTCGGCTTGATCCTGAAGAACTGCACCGTCGACGACACCAATATCGCGGCCGAGCGTTTCCTCGCCGGCATCCGCGACGAGGTGGTGCCGACCAAATCAGGACCGGTGTCGGTGACCGCGTCGATCGGCGGGGTGAGCGTGCCCCGCTATGCCCGCAATGCGGATGAAGCGATCAACCGCGCCCAGGAGACGCTGGATGCCGCCAAGCGCCGCCGCGCCGGCTCGTTTGCGCTGTGGCGGCCCAATGTCGAGCGCGACGCGCAGCGCCGCGTCAACATCCGCGTCACCGACGAGATCGTCACCGCGCTCAACGACCGCCGCATCGTCACGGCCTACGAGCCGGTGGTTGCGGCGCGCTCGCGCGAGCCGGCCTTCTACGAATGCCTGGTGCGGATGGAGCAAGGCGACGGCCAGATGCTGCTCGCGCCCGACATCGTGCCGGTGGCCGAGCGGCTCGGCCTGATCCGCATGGTCGATCACCGCATCCTCGAGCTTGTCGTGGCCGAGCTGATCGCCTCGCCCAATGTGCGGCTCAGCCTCAACATCTCGCCGGAAACCACCATGGACCCGGACTGGTCGGCGACGATCGAGTCGCTGATGCGCAGCCATCCCGGCGTCGCCGAACGGCTGATCGTCGAGATCACCGAGACGGTGGCGATCCAGGACATCGACGACATCAGGGGCTTCGTCACGCGGCTGAAGAATTTCGGCAGCCGGATCGCGATCGACGATTTCGGCGCCGGCTACACCTCGTTCCGCAATCTGCGCAAGCTCGGCGTGGACATTGTGAAGATCGACGGCGCCTTTGTGCAGAACATCGCGCGCTCCGCCGACGACCGCGCTTTCGTGCAGACGCTGATCGACCTCGCGCGCCGGCTCGACATCAAGACGGTGGCCGAATGGGTGCAGGACGAGGAAGCCGCCGTGATGCTGCGCGAATGGGGCTGCGACTATATCCAGGGCCGGCTGATTGGGCTTGCTACGGCTGAGCGGCCGTGGGCCGCGGCTGCAGCCGGAACGGCGGTACCCGCCGCAAGCTGATCGTCAGCGTTTTTGTCTCGTCATGCCCGGGCATAGCCGTTCGAAGAACGGCGTCGCTTCGCTCCGCCTATGTCCCGGGCATCCACGTCTTGCCTTCGGGCCTAAAACGTGGATGGCCGGGACAAGCCCGGCCATGACGAAAAAACTGCCAGCGTTTGCGAAGAACTACTCTTCCTTCTTCGCCGACATGCGCTCGAGCTGTTCCTGCATGTCCTTCATCTGCTTGCGCAGATCGTCGATGTTGCCGCTATCTTCCGGCGTGGGCTCCGGCACCTTTTCCGGCTCGCCGCCCAGGCGCGGCGCGAAGGGCATGAACTTCGAGAAGGTCTGCTGGAAGATCTCCATGTTGCGGCGGACCTGCTCTTCGAGAGGCGCAAAGGGAGTGCCGGAAAGGGCGCCCGCGATCTGCTTGCGGAACTTCTCCTGCTCCTGCGTCAGCGTCGCAATCGACTGCTCCAGATATTTCGGCACCACCATCTGCATGCTGT
The DNA here is from genome assembly GCA_021732175.1 of Bradyrhizobium sp. Taxonomy (GTDB): domain Bacteria; phylum Pseudomonadota; class Alphaproteobacteria; order Rhizobiales; family Xanthobacteraceae; genus Bradyrhizobium. Next base: position 4,970 of record JAKFVP010000330.1, read on the forward strand.
CGCCGTAGAAGCGGATCAGCTGGCGCAGGAACGTCGTGGGCAACAGATTCTGCCCCGCCTTGTTCTCCTGCTCGAAGATAATTTGCGCGAGTACCGAGCGCGTGATGTCTTCGCCGGTCTTGGCGTCGTAGACGAGAAAATCCTCGCCTTCCTTCACCATCGCCGCGAGATCCTCCAGCGTCACGTAGGTGCTGGTGCCGGTATTATAGAGCCGCCGGTTGGCGTACTTCTTGATCGTCGTCGGTGTTTCGGATTTTGCCATGGGGTCCACACGAGAACTTCGAAAGCTGGAACCCGACGGCGCCGCCGCAGGGCTAAATGCAACGCATCGCAGCAAAGGTAAGCATTTTCAACGGGCTTCGGCTACCGTTTTGTGCGGCACGGTTAATCCCAAAGCATAGGGACTGCTCAGGAAACTGCCAAGTGCGCCAATTTGAGTGCGACGCGGCAGCTTTTCGCTGCAGGGGCGATTGACATGCCTCAATGACGTTAACAGGATAGGAACTAAGACTGGCCCGCCGTCCCGGCCCGCCCGCCGTCAAGAAAACCAACCCAAGAAAACCCAAACAGGAGATGTCCATGTCAGACGATGTCGTCATCGTCAGCGCCGCCCGCACCCCGGTTGGCAGCTTCAACGGCGCATTCGCGACCAACCCGGCCCACGACCTCGGCGCCATCGCCATCAAGGCCGCGCTGGAGCGGGCAGGCATCGAGCCGGGCCGCGTATCCGAAGTCATCATGGGCCAGATCCTGACCGCCGCCCAGGGCCAGAACCCGGCCCGCCAGGCCTCGATTGCCGCCGGCATCCCGGTGGAAAGCCCGGCCTGGGGCGTCAACCAGCTCTGCGGATCGGGCCTGCGCACCGTGGCGCTCGGCTATCAGGCCCTGCTCAACGGCGATTCCGAGATCGTGGTCGCCGGCGGCCAGGAATCCATGAGCATGGCCCCGCACGCCCAGTATCTGCGCGGCGGCGTCAAGATGGGCGGCCTCGAGCTCGTCGACACCATGATCAAGGACGGCCTGTGGGACGCCTTCAACGGCTACCACATGGGCAACACCGCCGAGAACGTTGCCCGGCAGTGGCAGATCACCCGGGCTCAGCAGGACGAGTTCGCGGTCAAGTCGCAGAACAAGGCCGAGGCGGCGCAGAAGGCCGGCAAGTTCAAGGACGAGATCGTCCCGGTCACCATCAAGACCCGCAAGGGCGATATCATCGTCGCTGACGACGAATATCCGCGTCATGGCGCCACCCTCGATGCGATGGCCAAGCTGAAACCGGCCTTCGAGAAGGAAGGCACGGTCACCGCCGGCAGCGCCTCCGGCATCAATGACGGCGCCGCCGCCGTGGTCCTGATGACGGCCAAGCAGGCCGCCAAGGAGGGCAAGAAGCCGCTGGCCCGCATCGTGTCCTGGGCCCAGGCCGGCGTCGATCCCAAGATCATGGGCTCCGGCCCGATCCCGGCCTCCCGCGCCGCGCTGAAGAAGGCCGGCTGGAATATCGGCGATCTCGACCTGATCGAGGCCAACGAGGCCTTCGCCGCGCAGGCCTGCGCCGTCAACAAGGACCTCGGCTGGGATACCGGCAAGGTCAACGTCAATGGCGGTGCGATTGCGATCGGCCACCCGGTCGGCGCTTCCGGTGCCCGCGTGCTGGTGACGCTGCTGCACGAAATGCAGAAGCGCGATGCCAAGAAGGGCCTCGCCACGCTGTGCATCGGCGGCGGCATGGGCATCGCGATGTGCGTCGCCCGTGACTAAATCTCAAACAGCATGTTGCGTTGCGTGATGAAAACATCATCTGTCAAACGCGGTTCAAGCTGCTAGGAATGAATGCCCGGCCTCGTGCCGGGCATTTTCGTCTCAAGCGCTAGTTTGAATTGTCCGCTTGAGAGATGTCAAAGAACCGGGAAAATTCCGGTCTATTAAAAGAGTACCAAGGAGGAGACGACATGGCACGAGTTGCATTGGTGACGGGGGGAACGCGCGGCATTGGCGCTGCGATCAGCAAGGCGCTGAAGGCGGCCGGCTACAAGGTAGCGGCGAGCTACGCCGGTAACGACGCGGCGGCCGACAAGTTCAAGTCGGAGACCGGCATTCCCGTCTACAAGTGGGACGTCTCTTCGTTCGATGCCTGCACCGCGGGAATCAAGCAGGTCGAGGCCGACCTCGGTCCCGTCGACGTTCTCGTCAACAATGCAGGGATCACCAAGGACGGCGCCTTCCACAAGATGACGCTGGAGCAGTGGAACGCCGTCATCAACACCAATCTCGGCTCGCTGTTCAACATGACGCGCCCGATCATCGAGGGCATGCGCGCCCGCAAGTTCGGCCGCATCATCAACATCTCCTCGATCAACGGCCAGAAGGGCCAGTTCGGCCAGGTCAATTATTCCGCGGCCAAGGCCGGCGATATCGGCTTCACCAAGGCGCTGGCGCTGGAAAACGCCAAGGGCGGCATCACGGTGAATGCGATCTGCCCCGGCTACATCAACACCGAGATGGTGCAGGCGGTACCGAAGGACGTGCTGGAGAAGTCCATCCTGCCGCTGATCCCGGTCGGTCGCCTCGGCGAGCCCGAGGAGATCGCGCGTGCGGTGGTGTTCCTCGCTGCCGACGATGCCGGCGCCATCACCGGCTCCACGCTCACCATCAACGGCGGGCAGTACATGGTGTGATGGCGCGCTGCGCCATTGCATTCCATGCGCTCAATAGTCGTCATGCCCGGCCTTGTGCCGGGCATCCACGTCTTTAGAAGATGCGGAACGAAAGACGCGGATGGCCGGGACGTCTGGCGCGAAGACGCGCTTCGCGCTTTTGCCCGGCCATGACGGAGAAAACTGAACTTGTCCCCCCGCACTGCCACACTCATCGGACTGACGGCGATCCTGATGTGGTCGCTGCTCGCAGTGCTGACGGTCGCGACCGGAAAGATTCCGGCATTCCAGCTCGCGGCCTTGACCTTTGCCATCGGTGCACTGGTCGCCTTCGCGAGCTTCCTCTTCCGTCCCTCGGCGTTTCTTGCGTTGAGGCAGCCGCTGGCCGCCTGGGTCGTCGGCGTCGGCGGGCTGTTCGGCTATCACGCGCTGTATTTCCTGGCGCTGCGTTTCGCGCCGCCGGCCGAAGCGGGCCTGCTCAATTATCTTTGGCCGCTCTTGATCGTGCTGTTCTCCTCGCTGCTGCCGGGCGAGCGGCTGCTGCCGCATCACATCATCGGCGCGCTGCTCGGGCTCGTCGGCACCGTGCTGCTGCTGATGGGTGGTGGCGGCAGCGGTTTTGAGGCCGGCCAGCTGCCGGGCCTCGCCGCCGCGTTCGTCGCGGCCTTCGTCTGGGCGTCCTATTCGGTGATGTCGCGGCGGCTGAAGGCGGTACCGACAGATGCGGTCGCGGGCTTCTGCCTCGCCACCGCAATCCTCGCGGCGATTGTGCACGTGCTCGTCGAAAAGACGGTCTGGCCGGAAACATCCGCGCAATGGCTCGCGATTATCGCGCTGGGCGTTGGCCCCGTAGGCGCGGCCTTCTTCACCTGGGACATCGGCATGAAGCGCGGCGACATCCGCGTGCTGGGCGCCGCCTCCTATGCGACGCCGCTGCTCTCGACCGCCTTCCTGATCCTCGCAGGATACGCCAAGCCCACCGTGACCATCGCCATCGCCGCGATCCTGATCGCCGGCGGCGGCTTGATCGCGGCGAAGGATATGTTCCGCCTTCGCAGCTAGGCGGCCGGCTTCCAGCCTGGCGGCCTGTACTTGCTCTCCGGAATTTGGCCGAGCTCGGAGCGCTGCAGCTTTTCCGGCGTCAGCCCATAGAACTGCTGGAAACTCATGATCAGCGGCCGCCATTTGTCGGGATCGATGCGATCGGTCTCGCCCGCCATCAGGATATGCGGATGGGCATGTACACGCGTCACGCGGACTTCGATCGCAGTGAGATTGCCGCGCCAGACAGAATCCTCCTGCGCCATCTCATGTACTTGCGAAAGCTTGGCTTCGATCTGCACCGGGCATTCCAGCGCGCGCGGGGCTGCAACGGTGTCGCCACGCGCTGGCGTCAATCCGCTTAGCCCGAACTTGTCGCGCTCATGGCGATAGCCGCGCCACAGCTTGCCCGGCGGCACCGGATCGGAGCCGGTGGTGCGGGCGAGGCGATCGACCGCGCCGACCAGATCTGACGACGGCAAATTGAGCACGCATTCGCCGCTGCGGATCACGTTTTCCGTCGTCTTTGAATTCGCGGCCAGCCCGAGCATGCAGCGCCAGCCCACCCACCAGGCCGACGACATCGGTGCGAGATTGTAGGAGCGGTCGTCATTGCAGGTGCCGATCAGCACAACCGGTGTGCCGAAATACAGGATCGCCGGCTCGATGATATCGCTCGAAACCGTCGTCGGAAATTCAATCGTGTCTTGCATGTCATTCTCCAGATCCGGCTCTGGAGATAAGCCAGCGCATCGGGTGCTCCCACCCGATTCCCGACGACGGCTACGCCGGCTGCCAGTCCTTTTCCGCCAACTCGAACCTGGCGAATTCGAATGCCGGCGCCACGGTGCAGCCGACCAATGTCCAGTCGCCGCTGCTCTCGGCCGATTGCCACGCGCCCGCCGGCACGATCGCCTGCGGACGCTGGCCGGCGGCGACATCGGGGCCGAGCGTGACGGTATGCGCGGCGCAGCCTTCGTTGGCGATCCGCAGCGTCAGCGCGGCGCCCGAATAATAGTGCCAGATCTCCACCGCATCGATACGGTGCCAGTGCGAGCGATCGCCGCGCGCCAGCAGGTAATAGATCGCCGTCGACATCGCACGGCCCTGCGCATCGGCACGGAAGTCGCGAAACGTCTCGCGGTAATAACCGCCCTCCGGATGCGGCTTGAGCTCGAGCCGCGCGATGATGTCGGAGGCGCTGGGCATATCAGGACTTGTTCTTGCGCTCGCGCAGCTCGCCGAACACGTCGGCGGCGGCCGCGCCCTTCATGTGCAGGGCAGCTGCGACGGCAGGATCGTCCGCGCGCAGGAAGACGTTGGACTTCTTCTCCTGGCCGAGCAGTACGGGAATCGTGGCCTTGTTCTGCGCACGCAGCCGTGCGACCTCTTCGGCGCGGGCCTTCAGCGCGGGGTTGTCGCCGTCGACCGTCAGCGCGAACTTGACGTTGGAGGCCGTATATTCATGGCCGCAATAGAGATTGAAATCGTCGGGCAGGGCGCGCAGCTTGAGCAGCGATTCCCACATCATCGGGTGCGTGCCCTCGAACACGCGGCCGCAACCGATCGAGAACAGCGTATCGGCGGCGAACACCGCCTTCTCCTTGTCGAAGACATAGGAGACATGGTCGAGCGTGTGGCCGGGCGTTTCGACGACGCGCGCCAGCAGATTGCCGACCTTGACGACGTCGCCATTGGCAACGCGCAGATCGACATCCGTTATCGCGGCCTTCTTGTCGTGCGGCGCGACCACGCGGCACCTGTATTTCTTCTTCAATTCGGCGACGCCGCCGACATGGTCATGGTGGTGGTGGGTGATCAGGATATCGGTCAGCGCCCAGTTTTCCTGCGCCAGCGCCTTCAGGATGGGCGCAGCTTCGGGGGCGTCGATCGAGGCGGTCGCCCGGGTTTCGGTATCGTGGATCAGATAGCCGAAATTGTCGGACAGGCAGTTGAACACACGAATTTCGGCAGCCATGATTTCTCCACCACCCAAGTGCGAGGCGCGCGCGCTCCAAGAAATATGGCGTTAACGCTCCTGCGGCAATGCAATTTTCGGCGCGCCTCGCACTTGGGTGGTGGAGAAATC
>JAKFVP010000332.1 GCA_021732175.1 Bradyrhizobium sp.
TGCGCCAGCGCTTCGCCAAAGGCCTGGCGCGGATTGGCGTAGAGCACGCGCGGGAAGATTTCCTGCGCCACCAGGAACGCGTTGGTCTTGCCGTTGATGACCGAGGCGACATCGTCGAGGCGGGCCTGATGATGCTCGCGCATCCCGGCGATCCGCGCATGCAGCCCGCGGAACGGCAGCCCGTGCGAGGGCAGCACCAGTGTGTCCGCCGGCAGCGCCTCGAGCCGCGTCAGCGAATCCAGATAGTCCTTCATCGGGTTCGCGTCCGGCTGCGCCGATGGTGCGATCGCCGACGGGATCATGTGCGACAGGATCTGGTCGCCCGCGATCAGGATCTTTTCGCTCTCGCAGAAGAACAGCGCGTGCTCGGCCGAATGCCCGCCCGCGGTGATCACCTGCCATTCGCGCTTGCCCATCGTGATGATGTCGCCATCGCGAATGCGCGAAAATTCGCGCGGCGGCCGCCCACCCAGAAATTTCGATTTGCGCTGCGCCTCGGCAATCTTGCCGGCATCATCGTCAGACGCGCCGTTGCGCTTGAGGAAGGCAACAAAATGCTCGTCCGGCCTTTCCTCGCGCTCGTGCCAGATCTTCCAGCCGCTGAGCCATTCAGCCAGCGGCATGCGAACGCTGCACTTCGTCTCCTTCACGAAGAACCCGGCAAGGCCGCAATGATCGGCATGCGCATGGGTGAAGGTGAGGTTCTGCAGCGGCCGGCTGCGGAGCAGCCCGCGCCACAGCCTGTCCCACATCTCGAAACTGTCGTCGGTGTTGAGGCCCGTGTCGACCATGGTCCAGCCGGGGCCGTTATCGAGCAGCCAGCAATTGACGTGGTTGGGGGCGGTCGGCATCGGCAGCCGGACCCAGAACAATCCGGGCAGGAGATCGGTCAGTTCGCCATAGGCGGGCGGGCGCTGGACCGTGAAATTCAGATCCTCGGACATGTTTCCCCCAACGCCGCGTCTTCTGACGCTGATTTCACGTCGCCCCTGAGCGCCGATGAAGCTTACGCGATCCCGCCGGGGCGGCAACGCTGCATGGAATTTATGGCTGCCATGCGCGCGATAACAGCAAGAATCTTCCTTCCAAGCCTTGAATGAGGGTCGATTTTACTGGATGAACGCGCTGTCGCGTCCCGCACGCGCCGGTCACGCACGCTCTCCCGAGGCTCTGGGCAACAACAATATAATGGATGCACTCAATCCCCAGTCAGGCCTGAAGCCGCCGATCGACCCCGCACAGGGGCTCGACCGCCGCGCCTATCGCAATCTCGTGCTGCTGACCTGCTGCCAGGCGGTCGGCCAGTCCTGCAACACCATGATGTTTGCGGCGACCGGCCTCTCCGTCATCACCTTCTATCACCGTCACGACCTCGCCAATCTGCCGGTGACGATGCAGCACATCGGCGTGATGATCTGGGTATTCCCCGCGGCGCTCCTGATGCAGCGGATCGGCCGCAGCATCGGCTTTCGCGTCGGCTCGCTGTTCGGCATGACCGGCGCGACCGTGATGTGCATCGGCCTCTACACCGCCAACTTCCTGGTGATGTGCCTTGGCGGCCTCGTCCTCGGCTACGCCGTGGCCTGCCTGCAGATGTACCGCTTCGCAGCCGCAGAGCTGGTGCCGCTGAGCTACCGCGCCAAGGCAATCTCGTGGGTGACGGCCGGCGGCGTGGCCGCTGCGGTGATCGGCCCCAGCCTCGTGCGCGTGACGCATGATCTGGTGATGCCGCTCTATCTGGCGACCTACGCCACCATCTTCATCCTGCACATCATCGTCTTCACGATCATGTCCTTTATCGGCTTCCCCTCGGTCGCGGCTTCCACCGCGGCCGCTCCAGCTGCGGAGGCGTCGATACCGCCGCGACCGCTGTGGGAGATCGCAAGCCAGCCGCGCTTCATTTCGTCGGCCATGGCCGGGATGCTGGCGTTCGGCACCATGTCCTTCATCATGAGCGCCTCGCCGCTCGCGATCGTCGGCTGCGGCTTTCCGCATTCGGAAGCGCACTGGGTCATCTTCATGCATGTGCTCGGCATGTTCGTGCCGTCGTTCTTCACCGGCAATCTGATCGGTCGCTACGGCACCACGACGGTCATGTCTGTTGGCATCGTGCTGATGCTGCTCGGCGTCGTCGCGGCGCTATCGGGCATGGCGGAATGGAATTTCCGCATCGCGCTCACGGTCAACGGTGTCGGCTGGAATTTCCTGTTCGTCGGCGCCACCGCGCTGGTGACGACCTGCTACCGCCCGAACGAGCGCGGCAAGGCGCAGGCGCTCAACGACGTGCTCGTCTTCAGCACGACCGCCACGTCGAGCTTCATGGCCGGCTTCCTGCAGGACAAATGGGGCTGGCAGCCGCTCAACTGGTTCTCCGTGGTGCTGATGGCGATGGCCGCCGGCGCCGTGCTGTGGCTGCGGATGCAGCGCGCGTCGCTGAGCCCCGTGCGCTAAAGCATGATGAGATTAGGTTGAACTGGTGCGGCATCGAGAAGACACCTCTCCCTTTGGGAGAGGTCGGCGCGTAGCGCCGGGTGAGGGGTTCCAGTCCCTCGTTAGAGCGGTGTCCCTCACCCGATTTGCTTCGCAAATCGACCTCTCCCGAAGGGAGAGGTGAACCGAGTCCGCCGGCCGACCGATTCGACTGAAGGTCATCACGCGCTAGAACGGGTGTTATTACTGATCGTCATTGCGAGGAGCGCAAGCGACGAAGCAATCCAGCTTTCTTGTTGCAACCAAGCTGGATTGCTTCGCTTCGCTCGCAATGACGAATGGGTCGATTCAATCTCGATTCATCATGCTTGAGAACGCGGATGCAGCCGAAGGCTCACTTCGCGAAAGGATTCTGCCAGTTGCCGCGCGCGGCAGGCAGCCGGGGCGGGTAGGCGGTTTCGAGATAGCCGAGCACGACTGCTCGTTCCTTGTCGTCGAGAACCGGCATGTTGTGGCGGCGGACCATCAGGTTGATGGAATCCTCCCACTGCGCGCGCGTCATGCCTTGCTGTGCCACCAGCTTGAAGCCGTGGCAGGCCGTGCAGGTGTAGAAGGTCTCGTCGCGGCCGGGGCCAGCGACGAATTCCTCCGGGCTCTCCTCGCGCGGGGTAAAGCTGGATTGCGCCAGTGCCGGCGCGATCCACCACAATCCCGCCAGCACTGCCAGCGTCCAGCGCCGCATCAGCCCACCAGCACCGCGATGCGGTGCATCGCATTGCCGCCATAGCCCTGCGGATTCCAGAACCCGGCCTGGTGCGGCTGCATGAAGCCTTTCGAATCCGTGGCGCGGGTCCAGATCTCGAAATAGCCGTCGGACGGCAGTTTCAGTGTCGCGGTCCAGCGCTGCCAGTCATATTTGTTCTTCGGCTTCTCCAGCGTGGCACGTTGCCAGCTCGCGCCGAAATCGGTGGAGACATCGACCTGCTTGACCGTGAGATCGCCCGCCCAGGATGCGCCGCGCAGCTTCAGCTCCTTGGTGCCGGCGGCGAATTTGGCGCCGTTGGCGGGACTGGTGACGATCGCGCGCACCGGCATCGATTCCAGGATGCGCATGTTGGCCGGATCGCCCTTGTCGCCCGGCACCATCGGCTTGATCGGCGTGCGATAGGAGAATTCCGTCATGCCGGGGCCGTCATGCTCCCTGTCGCGGATGGTGATCTTGGTCAGCCATTTCTGCGAGGCCGAGCCCGCCCATCCCGGCACGATCAGCCGCACCGGACCGCCATGGATGTTCGGCAGCGGCTGGCCGTTCATCGCCCACACGATCATGGTGTAGGGATCGAGCGCCTTTTCGATGCGCACGCCGCGCGAGATCGTCGGCTTCGTCGCATCGCCCGACAGGTGCAGATCCGCCGCATAATGCGCGGTGTATTTCGCCGTCGGCTTCAGCCCGGCGTCCTTCAGCACGTCGGCAAGCGCGACGCCGGTCCATTCGGCGCAGCCGGCGCCGCCATTGCTCCACTGGTTGCCGCGCGCCGGCGGCGAGAATCCGCCGCGGCCGTTGCCGCCGCATTCCAGCACCATGCGCCGCGTCACCGCCTTGTATTTCGATTTCAGTTCGCCAAGCGTGATCTCGATCTTCTTGTTGACCTCGCCGTCGATGGTGATCTTCCACGCATCCGGATTTTTCGTCTCGTCCGGAATCTGCCCGTTGTTGCGGATGTAGAATTTCTCGATCGGCGTGGTGTCGTCGTCGAGCAGGCTCTCCGGCGTCTCCGCCACCAGCGGTTTCTCGCCGAGCACGACGAGCTTGTCGTTCTTGCCCGGGAATTTCAGATATTGCGGCCCCTTCGCTGCGGCGGGCGCCGCGGCCTGCGCATGGGCTTGCGGAATGGACGGCAATCCGCCGCCTACCGTCGCGCCTAACGCGGCGAGCGCCGTCCCGCCCAAGAATGCACGCCTGTTCGTCTCAAGTCTGATCCCGGCTTCCCGCGCCATGGTTTCCTCCCTCCACGCGAATCCCGCGGATTACGTCCGCTGGGCGAGGGGAGTATTCGCACTTTCCGTAGTGCGGGCAAGGCCCCGCGGCCTGCGCAAGGCTGTCGCAGGCGGTGACGCCGTCTCAGTTGCCCGTATCGAACGAACACGACGCGCCGCCGCCGTCCTTCTGCTTGATGGCGGCGACATCGAGGATGCAGTTCAGTTTCGATAGACCCGCGATGTTCGATCCCGCCGCGCCCTCCGCTGCGATGCCCGCCAGCGCCATGGTCGCGAACAGCTCGTTGGCCTCGCGCCCCTTGAGGCTGTGCTTGTCGCCCTTGAAGGTCAGCTCGCAGGAGCGCGAGGTGAGATCGACATTGCTTGTCTTGCAGACGATCTTCTCTGCCGTCACGACAATCTTCTTCGCCGCGACCTTGCCGGTCTCGCCGTCGAACAGCGCCGCGACCGTCACTTTGTCCAGCGGCGAGATATCGGGCGAATAGGGCGCGATCACCGCGGCCAATGCCAGCGCTGGCGATCCCGAGGCGGAAGCGGCGAGGGCCGTGGCGCCGCCGGTCGCGGTCAGGGCGAGGGCAAGTGCCGCAAGGCGCGCAGGCTTCATGTTCATTTCTCCAGTCTTTCGCCAATCATACATGCGTTCTCCGGTCGGCCGCATGAAGCCTGGGCAATATGCAGCCCCGGCCCGCCTGCATGGCTCAAATACCTGACATGGTCGCCTTGACCCTTGCTCCCGGAGTCCGGCGGCGGCACACTCGGGCCGGCGGCAGAAGACCGCGAAGCACAGGGAAACCCCGAGGAAACTCTATGGCGGCCACGCGGATCGATTGCGACATTCATCCGTCGGTGGGTGGAACCCGCACCACGCTGCTGCCCTATCTCGACGATCACTGGAAGGAGCAGGTGGTGAGCCGCGCCATCGACGGGCTCGACCTCAATTCCTATCCGCCGAACATGCCGCTCTCGGGCCGCGCCGACTGGCGGCCGAAGGACGGCAGCAAGCCCGCGTCCGACCTTGCCATGGTGCAGCGCGGCGCGTTCGACCAGCTCGGTGCCTCGCATGCAATCTGCAACGTGGTCTACGGCGCGCAGGCGGTGTTCGATCCCTACATGGCGGCCGGCTTCTGCAAGGCGATCAACGACTGGATCGCGGCCGAATGGCTCGCCAGGGACAAACGGCTTCGCGCCTCCATCGTGGTGCCGATCCAGGCGCCGGATCTGGCGCTGGAGGAGATCGAGCGCCGCGCATCCGACAACCGCTTCGTCTCCATCCTCGTGCTGTCGCAGGGCGAGACCTTGCTCGGCCGCCGGCACTATTGGCCGATCTACCAGCTCGCCGAGAAATACAATCTGCCGCTGGCGATCCACGCCGGCAGCGCCTATCGCACCGCGCCGAGTTCGACCGGATGGGCGTCCTATCGCTACGAATATTACATGTCGGAAGCGCAGGCCTTCCAGGCGCAGATCCTCAGCCTGATCTATGAAGGCGTGTTCGGCAAATTCCCGAACCTGAAGGTCGTGCTGATGGAGTCGGGCGTGAGCTGGCTGCCCGCCTTCATGTGGCGCGCCAACAAGACCTGGCGTGGCGTGCGCGTCGAGGTGCCCTGGGTGGAGCGCGAGCCCGCCTCGATCATCCGCGACAATTTCCGCGTCACCATGCAGCCGTTCGACGCGCCGCCGGATGCCACCGCAGTCGAGGACATCATCGACCAGATCGGCTCGGAAAAGATGTTCTTGTTCGCGTCAGACTATCCGCACTGGCAGTTCGACGGCGACGATCCGGTGCCGCCGAACCTGCCGAAATCGCTGGTCGCGCGCATGTGCGCCGACAATCCGCTCGAAACGTTTCCGCGATTGAAACTCGACTCATGAGGAGATCAGCATGAGTGATGTCATCGACCGTCCAATCCTTGAAGAGGAAAAGCCCGCCCAAACGCGGCTGCGCATCATCGATTGCGACGTGCATCCGAGCATTCACGCGCATTCCGATCTCAACGAGTTCCTGCCGAAACGCTGGCAGGAGCACATGAAGACCTATGGTAGCCATCTGCGCACACCCTATATCGGCACGACGCCCTATCCGCGTTCCTCGCCCCTGATTGCGCGGCGCGACGCCTGGCCGCCGACCGGCGGGCCGCCCGGCTCCGATCTCGCCTTCATGCAGAAGCAGCATCTCGATCCGCTTGATGTCGAATACGGCATCCTGCAGGTGCTCGACCTCTTCATCTTCTCGCAGCAGAATCTGGAGTTCGGCGCCGCGATCCAGCGCGCCATCAACGACTGGCAGCTGGCGTTCTGGTCGCACCGCGATCCCCGCCTGAAGGCCTCGATCCTCGCCGGGCAGGACGACACCGCGCTTGCGATTGCCGAGATCGACCGCTGCGCCAAAACAGGCGAATACATCCAGATCAATGTCTCGCCCCGCGCCAACGAGCCGCTCGGCCGCCGCCGCTACTGGCCGATCTATGCCCGCGCGCAGGAACTCGGCCTGCCGCTCGGCATTCATGTCGGCGGCTATGGCGGCCACGCGCCGACCGGCGGCGGCTGGCCGTCTTATTACTGCGAGGAGCACCAGTCGAACGCGCACACGGTGGCGGCCTCGCTGACCAGCCTCGTGCTCGAAGGAGTTCCCGAACGCTTCCCGAAACTGAAGATCGTCTTCATCGAAGGCGGCTTTGGCTGGATCCCGTCGACCATCTGGCGCATGGACCAGCATTTCGAAAAATTCCGCGACGAGGTCCCGCATCTCAAACGGAAACCGTCGGAATATGTGAAGGAGCATTTCTGGTTCACCACCCAGCCGATCGACGAGCCCGATGAAGCCAAACATCTGCGTTCCCTGATCGAATGGGTCGGCATCGACCGCCTGCTGTTCTCGTCGGACTATCCGCATTGGGACTATGACGACGCGCGCTTTGCGTTCAAGACGCCGCTCAGCGAGACCGAGCGGAAGAAGATCTTCAATACGAATGCGCGTGCGGTTTATAAATTCTGATGACCCGTCACATCGTCGCGCGTACCTCGGATATCCCTCCCGGCGGCAACAAGGTTGTCGGCGTGGAGGGCCGCGACATCGTGATCTTCCATGTCAATGGTGAGTTCTTTGCGCTGCTCAATCGCTGCCCGCATGAGGGCGCGCCGCTGGCGCAGGCGGCGTGCGTGGCGCGCTTGACCTCGCCCGAGCCCGGCGTTTATGTCCGCGACCGCGTCGGCGAATTGCTGCGCTGTCCGTGGCACGGCTGGGAGTTCGATATGCGCACCGGGCAATCATGGTTCGATCCGAAGCGTTTCAAGGTGCGCTCCTATCCGGTCGCCGTCGAAAGCGGCGAAGAACTGCAGAAAGGCCCCTATGTGGCCGAGACTTTCCCTGTTCGTGTCGAGGATTCCTACGTCATCATCGAGACGTGAATCCGCGACGCCGATCCCACCCATCATCATCGTATCCGAAGGAGAGTATTCATGACGCACGCCATCCGCTTTCACAAAACCGGCGGTCCCGAAGTTCTGGTCTGGGAGGAAGTCCAGGTCGGCAAGCCCGGGCCCGGCGAGGCGCGTATCCGCCACACCGCCGTCGGCCTCAACTTCATCGACATCTACAACCGCTCCGGCCTCTACCAGGTGCCGCTGCCGAGCGGGCTCGGCGGCGAGGGCGCCGGCGTGGTCGAGGAAGTAGGCCCCGGCGTCACGGATCTGAAACCCGGCGACCGCGTCGCCTATGGCAACGCACCGGTCGGCGCCTATTCCGAGGCGCGCCTCGTTCCGGCCGACCGCCTTTTGAAAGTGCCGGACGGAATCGACGACAAGACCGCGGCGGCCATGATGCTGAAGGGCCTGACCGCGCAGTACCTGATCCGCCAGACCTATCGCGTCAAGGCCGGCGACACCATCCTGCTGCATGCCGCCGCCGGCGGCGTCGGCCTGATCCTGTCGCAATGGGCCAAACATCTCGGCGCCACCGTGATCGGCACCGTCGGCAGCGACGAGAAAGCGAAACTCGCGCAGGCCCATGGCTGTGCGCACACCATCAATTACTCCAAGGAGGATTTCGTCAAACGCGTCGATGAGATCACCGGCGGCAAGAAGTGCCCCGTGGTCTACGATTCCGTCGGCAAGGACACCTTCATGAAGTCGCTGGATTGCCTCGCCCCGCTCGGCGTGCTCGCGCTGTTCGGGCAATCCTCCGGCGCGGTCGAGCCGTTCAATCTCGGCCTGCTCGCCGCCAAGGGCTCGCTCTATGTCACCCGTCCGACGCTGTTCACCTACGCGATGAAGCGCGAGAATCTCGTCGCGATGGCGAACGAACTGTTCGACGTCGTGAAATCAGGCGCGGTCAAGATCGAGGTGCACCAGACCTATGCGCTGAAGGACGCCGCAAGAGCCCACGCCGATCTCGCCGCGCGCAAGACCACGGGCTCGACGGTGTTTTTGGTGTGATGTCGAACGCAAGGCGCCGGCGGAAAATTCCGCCGGCGCTCATCGACGTCATTGCGCTCACCTTTTTCCGTACTCGGTAAAAACGTAGTCCTTTGCCTTCACGGTCGTGTGGCACGCGACCCCGCATTTGGCGTCGTTGGCCTGCGGCGGCTTGTCGGCCTCGGTGCCGGGGGTGAACGTGCCGGATGCGTCATCATACTTGAAGACGGCGTATCCCCATCCGCCGCCGTCCGCGAACCGCTTGCTGTCCTTCACCATGAAGTCGACGTCATGCAGCGTGCCGGGGATCGTCGTGTCCGGGAAGTACTGGTTCATTTTCGGCGTCCAGTGAATTTTCGCCATCTTGGCGCCGTCCGGGAAAGGCTTGCCGTTGCCGGGAATGCCCGCCTCATAGGCTGCGATCATCTCGGGATTGCCGAGGATCACCGCGACCAGCTTCAGGTTTGCGCTGCTGCTGCTGGCAATCACCTGCCAGCTTTCGTATCCCCTGAACTCGGAGAACGCGAGCCCGCCCGGCACTTTGACGGTGTATTTGTCCTGCTGCTGCGCAAGGGCGATGCCGCCGAGGACAGTGAGGACAACTGCAGCGAACGCGATAGCCGTGACGTGAGTCTTCTTCATGGCTTGCTCCAGCACTACCTGTTGAAAGACAAATGATGAGTAACTCGCTTGCGGCCGTGGGCCGGCCGCATCGTCACGGTACACGCGAAGGCCGCGGTCCGTTGTGTCGGTGACTATTCACCGCCGCATGGCAGCGTTGCAGCCGAGGGAAGGCGATGGGCAAATGCCCTAACTCAACCCCTTGATTGTCGCCTTTACGATCGTCGCGATCTCGTCGCGCAGCGCCGCGACGGGCACTGCGATCAGCTTCTGCTCCAGCCCAAGGCTCACCATGCCGTGCACCGCCGCAAACAAACTGCGTGCGGTGATGCCGAGTTCGTCGGCGCTCCAGTTCGGAAAGCATTTCGCCAGCGGATGGTAGATGTGGCGGAACAGGTTCATCTGCTCCTCGACCGCCCATTCCGGCACCGGCTTGTCCGGCGCCATCCGGTGCTCGAACAGCGCCCGCCATAGTTCGAGATTTTCCGCCGCGAAATCGCAATAGGCGACCGCGATGCGCACCAGCGCGTCGGCAGGCGAGGGGCTGCCCTCGCTTTCCGCCGCGGTCAGCGCCGCATCCAGCCGCGCCAGCGTGCGCGAGCCGACGCGCAGCACCAGCTCATCCATATCGTCGACGAGATTGAACACCGCGCCATTGGCGACGCCGATTTCCGCTGCCAATTCCCGGCTCTTCAGGCCGGCTAGCCCCCGGGCTGAAATGGCCTTCTCGGCCGCCAGAATCAGGTCTTCGAGCTGTTTCGCTCGTCTTTCCAGTGTCTTAGACATCAGTTAACACTCTTTCGTGAGCAACGCTCAAATATATCTTGAGCAACGCTCAAAATATGCTATGTTGCCTTCATGAGCAATGCTCATAACAGGGAGCCAGCAATGTTCAAGACTGTTTTGACACTTTTCCGCGGCGGCATCGCCGTTGCCGGGGAGGAACTGGAAGACCGCACGGCGCTCGTCATCCTCGACCAGCAGATGCGCGATGCGGCAGCCGCCGTCGATCGCAGCAAGCGCACGCTTGCGCTGGCGATCGCGCAGGACCAGCAGGAAGGCCGCCGGCTGGAGACCACCAACACGCGCATCGCCGACCTCGAACTGCGCGCCACCGCCGCGCTCGACGGCGGCCGCGAGGATCTCGCCCTCGAGGCGGCGCAGCAGATCGCCAATCTCGAGGCCGACCGCGACGCCGCGATGACCGCGCGCACGCTGTTCGCCCAGGAGATCACCCGGCTGAAGCGCCACGTCTCGAGCGCCGAGGCCCGCATCAC
>JAKFVP010000353.1 GCA_021732175.1 Bradyrhizobium sp.
ATGGTTTGCGGGGAAACACGCCTCACCATTATTTAACAGCTCCAGCAACGTATTTCAAGCTATTTGGAGCTTACCATGTCAATCCTGTTAACCGATAGCTGGTCGATCCCGCCAGTTCAGGCCGCAGACCCAGCCACCCCACTTCATCAATCCAATTCAGGAACATCGCCCGTCGCCTCCCGGCCCGGATGGTGGAGCTGGCTCGACCGCCCGTTTCAGCGCATCGCACTGCGCGAGATCGCCGATGACCCGCATCTGCTTCGCGACATTGGGTTATCGCGCGAGGAGGCGCTGCGTGAGGCCGCCAGGCCGTTCTGGCGCTGACTGAAGAAATCACAGGAGAAATAGATGTCCGATCCGATCCTTTACGGATTTCCACGCAGTTCGTTCGTCAACATCGTCCGCATGGTCCTCACGCACAAGGACGTGGCTTACGGCTTCCACGACCTTGAGCCCGTCATGGCAAAGCCGGAGCACCTGGCGCTGCATCCGTTCAATCGCGTTCCGATCCTCCGGCACGGCGATCTCACGATCTATGAGACCAGCGCGATCGTCAGCTATGTCGACGAGGCCTTCGGCGGCGCGTCGCTGACGCCCAGGGATATCAAGGCGCGGGCGCGCATGAACCAATGGATCAGCGCGGTCAATTCCTACTACTATAACTACATGATCTATCACGTGACGCATGAGCGGCTCGTCTTTCCCGAGCTTGGCATCGCTCCTGACGAAAAAGTCGTGGCGCACGCGTTGCCGGAGATCGAGACGGGACTTGCGGTCGCCGAGCGCCAGCTCGCCCATGGCAAGGATTTTCTGCTCGGCGATGAGCTCTCGATCGCGGATTTCTATCTGCTGCCGAGCACGTTCGCGTTCAGCCTGACCGCCGAAGGCCAGGCCATGTATCCAAAGTTTCCGGCCTTCTGCCGCTGGCGCGAACGCATGGACAATCTGGCGGCCGTCAAGAAAGTCCGCGCGGCCGTACCGAAGGTTCCGATTGAGCATGCCCGCGAATGGGCAACTTCACACCGGCCGAAGTATTGACCGCGACGCTCGGCATTTCCCTAGGAGATTGCATGGACGGAACAATCAGTCACACGCAAACGAACGCCGGGCAAACGAACAGCGGCGCCGAGTCGCTGAAGGCCGTCGGCGTGATCGAAATCCCCGGTGGTGCGGGCAGTGAGTTCGATCACGGCATCTTCGATGCAAGGAGCCGCCGCGTGTTCATCGCCCATACCGCGCGAAGCACGGTCGAGGTGATCGATCTCGACGCCGGACGCCACATCGCAACGCTGCCGGGATTTCCCGGCGTCGCCGGCGCGGTGGCCGATGATGGCGAGATTCTCGTTACCAATCGCGCCGGCGCGAGCGTGACCTGGTTTGACGCCGTCACCTTGAGGACGAAGTCATTGCTTCCGACCGGGGCTAGGCCGAACGGCGCGGCCATCGTCAAGCGCCTCTCGCTGGGGATTGCGGCCTGCATCGGCGACGAGACGGAAGCGCCGAAGCTGCAGGCGTTCCGCCTCGGCAACGGTTACCGCGTCTCGCTCGACCTGCCCGGGCGGCCGCGCTGGTGCGTGACCGATGCGGCGGCGGAACAACTGTTCCTGTGTATCCGCGACCCCTCGATGATTCTGGTCGCAAGCCTGCCGGACCTGCGCCCGCTGGCGCGATGGCCGCTGCCCTCCGCCGGCGCTCATGGTCTCGATATCGATCACGCACGGGGACGCCTCTACGCGGCATGCGATGGCGGCGATCTCGTCGAGGTCGACAGCCGTTCGGGCGAGGTCACCAATGTCTGGCCGATCGCGGGGGCACCCGACGTGACGTTCTTCAATCCGGCGACCGGCCGCGTCCATGTCGCCATTGGCGAGCCGGGATTGATTGAGACGATCGACCCGCGAACCGGCAAGGCGATGCGCACCATGACGGGCGCCGACGCGCACACCACCGTGCTGGTGCCGCCGGACCGTCTTTATGTCATCTCACCGGCCCATGGCGGTGTGCTCGTTCTGTCGGACTCCTGAGTGCGCGAACTTCGCTACGCCGCTGCCGTGAGACGCAGCATGCCCGACGCCGCAACCACCAGCGACGCGCCGGCGATCAGAACCAGCAGCAGCACCGCCTTCCGGAACGTCTCATCATTAATCGTCCCGTAGAGTTTGAAGCCGATCCAGATGCCGGCGACCATGAACGGCAAGCCGATGCCGTATAACCTGACGGTCTCAGCCGTGTACGACCCTGCGACGAATTGCGAGATCGAGATGATCACGAAGGCCGCGAACAGTACCGGCTGAAACACCGCGCGCTGCTTGTCCTTTGACCACCCGCGCAACTGGCAGGAGATGGTCGAGATGATGCCGCCAAGACCGGTGAGACCGCCAACCAGCCCGTTGGCGATGCCGATGCCGATATCGGCCGGCACGCCGATCTTGAACGGCCCGAGCGGCGGATGCAGCAGACCGTACAGCGCATAAACCACCAGCAGGACGCCGACGCCGGTACGCACCGAGCCCGGATCGACAAGGGTGAGCAGCATCACGCCAACGGGGATGCCGATCGCCGTGCCCAGCGTCAGCGGCCAGATGCTTTGCCAATTCCATTCATGGCGCAGCTTCGCAATGCCGTAGCCTTGCGTCAGCAGGCCATAGCCGGCGATCAGGGCGGCCGTCTGAACCGGCGTGATGATGTGCAGCCAAACGCCGGATACGACGATCCCCATCGCGAAGCCGGAGAAGCCGCTGACAAAGCCGCCGAGAAACGTCGCCAAAACAAAGGGGAGAATGAGGTGTCCGTCCATGGTGCTCGCTCCAAAGAACAGCGAGCAGCGCTTGCATGGGGTCACCCACTTGACGGGGAGGCTGCGTCATCCCCGTCAGAAAATCTTAGACCAATGAATGAATGTGGACAACTGGATTGCAACTGTCATCGCCCGGCTTGACCGGGCGATCTAGTATTCCAGAGACGTCCGCGAATGAACCGAGAAGCCGTGGCGTACTGGATCACCCGCTTTCGCGGGTGATGACAGCTGGTGTTTGCCGTTGGCAGCTGAATGGCGCTTCAGCCCACCGGCTGGAACGAGTCCGCCCGTGCCATCGCCCAGGCATCGCGGAAGCGGGGATCCTCGGTGCCGTCGAGCAGTTCGCCCGGCCGCAGCGCCGGATAGAGTTTTGCAAAGGAGCGGACCTCGGTGGTGGAGCTGCGTTGCGAGAAATGGATCGGGCGCAGCTCGCGCGGATGTTCGAGGCCGGCGGCAGCGATCAGCTCCGCAAGCGCATGCAATGTCGCATGGTGATAATTGTAGACGCGCTCGGTCTTGTGCGGCACCACCAGCGCACGGTTGCGCATCGGATCCTGCGTCGCGACCCCGGTCGGACAGCGGTCGGTGTGGCAGCTCAGCGACTGGATGCAGCCCAGCGCGAACATGAAGCCGCGCGCCGAATTGCACCAGTCGGCGCCGATCGCCATCGCGCGCGCCATGTCGAAGGCGGTCGCGATCTTGCCGCTGGCTCCGATCCTGATCCTGTCGCGCGCGTTGATGCCGACCAGCGCGTTGTGCACGAAATTGACGCCCTCGCGCATCGGCATGCCCAGATGGTCCATGAATTCGAGCGGGGCTGCGCCCGTGCCGCCTTCATTGCCGTCGACCACGATGAAATCGGGATAGATGCCGCTCTCCTGCATCGCCTTGCAGATCGCCAGGAACTCCCAGGGATGGCCGATGCACATCTTGAAGCCGGCCGGCTTGCCGCCGGAAAGCCGGCGCATCTCGCCGACGAACTTCATCATCTGTATCGGCGTGGAGAAGGCGCGGTGGCTCGCCGGTGAAATACAGTCCTCGCCCATCTCGACGCCGCGGATCTTCGAGATCTCTTCGGAGACCTTTGCCGCGGGCAGCACGCCGCCATGACCGGGCTTGGCGCCCTGGCTGATCTTGAGTTCGACCATCTTGATCTGCTCTTCGCCTGCGACCTTGGCGAACAGCTCCGGATTGAAGGTGCCGTCGCGGTTGCGGCAGCCGAAATAGCCGCTTCCGATCTCCCAGATGATGTCGCCGCCTTTCTCGCGGTGATAGGGACTGACGCCGCCTTCGCCGGTGTCATGGGCAAATCCGCCCTTCTGCGCGCCGGCATTGAGCGAGCGCACGGCGTTGGGGCTGAGCGCGCCAAAACTCATGGCGGAGATGTTGAACACCGAGGCCGAATACGGCTTGGCGCAATCCGGCCCGCCGACGGTGACGCGAAATTTCTCGCTGGCGGACGTTTTGGGCGAGACCGAATGGTGCATCCATTCATAGCCCTCCTTGTAGACGTCCTCCTGGGTGCCGAACGGCCGCTTGTCGAGCTGCATCTTGGCGCGCTGATAGACCACCGCGCGGATGTCGCGCGAGAACGGCATGCCGTCCTTTTCGCTCTCGAAGAAGTACTGCCGCATCTCGGGGCGGATCTCCTCGAGCAGGAAGCGGATATGCGCCGAGATCGGGTAGTTGCGCAGCACCGCGTGGCTCGGCTGCAGGACGTCGCGAACGCCCAGCACCGACAGGCCGCCGAAGATCAGGATCGGAACCAAAAGGAAATCGAACCACTCGGGATCGAAGATGACTTCCGTGACAAGCAGGGCCGTCACCACGGCGCAGATCGTCAGGACGATGAAGCGTGGCGAGAACGGAAGCAGCAGCGTTTCCATGTGACCCTCGGGCGATTCCGCCGAACTTGTTGCTTGGCCGGGGCAATTTTCCCGGCGATTCCAAACACCCGGCACGATATCCGGTCCGGGGGAGCGTGGATATGACAGCGAACTATACGTAGGCGTTGAGGCTACCGTTTCCTGCCGCGGATAATCAATCCGGCAGCATGCGGGCCCGGATGGCACTCTATTGCGGTGCAATGAAGGGGCGGCCAGCAAACTTAATGGTCGTGGGGGCGCAGCTCGTGCGGGATTTCCCGCCTGGTAAGCCCATTCTGGGACAGCCAGGCGTCGGTCGCCAGCGCCGCCCGCTCGATATGCTCACCGGTGCGCGAGAAATCGTAGGGCGAGCCGACCAGCGGGCAGAGCGGCGGCACCACGTAATATTCGATATGGGGGCCGAGGTTTTCCAGCTCGTTGACGAGTTGCCGCGCGATCAGCAGCGTCAGCGCATGCAGCGCGTTGGCGACCGCGCCGACCGGCGGGGCGTTGTTGGCACAGGCATGCCCGGTCGGCAGGATGATCAGCCGCCGCGCCCCCTTAGCCACGGCAACGCGGATCGGCGTGTTGCTGGAGATGGCGCCATCGGCCAGATAGTAGTTCTTGTAGTGGATCGGCGAGAACGCCCCGGGGATCGCGGTCGAAGCGACGATCGCATCCGACGTCGACCCTTCCGACAGCACTATGCTGTCGCCGGTGATGATGTCGGTCGTGACGACGTGCACCGGCAGTTGCGCGTCTTCCAGATTGCGGAAGGGAATGTGGTCATCGATCAGCTTGCGGATACCGTCGTGAGTGATCAGGAAATCCCGCCGCCACAGGAAGCCGAGCAGCGTGCGCCAGGTCATCGGAAAGACGTCGTGCCGCTTCAGGTCGCGCCAGATCTCCCCAAGCCGCTCCATTCCCTTCACGGTCGGATCGCCCGCATAGAACGCGCCATTCAACGCGCCGACGCTGGAGCCGACCACCATGTCGGCACCGATGCCGTGCGCGGCGAGCGACTGCAGCATGCCGACCTGGATCGCGCCAAAGCTGCCGCCGCCGGCAAAGACGAAGGCGGTCTTTTTTGCGCTGGTGTCGTCCGATGCGGACACGGTTTCCTCCCTCGCCGCGTCGTGGGTCGCGCGGCGTTGGGGGAGTTTATAGCAGTGGGGGTGGAAGGTGGGCTATCCCTTCGTCATTCCGGGGCGCGCGAAGCGCGAGCTATGGGGCGCAATTGCGCCCCTGAGAATCCATACTCACGATGGTGTTTATGGATTCCGGGCCCATCGCTGCGCGATGTCCCGGAATGACGATGGAGAGCGCGAGAGCGTCAACGCTCCACAAACGCCTTTTCGATCACGAAGTGACCGGGCTTGTGGTTGGCGCCTTCGGCGAAGCCGCGCGTCTCGAACAATTGCTTCAAATCCTCGAGCATCGCCGGGCTGCCGCACATCATGATGCGGTCGGTGTCGATATCAAGCGGACCTTGATGCAGATCATCGAACAGCTGATTCGAGGTGATGAGGTCGGTGATGCGACCGCGGTTGCGGAACGGCTCGCGCGTCACGGTCGGGTAATAGAGCAGCTTCTCCTGCAGCAGCGGCCCGAACAATTCGTCGTCGCGCAGCTTGGCCACCAGTTCCTCGCCATAGGCGAGCTCGGAGACCTGACGGCAGCCGTGAACGAGCACGATGCTCTCGAACCGCTCATAGACGTCGGGGTCCTTGATCAGGCTCGCGAACGGCGCAAGGCCGGTGCCGGTCGACAGCAGCAAGAGGCGGCTGCCCGGCAACAGATTGTCGGTCACCAGCGTGCCGGTCGCCTTGCGGCCGACCAGGATGGTGTCGCCTTCCCTGATCTTTTGCAGCTTCGAGGTGAGCGGGCCGTCGGCCACCTTGATCGAGAAGAACTCGAGCTCTTCCTCGTGATTGGCGCTCGCCATGCTGTAGGCGCGCAACAGCGGGCGGCCCTCGACCTCGAGGCCGATCATCGCAAACTGCCCATTCTGGAAACGGAAACCGGAATCGCGGGTCGCCCGGAAGCTGAAGAGCGTATCGGTCCAGTGGTGAACGGAAAGAACCTTCTCTCGGTAGAACGCACTCATGTGTTTTCTTTTATCCGTGAAGCTAGGCGTGGAATAACCGTTGCTCGG
This sequence comes from Bradyrhizobium sp., assembly GCA_021732175.1. GTDB lineage: Bacteria > Pseudomonadota > Alphaproteobacteria > Rhizobiales > Xanthobacteraceae > Bradyrhizobium. The sequence continues at coordinate 6,818 of JAKFVP010000353.1, forward strand.
GGCACCGCGGGCGGAGGCAAAACCCCCGAAAAATCCCGCAAATTTGCGCTGTCTGTCGCGCCATCGGGCGCGGGTGTCAACCTCATCTGGTGGGCAAATGAGGGTGCACAATGGCAGTCGGTTTATGGAGCCTAAAGGTTCGATACACCGTGATTCGGGTCATGAAATTAACTTGCTGAATCCCGCGCGCATGCAGAAAGAAATTGCCGCGGGGCACGCAGGATCAGGACAAATCCGTACGAGCCCCGCGGCGGGAATAGTTGCCATGCGCTGCGAAAATATTTCCTGGATTAACTCTAATTGCTGCCGCCCGGTGAATCGTCCATCGACCTGAAGGCTTCCTCGAGCTGCGCCGAGATCGCGACGCCAAGTTTCTCGCCGGTCGGCAGCCGCGACACGAACCATTTGTTGTAGAGCGGGATCAGGTCACGCCCCGAGCCGAGCTTGCGGAAGGTGCGATCGACCACCGCCGTGAACTGCGGCTCACCCTTGCGGAACATGATGCCGTAGGGATCGTAGGACAGATAATCGCCGACCACCTTGAACTGTCCTTGTGCCTTGTGGCGCGCGATCAGGCCGTAGAGCAGGATGTCGTCGGTCGCGAACGCATCGGCCTTGCCGTTCACCAGCATCTGGTAGGATTGCTCGTGATCGGGCGAGGTGACGATGTTCAGGCCAAGCGCATACTTCTTGTCGGCATTATGCATCGCCTGCTCATTGGTGGTGCCCTTCGTCACCACCACCGTCTTGCCCTTCAGGTCGGTGACCGACGAGACGGCCGCGGCCTTCGGCACCATCAGCTTGGTGCCGGCGACGAAGATCAGCGGCGAGAAGGCCACCTGTTTCGAACGCTCGGCATTGGCCGTGGTCGATCCGCATTCGAGGTCGATCTTCCTGTCCAGCACCGCCTGGATGCGATCGTCGGAAGTGACCTTGACGAACTCGATCTTCAGATTGGCGTTGTCGACCTCGGCGCCAATCTCCTCGACGATGGCCTCACACAGCTCGAGGCTGTAGCCGATCGGCCGGTTGGACTGGTCGAGGAACGAGAACGGCGGCGAGCTCTCGCGATAGCCGAGCCGCACGGCGCCGGTCTTCTTGATGTTGGCGAGCGTCGGACTGAGCTGCTCGCTTACGGTTTGCGCGGAGGCTCCTGTCGCCGGCAGCAGTGCCGCCAGCAACAGGCTGCCCGCCGCCGTGAGTAGCATGCGGGTCATGGATCGCTCCCCTCAATGCGTCGCCGGAACGGCGTCGCCCGGTACGGCATCCGATGGCACGATGTCGTCGGGCCCGAGTTCATGCTCGGCTCTCAACTCACCCTCCCACTTCGCCACGACAGCCGTTGCCAGCGAGTTGCCGATGACGTTGGTGGCGGAGCGGCCCATATCGAGGAAGGTGTCGATGCCCATGATCATCAGCAGCCCCGCCTCGGGGATGCCGAACTGCGACAAGGTCGAGGCGATCACGACCAGCGAGGCGCGCGGCACCCCCGCAACGCCCTTGGAGGTGATCATCAGCGTCGCCAGCATGGCGAGCTGCGTCGCGAGCGGCATGTCGATGTGGTAGGTCTGCGCGATGAAGACCGCCGCGAAGGTGCAGTACATCATCGTGCCGTCGAGATTGAAGGAATAGCCGAGCGGCAGCACGAAGGCGGATATCCGCGGCGAGGCGCCGAAGCGGTTCAACCCCTCCAGCGTCTTCGGGTAGGCAGCTTCCGAGCTCGCGGTCGAGAACGCCAGCATCAAGGGCTCGCGCATCAGCTTCAGCAGATGGCTGTAGCGCGGGCCGAGCACGATGAAGCCAACCACGATCAGGATGGCCCAGAGGATGGCGAGCGCCAGGTAGAAGCCGCCCATGAACACGATGAGCTTCCAGAGCACGCCGAGGCCGTTTTTGGCCACCGTCGCCGTGATCGCCGCCCACACCGCAACGGGCGCAAACAGCATCACGTAGCCGGTGATCTTCAGCATGATGTGGGCGAGATCGTCGATCAGCCCCATGATTGCCTTGGAGCGTTCCGGCATGGCGCCGAGCGCCACCGCGAAGAACACCGCAAACACCACGATCTGCAGGATCTCGTTCTGCGCCATCGCATCCGCAATCGAGGTTGGAACCAGATGGATCAGGAATTTCTCGACCGAGAAAGCCGAGACCGCGAGGCCCGTGGACTGGCCCTTTTCCGGCAGCGTGCCGGGGAAGTTGGCGCCGGGCTGCAGCAGATTGACCATGACGAGACCAAGCAGCAGCGAGATAAAGGAGGCGGAAACGAACCAGCCCAGTGTCTTGGCGAAGACGCGGCCGAGTTTCGAACCGCTGCCCATATGGGCGATGCCGCCGACGAGGGTGGCGAACACCAGCGGCGCGATGATCATCTTGATCAGGCGCAGGAACAGCATGGCGATCAGGTTTACGCTGGATGCGATTTCGGCGCGGTTATCAGGGAGAAAATTGAAGATGGCCGCGCCCATCACGATGCCCAGCACCATCGCGATGAGGATGTACTGCGTAAACCTGTTCGACATTGTTCTTACCCCCGTAAGCTCCGGCGCTCTTCGTTGGACGCCGGCAATTCAAAGTTTGGCAGATTTGAAACCCCGCGCAATACGAATGCGGCGATAAGCACTCTTGCCAAAATGTTCTCGTTGTGAATTCGCCACACAGCGACTAGCGTCCGTCGCAACGCAAAAAATCGCGCCGTCGATTGCCTCAACGGGCGCCAGTTGCATCAACAATGACCAAGCGAGGGGGAGGATTATTATGAATGCCACGGTCAATCGCCAGATCCTGCTGGTGGAGAAGCCGAGCGGAAAACTCGGACCCGAACATTTCAAGCTCAGCAAAGGTACGATGCCCGAGCCGAAGGACGGCGAGGCGCTGCTGCGCACGCGCCTGATCTCGCTCGACGCCGCCAACCGCGCCTGGATGCACGGCGCAACCTATCGCTCGGCGGTGGAAGCAAACTCGGTGATGGCCGGCGGCAGCATTTCCGAAGTGGTGTCGTCGAAGGCAAGCGGGTTTGCTCCCGGCGATCTCGTGTTCGCCGACACCGGCTGGCAGGACTATGCGGCGCTGCCCGCAAAGCATTTGACCAAGATGCCGAAGATCGAGCCGATGTCCTATCTGCTCAGCGTCTACGGCATCGCCGGGCTCACCGCCTATTTTGGCCTGCTGCATGTCGGCAAGCCCAAGGAAGGCGAGACCGTCGTCGTTTCAGCAGCGGCTGGCTCGGTCGGATCGATCGTCGGACAGATCGCCAAGATCAAGGGATGCCGGGTCGTCGGCATTGCCGGCGGACAGGACAAGTGCCACTGGCTGACATCTGAGCTCGGCTTCGATGCTGCGGTCGACTACAAGGACGGCGCCACCTTCAAGGCGCTGCGCGCTGCCGCGCCTGCTGGCATCGACGTCTATTTCGACAATGTCGGCGGCGACATCCTGGAAGCCTGCATCGCGCAGATGAACAACCGCGGCCGCATCGCCTGCTGCGGCGCCATCTCGCAATATGACGGCGTGCCGTCGGCGCACGGCCCGCGCGGCGTGCCCGGATTGCTCGTGGTGAAGCGGCTGATCATGCAGGGCTTCATCGTGATGGATTTCGCCGAACATAACGCGCAGGCGCTCGCCGACCTGCAGTCGTGGGTGAAGTCGGGCAAGCTCAAGGTGCAGGAAGACATCATCAACGGGCTGGAGAACACGCCCGCCGCGCTGATCGGACTGCTCGCCGGCCTGAACAGGGGCAAGCGGATGGTGCGGGTGTGATCCTCTCCCTCTCCCCGCTCTTCGCGGGGAGAGGGTTGGGGTGAGGGGTGCCTCCGCAAATTCGGACCACGTAACTACGCGGAAAGCCCCCTCACCCGGATCGCTGCGCGATCCGACCTCTCCCCGCAAGAGCGGGGCGAGGTGGAGTT
>JAKFVP010000328.1 GCA_021732175.1 Bradyrhizobium sp.
TCACCGAGAACGATTTGTAGGCGCTCGTCGGCGGCGTGAAGACCGACCCCAAGCGCGTCGACTTCGATCCGTTCCCCTGGCAATCCTTTGCGGTGTGGATGCTGACGCAAATGAAGCGCTGGGGCCAGATCAAGGGCGACGTCGACTACAAGACGGTGGCCGAGCAGGTCTATCTGGCCACCGACACGAAAAAAGTGATGACGGAGATGGGCCTGACGCCGCCGACGAGCGCCTACAAATCGTTCTCGGTGATGGGCAAGACCTTCGATCCCGCAAAGCCCGAGGATTATCTCGCCAGCTTCAAGATCAGGAAGTCGGCCTGAGGTTCACACGCCTGCCTGCCGCGCGCGGGCGGGCGCGAGGCCCAGCGCCTTCATCCGCGAGGCCAGCGTGGTCGGCTTGAGATCGAGCATGGCGGCAGCTCCACCGGCGCCGAACACCTTGCCGTTGCACGCCGCCAGCGCTGCCGCGATGTTGCTGCGTTCGAGATCGCGCAGCTCGGCTGACGTCAGCACCGCCGGCCGCTCGTCGCTGTTCACCCGTTCTCCGCCCGCAACCGGCTTCGGCCCCGGCGTATCCGGCAGGTCGATGCGCAGCCTGCCGTTCTGCGCCAGAATCGCTGCACGCTCGATCACGTTCTGCAATTCGCGGACGTTGCCGGGCCAGTCGTAACGGGAGAGGCGGCGGACATCGCCCTCGGAAAGCCGGAGGCTCGATTTCGGCTCGGCGCGCTCGCGCATCAGGAAATGCTGCGCCAGCAGCGGAATGTCCTCGCGGCGCTCGCGCAGCGGCACCGACTCGATCGGGAACACGTTGAGGCGGAAATAGAGGTCTTCGCGGAAGCGGCCGCGCTGCACTTCCTGCTTGAGGTCGCGGTTGGTCGCCGCGATCACGCGGACGTCGACGGCCCGCGTGCGCTCTTCGCCGACGCGTTCGAAATTGCCTTCCTGCAGCACGCGCAGCAGCTTGCCTTGCAGTTCCAGCGGAATCTCGCCGACCTCGTCGAGGAACAGCGTGCCGCCATCGGCGAGCTCGAACCTGCCGATGCGGTCGCGCAGCGCGCCGGTGAAGGCGCCCCTGACATGGCCGAAGAACTCGCTCTCGAACAGCTCGCGCGGAATGGCGGCGCAGTTGACGCGGATCAGCGGCCGGTCGCGGCGCTGGCTCGCCTCATGGATGGCGCGCGCGATCAGCTCCTTGCCGGTGCCGGATTCGCCGCTGATCAGCACGGCCGCGGTGGCGGGGGCCACCAGCTTGACCTGCCGCAGCGTCTTCTGGATCGCCTGGCTTTGGCCGATGATGCCGCGCGGATTGGTCTCGATGCGGATCTCTTCCTGCAGATACGCATTCTCGAGCTCGAGCCGTTCGCGCAGGCGATCGACTTCGGCAAGCGCGGCGTGCAGCTTCTCGTCGGCCTCGCGGCGCTGGCTGACGTCGCGGAACACGATGACGGCGCCCACAACGACGGTGCCGTCGCGGATCGGCGTCGAAGTGTACTCGACCCAGACCGGCGTGCCGTCCTTGCGCCAGAACACTTCGCCATCGACGGTATGGACCGCGCCGTCGCGGAAGGCCGCATAGATCGGGCAGTCATGGTCGGGATAGTGCCTGCCGTCGGGATAGGTGTGATGAACAATCGGGTGGATTTCCTTGCCGACAAGTTCCTCGGCGGCCCAGCCCAGCATGCGCTCGGCGGCGGGATTGACGAAGGTGGTCTTGCCTTCCGCATTGACGCCGTAGATGCCTTCCCCGGCGGCGCGCAGGATCAACTGGTTTTCGCGCTCGATGTCCTGGAAGACGCGCTCGACGCGCTGCCAGGCCGCAAGCCCGCTGCGCATGTGGTCTTCGGCGGTGGCGTCGATGTAGCGGCGGCGGCGCTGTTCGAGGTCGCTCATGGTGAGCAACATCAGCATGCGGCCCTCGTGCGGCAGCCGCGATCCCGAATATTCCAGCCGCAATTGCTGTCCGGCGGCGTGGCGTGGCGTCAGCGCGTTGGTCCACCAGGAGCCTCGGTCGAACACCGCCTGGGTGAAGACGATCAGATCAGGCAGTTGCCCGGCATGCAGCGTGCTGATCCTGGTTTCCCGCAGCAGCGCGCGGTCGTAGCCGAGCAGGGTGCAGGCGGCGGGATTAGCGTCGACGATCTGGTCGGCATGGGGATCGAGCAGCAGCGTCGGCTCCACCAGATGATCGAAGGCGAGGGTTCGCAGATCGGTTTCCCGCCCGGCCGAACCCGAACCCTGCGATGCCAGTTCCATTGCCATACTCCGAAAACTCGTAATTTAGCTACGAATTCTCGTATATTACGAATTTTCGTGATCGGGAGTCAAATTCCGAACCCTTGGAGATAACAGGATAATCGGCTTTTTCAGGGGATGGCACGCTCCTTGCTCCATTTGCCTCAGCAATAGGCAGGAGGCGTCATGTCCACCTTCGACAATCCCTTCGATCCGAACCGCAGGCTTCACGCGGGCGGCTGCAGCTGCGGCCGCCATGTCAGCGAGGCCGAGCATCAGGCGGACAGGCAGGTGCAGGTTCAGCCGGTGGCCGCGAGCGAGGAGAAGCGCTTCGAGGGCGTGGTCGCCTCCGCCGTGATGCGCGCGGTGTTCCCGCAGGACTTGGCCCGCCGCGCCTTCCTGAAATCGGTGGGGGCTGCGACTGCCGCTGCGGCGTTGTCGCAGTTCTTCCCGCTGAAGCTCGCGACCGAAGCCTTTGCGCAAGGCGGCCCGCTGGAGAAGAAAGACCTCAAGGTCGGCTTCATCCCGATCACCTGCGCCACGCCGATCATCATGGCCGCTCCCATGGGCTTCTATGCCAAGAACGGCCTCAACGTCGAAGTGATCAAGACCGCGGGCTGGGCCGTTATCCGCGACAAGACGCTGAACAAGGAATACGACGCGGCACACATGCTCTCGCCGATGCCGCTCGCCATCACCATGGGCGTCGGCTCCAATCCGCTGCCCTACACGGTGCCGGCGATCGAGAACATCAACGGTCAGGCGATTACGCTCTCGATCAAGCACAAGGACAAGCGCGACCCCAAGAGCTGGAAGGGCTTCAAGTTCGCCGTCCCCTTCGACTACTCCATCCACAATTACCTGCTGCGCTACTACCTCGCCGAACACGGCCTCGATCCCGATGTCGACGTGCAGATCCGCGCGGTGCCGCCGCCGGAAATGGTGGCGAATTTGCGCGCCGACAACATCGACGGCTTCCTCGGCCCCGATCCGATGAACCAGCGCGCGGTGTTCGACGGCGTCGGCTTCATCCACATCCTCACCAAGGACATGTGGGAAGGTCATCCCTGCTGCGCCTTCGCGGCCTCGAAGGAATTCATCACCTCGATGCCGAACACCTACGGCGCGCTCTTGAAGTCGATCATCGAGGCGACGGCGTTCGCGCACAAAGCGGAGAACCGCAAGCAGATCGCCGAAGCAATCGCACCGGCGAATTACCTGAACCAGCCGCAAATCGTGCTGGAGCAGATTCTCACCGGCACCTTCGCCGACGGCCTCGGCAACATCGTCACCCAGCCGAATCGCGTCGATTTCGATCCGTTCCCCTGGCAGTCTTTTGCGATCTGGATCATGACGCAGATGAAGCGCTGGGGCCAGATCAAGGGCGACGTCGACTATGCGGGCATTGCTTCGCAGGTCTATCTCGCCACCGACGCGACGCGGCTGATGAAGGAAGCCGGGCTGACGCCGCCGACGTCAACGACGAAGAGTTTTTCCGTCATGGGCAAGACCTTCGATCCGGCCAAGCCCGAGGACTATCTCGCCAGCTTCAAGATCAGGAAGGCAAGCTGATCATGGCCGCCTCCCTCCGCTTGCGCGCAGCGATCGTCTCGATTGTGCTGTTCGCCGTCTTCATCGGCATCTGGCACATCGCGACGCGCCAGACCACGGCGGTTGTCGCCATGAGCCCGGAATACGCCAAGCTGATGGGCGTCACCGCCACGCAGGGCAAATCGGCGATGCCCGGTCCGCTCGATGTCGGCGCCAAACTGTGGGAGCACATCAAGCGGCCGTTCTACGACAACGGGCCGAACGACAAGGGACTGGGCATCCAGCTCGGCTATTCCATCGCCCGCGTCGGGCTCGGCTACCTCATCGCGGTGCTCGTCGCCATTCCGCTCGGCTTCATGATCGGCATGTCGCCGCTGATCAGCAAGGCGCTCGATCCCTTCATCCAGGTGCTGAAGCCGATCTCGCCGCTGGCCTGGATGCCGCTCGCGCTCTACACCATCAAGGATTCCTCGATCTCGGCGATCTTCGTCATCTTCATCTGCTCGGTGTGGCCGATGCTGCTCAACACTGCCTTCGGTGTCGCCAGCGTCCGCAAGGATTGGATCAATGTCGCGCGTACGCTGGAGGTCGGCACCATCAGGCGCGCCTTCACGGTGATCCTGCCGGCGGCGGCGCCGACGATCCTGACTGGCATGCGCATCTCCATCGGCATCGCCTGGCTCGTGATCGTCGCCGCCGAAATGCTCGTCGGCGGCACCGGCATCGGCTACTTCGTCTGGAACGAGTGGAATAATTTGTCGATCACCAATGTGATCATTGCCATTTTGCTGATCGGCGTTGTCGGCATGCTGCTCGACCAGATCCTTGCGCGCTTCACGCGCATGGTCACTTTCCCGGAGTAGGCGCGTGACCGACAAGTTCATCTCCATCGAAGGCATCGCCAAGCGCTATCCGGGCGCGAACGGCGGCACCACCACCGTGTTCGAGAACTTCTGGCTCTCGATGAACCGCGGCGAGTTCGGCTGCGTGATCGGCCATTCCGGCTGCGGCAAGACCACGGTGCTCAACATCCTTGCCGGGCTCGACGAGCCCAGCGAAGGCACGGTGATCGTCGACGGGCAGGGCATCGAGGGCACGAGCCTCGACCGCGCCGTGATCTTCCAGGGACACGCGCTATTTCCGTGGCGCACGGTGCTCGGCAACGTCGCCTATGCCGTGACCTCGAAATGGCGCAAGTGGGATCGCGCCAGGGTCAAGGCGCATGCGCAGAAGTTCATCGATCTCGTCGGTCTCACCGGCTCCGAGCACAAGCGGCCGTCGGAACTGTCCGGCGGCATGAAGCAGCGCGTCGGCATTGCCCGCGCGTTGTCGATCACGCCGAAGATCATGCTGATGGACGAGCCGTTCTCGGCGCTGGATGCGCTGACCCGCGGCACCTTGCAGGACGAGGTGAGGCGCATTTGCCTCGAGACCGGCCAGACCGCGTTCATGATCACCCATGACGTCGATGAAGCGATCTATCTCGCCGACAAGATTTTCCTGATGACCAACGGCCCGGGCGCCGTGCTGGCCGAGATCGTGGAGAATCCGCTGCCGAAAGATCGCGGCCGCATCGATCTGCACCGCCATCCCTACTACTACGCGCTGCGCAACCACATCGTCGATTTCCTGGTCAGCCGCAGCAAGACCTTTGCCGCCGAAAATCCCGGCCACGATCCGCGCAACGTGCCTGTGGTGCGGCCGGGGCTCGTTGAGCCCGCCATCGTCGCGCCGCCCCGTGCGGTCGATTCCAACCCATCGCAAGCCATCGCGCGCTGATCTAACGAAAGGAAGACTGCCATGTTACGATCCGATCTCACGGAAAAGCTGCTCGACATCAAGCGCGAGAAGGGCTGGAGCTGGAAATACATCTGCGAAAAGATCGGCGGCTATTCAGAGGTGCTGATCATCGGCGCCATTCTAGGTCAGATGAAGCTGACCAAGCCGCAGGCCGCCAACGCGGGCGAGCTGTTTGGCCTCACGAAGTCCGAGACCGCGATGCTCAACGAGATCCCGATGCGCGGCACCGGCACGCCGATGCCGCCGACCGATCCGCTGATCTACCGTTTCTACGAGATGGTGATGGTCAACGGCCCCGCCTGGAAGGCGCTGATCGAGGAAGAGTTCGGCGACGGCATCATGTCGGCGATCGATTTCGACTTCGTCATGGAGCGCCTGCCCAATCCGAAGGGCGACCGCGTCAAGATCACGATGTCCGGCAAGTTCCTGCCGTACAAATATTACGGCGCCAGCGGCAACGTGCCGGAGTATGGCTTCAAGGAGGGGTGAGGCGTCGGTTAACCGGATGTGAAGTGGAACAGATACTTCTCCGGGCGATCGTTTGTCATTCTGCAATCCGGGATTGATAGAGCAACGGCCTGTCAGTCCTGGAGTGTTGTCATGAATCTTTCAAGGTTGGCCTATGCCGTCGGTGTGCTCGCGCTGATTGCAACGCCTGCGGTTTCGCAAGCGCCCAACGCGGTGCGTCAGGATGCGCCGGTGCGGATCCAGAGCTCGATCAACTTCTTGATGTTCGGCCCGACCGGCGACGGCGAGGAAGCCCAGCGGCTCCGCGACAAGGCCCGCCGTATCGTTTACGAGATGGCAGGGCGCGAGTGCGATCTGGTCCGCGAGGTTTTTGCTCGGGAATGCCGGCTGGAGTCGGTGAACGTCAATATCGGCCGCCAATACGGGCAGCAGCAGCAGGAAGGCTATACGGTCAACGGCACGATGAGCCTGCAGACCTTCCCCAAGTAACGGGTCGGTCAGGACGCGGCGTTTGGTGCGGCGGCTTTGCTCGCCGCGCCCTTCGCGAAGGCTTCGCGCACGTCCTTCATCTGCGCCATCTCGCGCACATAGGTGAAGGCACCCTGGTCCTTCATCTCGCGCGCGCATTTGACGAATGCCGCCAGCGCGACGCGCGCCATGGCGCCGCCCACACTGATGCGTTTGACGCCGGCCTCCGACAGTCGCGGGACGGTCAGCGTTGGGTCGGCGAAGCCCATCACATGGTTGAACGGCTTTTTCAGCGCCGACGTCACCGTCTTGATGGTTGCGAGGTCGTAGAGGCCGGGCGCATAGAGCACGTCGGCGCCGGCGGCTTCGAAGGCCTGCAGCCGCTTGATCGTGTCGTCGACGTCCTTGCGGCCGTAGAGAAAGTTTTCCGCGCGCGCCGTCAACGTGAAGGGGAAGGGCAGCGAACGCGCCACCTCGGCGGCGGCCTGTACGCGTTCGACCGCGAGCGTGAAATCGTAGATCGGGTGGCTGACATCGGTCGTCTTGTCCTCGATCGAGCCGCCGACGCAGCCCGCCTCGGCAGCAAGCCGGATTGCATGTGAGGCGGTTTTCGGATCGTCGGCCCCGCAATTCTCGAGATCGGCATTGACCGGCAAATCAGCCGCCGCGCAGATGACCCGGCAGTTGTCGATGATCTCGGCAAGGCTCACCGTCGCACTGCCCAGCGTATTGGCTACGCCAAGGCTGGTCGTCGCCAACGCCTCGAATCCCATCGCCGCCAATATGCGCGCGGTGCCGGCGTCCCAGGGGTTCGGGATGATGAAGGCGCCCGGCCGCTCGTGCAGGGCGCGGAAGGCGTTAGCTTTTTCCAGCTGGGTTCGCATCGGGCTCTCCAATCAAGTGTCGGCCAAAGCCATAGCGCCGGTTTACCCATCAGCCAAATTTGTTATTCTTTGCCATTACATCAGTTTCTTGCATGGATGGCGGGATGGACAGCGACGCTCTCAACACGTTTCTCACAGTGCATCGTCGTGGCGGCGTATCGAACGCCGCCCGCGCGCTGCATCGCTCGCAGCCGGCGATCTCGCGCCGCATCGCGCTGCTCGAGCAGGAGCTCGGCGTGCCCCTGTTCGAGCGCGTCGCCGGCCGCACCAGGCTCAGCGATGCCGGCCGCGTCATGGTGCCCTATGCCGAGCGGGCGGTCGCGGCGGCCCTGGACGCGGAAAACGCAATCCGCGCGCTGACGCGGCAGAACGCGGGGCCGGTTTCGCTTGCCGTCGTCGGCACGGTTGCGGGCGGGCGTCTGTCCGAAATCCTCAAACGCTTCGCGCGCGAGTATCCCGACGTCGAGCTTTCGCTACGCACGGCGACCAGCGGCGAGGTCAGCGACCTGATCCGCCGCGGTGAGGCGACCATTGGCCTGCGTTACGACATCGTGCGCCTGCGCGATCTCGACTACATGCACCTTGCCACCGAGCGCTTGCAGGTCATCTGTGCGCCCGATCACCCGCTGGCGGGAAAGCGCGTCGCGAAGCTCGCCGATCTCCGCAACGAGCGCTGGATTGCATTTCCGGAAATTCCGGGCCGCCGCGAAATCTCGGCATCGCACGTCTTCGCGCTGTTCCAGACCCATGGTCTCGGCGAGATCGACTGGACGCCGGTCGACAGCCTCACCGCGCAAAAACGGCTGGTCGAGGCCGGGCTCGGCATCGCGTTGCTGACGCAGAGTCACGCCGCCGATGAGCTGCGCTTCTGCTCGGTATCGACCATCCGGGTGGGGGACCTTGCGGCGAGCCAGGACATCGTCGCGGTGACTCGACGCGGCGGCTTTCTCAGTGCCGCGTCGCGACGGCTGCTGGAAGTCCTTCGCGAGGGCTTTGCCAAAACGACGACGGCCGGCCCGAGGTCAGGCCGGCCGCGACGAATGCGCAAAACCAAGCGCAGGAATTAGGTCGCGGCTTACTGTCCAGCCCGCACCTGGGCGACGGCTTCGGCCATCAGCTCAGCCAGCTTGGCGCGGATTTCGGCCTCGTTGAAGGGCAGGTTCTTGGCCGCGAGATCGGCCTTGATCTTGGCGGCGACAGCGCCCGGGCCGTCGAACTCGGCGGCGACCACTTCCTTGGCGTAGGCCGTTGCTGCATCGCCGGACAGGCCGAGCTTGCTGGCGATCCACAGGCCGAACAGCCGGTTACGCCGCGCCTCCGCCTTGAACTTCAGTTCCTCGTCGACGGCGAACTTCTTCTCAAAGCCTTCCTCGCGCTTGTCGAAAGTGGTCATGGTCCCGGCCTCCCATTCCTTGGAAAAGAGAGGGGGCCGGCCGCGTTGCGGCAGCCCCCTTGCGAGCTTAGATAGGGATAAGAAACGGGCGGAACAACGGGCCTTTAAGCCGCAGGCAAATCGGCAGAATCAGCCCCGAAACCGCCACGGTATAACTCCGGTCCCAAGGACCGGATCGATTGTGCTGGATTGGCCAATCGGTTAGGTTGCCCGAAGGCTCGGTTCCTGTTCTGTTTCCGTCTGCGTAGCTCAGGTTCCAGGCCCTCACGGCAGCTCCGTCGTGGTTGTAGTCATTGTCATCCGGAGCACACCAAATCGATGGATTTCAACAAAACACGGTACATCCCAATGAGCCGTCGGCGACGCATTTATGAAGGCAAGGCCAAGGTGCTTTACGAGGGCCCCGAGCCGGGCACCTTGATCCAGCATTTCAAGGACGATGCGACCGCCTTCAACGCCAAGAAGCATCAGATCATTGAGGGCAAGGGTGTCCTCAATAACCGGATCTCGGAGTACCTGTTTCAGCACCTCAACGACATCGGGGTGCCGACCCACTTCATCCGCCGTCTTAACATGCGCGAGCAGCTGATTCGCGAAGTTGAGATTGTGCCGCTGGAGGTGGTGGTGCGGAACGTCGCTGCCGGGTCGCTGTCGCAGCGCCTCGGCATCGAGGAAGGTACCCAGCTCCCGCGCTCGATCATCGAGTTCTATTACAAGAACGACCAGCTCAACGACCCCATGGTGTCGGAAGAGCACATCACGGCGTTCGGCTGGGCCACGCCCCAGGAGATCGACGACATCATGGCGCTCGCCATCCGCGTCAACGACTTCCTGACCGGGCTTTTCCTCGGCATCGGCATCCGCCTCGTCGACTTCAAGATGGAGTGCGGGCGCCTGTTCGAGAACGAAATGATGCGAATCATCGTCGCCGACGAGATCTCCCCCGATTCGTGCCGGCTGTGGGACGTCAAATCCAACGAGAAGCTGGACAAGGACCGCTTCCGCCGTGATTTGGGAGGCCTGCTCGAGGCCTACACCGAAGTCGCAAAACGCCTCGGTATCCTCATGGAGAACGAGCGGCCGGCAGGTACTGGCCCGGTGCTGGTCAAGAGCTAGCGCACGATCCCGAAAAGTGGGAACCGGTTTTCGGACAAGATCGTGCGCAAAATGAGAATCTGAGGAAGAGAAACCGTGAAGGCACGCGTCACCGTTACGTTGAAGACCGGCATCCTCGATCCGCAAGGCAAGGCCATTGAGGGCGCGCTGAAATCGCTCGGCGTCGAGGGCGTTGCCAGCGTGCGCCAGGGCAAGGTGTTCGACATCGAACTGTCAGGCGCCGACAAGGCCAAGGCGGAAGCCGCGCTGAAGGATGCCGCCGACAAGCTGCTGGCGAATACCGTGATCGAGAACTACCGGGTCGAGCTGCTCTAGATGAAATCCGCCGTCCTCGTCTTCCCCGGAATCAACCGCGAGCGCGACATGGCGCGCGCGCTGAAGCTGGCCTCGGGCAATGAGTCCGCGATGGTCTGGCATGCCGAGACGTCGCTGCCTGAGGGTACCGACCTCGTCGTGGTGCCCGGCGGCTTCTCTTATGGCGATTACCTCCGCTGCGGCGCGATCGCGGCGCGCGCACCCGTGATGGACGCGGTGCGCGACTTCGCCGCCAAGGGCGGCCTCGTGCTCGGTGTCTGCAACGGATTCCAGATCCTATGCGAGGCGGGCCTCTTGCCGGGCGTGCTGATGCGCAATGCGCGGCTGAAATTCATCTGCCATGACGTGCATCTGCGCGTCGAACGCTCGGATACGCCGTTCACCCGCGGCTACAATGCCGGCCAGGTGATCCGCGTGCCGGTCGCCCATGCCGAGGGCAATTACGAAGCCGACGAAGAAACGCTGAAGCGGCTCGAGGGCGACGGGCGGGTGC
>JAKFVP010000513.1 GCA_021732175.1 Bradyrhizobium sp.
AATCCATTCCGATCGTCGGGATATTCGCCGACGACCCGGTTGCGAGCGGCCTTGCCGTCAGCGTCAGCCGGCCCGGCGGAAACACGACCGGCGTCTTCAATTTCAATCCGGCCCTCGAACCCAAGCGGCTTGGTTTGCTGCACGAAGTGGTGCCACAGGCGAGCACCATCGGCGTCTTGCTGAACCCGCACTATCCGCCGGCCGCGAGCCAGCTCAGCGGCGCGGAAGAAGCGGCGCGCACGATGGGCGTACAAACACTTGCGTTGCGCGCCGGCAACGACACCGAGGTCGAAGCGGCGTTCGAAACCGCGAGCCGGCAAGGTATCCGGGCCATCGCGGTGACCAGCGATCCCTTCTTCAATACGCGAAGCGGAAAACTGGTGGCGCTGGCTGCGCGGCACGCGCTGCCGACAATCTATCCGTTTCGCGAACATGCGCTGGCCGGCGGGCTGATGAGCTACGGCGTCAACATCGGCGAAATGTATCGCCAGGTCGGCGTCTATGCCGGGCGGATTCTCAGGGGTGCACAACCGTCCGATCTGCCGATTGTCCAGCCAATCAAATTCGACTTCGTGATCAACCTGAAGACCGCCACGGCGCTCGGGGTCAAATTCTCCGACAAGCTGGTATCGCTGGCCGACGAAGTGATCGAATAGCCGGCCGGGACCTTACTGCTCGATCTTGATCCCGGCGTCGTTGATGACCTTGGCCCAGCGCGCGATCTCCTCGCCGACGAAGGCGCGGAATTCATCCGGGCTGCTGCCGACCGCCACGATGCCCTGCTCGGCGAGCTTGGCCTGAAGCGCGGGATCGGCGAGCGCCTTCTTGGCCTCGGCCGAGACGCGGTCGATGATCTCCTTCGGCGTGCCTGATGGCGCGATGATGCCGGCCCAGGTGCCGGAGACGAAATCAGGCACGCCCTGCTCCGCCATGGTCGGTACGTCAGCCGCCGCCGGAACGCGTTCCTTGGCGGTGACGACGATCGCCTTGGCGTTGCCGGATTTGACCTGCGGCATCAGCGGGCCGACGATGTCGAACATCACGTTGACCTGGCCGCCGACGAGATCCTGCAAGGCGCCGGCCGTGCCCTTGTAGGGCACGTGCTGCATGTTGATTCCCATGCGGCTCTTGAACATCTCCATGGTCAGTTGCGCGGCGGCGCCGATACCGCTGGAGGCAAAATTGAGCTCGCCGGGTTTTGCTTTTGCGAGCGCGACGAGCTCCTTGACGTTGTTGGCGGGCAACGAGGGATGCGCGATCATGATCAGCGGCGCCACGCTCATCAAGGAGACGTAGTTGAGGTCCTTGAGCGTGTCGTAGGGCAGTTTCGGATTGAGGGTGGCATTGACCGCATGCGCCGCAATGACGGTGCCGAAAGTGTAGCCGTCGGGCGCTGCCTTGGCGACGACATCGGTGCCGATGATCGCGTTGGCGCCCGGCTTGTTCTCAAACACGATGGTCGCGCCGATGGCTTCGGCGACCTTCTGGCCGACCAGACGGGCCATCAGATCGGTGTAGCCGCCGGGCGTGTAGGGCACGACCATCTTGATCGGCCGGATCGGCCAGTTCTGCGCAGAGGCGTTCCCTGCAAACGCGGCAAGTACGGCAAGCGCTGCGAACGTGCGCAACAAACATTTCATGGGGTCGCTTCCTCGGCTGGCGGTTCGATTCTGGACTACCGCCGTAGCATACTCCGGCAGGAAAATAACAGGCCGCCATCATGCCAGCATTGCGCATTCCGGCTGCGGCGGATTGAACCGCCTGACGCGAAGTCCGCACCAAGGCACGAACGTCCCTTCCCGATCGAGGTACCGGTGCCCAACTCCCCCTTCGAAGAACTGACGGTTGCAGAAATCACGGAGCGTCTGCAACTGGAGAGCCATTTTTCGGGTCACCTATGATGGTGACGGCCGCATCGTCAGACACTATGCGCAGGACGCCATGATCGACGGCGATCTCGACCTCGATGCGCTGTTCTGGGACGGCGTCGCGGGCATCTGGGCCGAGAAGGATCTCGTCGTCAACGGCACGATCTTCAACTGGGAGATCGACACGACCACGTGCTTCCTGTCCATCGGCCGCGATCTCATCTGCAAGAACCTGGTGGCGAGCAGCGCGGACATAAGGATCGGACGGAACGCGAAGATCTATGGCCTGCTGAGCTCGACCTACAATCACGGCTTCCTCGAAATCGGCGGCGATGCCACCGCCAGGACCATCGTCATCGACGATCACACGACCATCGTGCGCGGCAAGGCCGACGCGGGCGGCTGGAAGGACGCCGAGCATGTCGAGATCGGACTGCCCGTCAGTTCGTGGATCAAGGAGATCCGCCCCAAGTTCAAGGCGGAGTTCTTCGATGCCGATGGCGACATGATCTGCCCGAACGGCAATGTCGAGCGGGTGCAGGCGCTATTGGCGGGGCGCGAGATCCTGCGCAGCAAGGCGTGAGCGGCGGGCCGCAGGATGGCACCGGGACCGTCCGGCACCATCCTCACGGCCAAGCCTGTTCAGCCCTTGCGGACTTTGCTGAGCAGATAGTTGTCGTAATAGTTTTCCGCGATCTGCGTGTAGAAGAGCACTTCCTTCATGTAGGCGTCGTGGCTCTCCTTGGTCTTCTTGAACAGCGGACTCTTCTCGGCGATCTCGCTCAGGTGCTCCTGCGTGGTCTGGTAGCAGATATCCATGACCGGTTGCGGGAAGGCGCGAAGCTCGGCACCGCCGGCGATCAGCCGCTTCAGCGCAGCCGGATTGACGCTGTCGTACTTCTCGATCATCCAGCTACCCGCCGCCGCGCCGGCCTGGTTGAGGATCGCCTGGTACTGCTTGGGCAGCGCGTTCCACTTCTCGTCATTGACGATCATGTGCAGCATGGCGCCGCCTTCCCACCAGCCGGGATAGTAGTAGTACTTCGCCACCTTGTAGAAGCCGAGTTTTTCGTCGTCATAGGGACCGACGAATTCCGCGCCGTCGAGCGAGCCTTTCTCCAGCGCCGAATAGACGTCGCCGCCGGCGATCTGCTGCGGCACGACGCCGAGCTTGGCCAGCACATGGCCGCCCATGCCGGCGATGCGGAATTTGAGGCCCTTCAGGTCATCGACGGTCTTGATCTCCTTGCGGAACCAGCCGCCCATCTGCGTGCCGGAGTTGCCGCAGAGAATGGCGTGTGTCTTGAACGGCTTCAGCGCCTCGTTGCAGAGGTCGGCGCCGCCGCCGAATGTCCACCAGGAATGCTGGTGGCGATGGTTCATGCCGAACGGCGCACCGGTCGCATAGGCCAGCGCCGGCTCCTTGCCGATGTAGAAATAGAGCGGGGTCTGCGCCATCTCGACGGTAGCCGAGCTCACGGCATCGAGCGCCTGCAGGCCGGGCACGATCTCGCCCGCCGCAAAGGTCTGGATCTGGAATCTGCCGTCGGTGGCATCAGCCACGTATTTGGCAAAGGTGTTCGCCGTGCCGAAAATGGTGTCGAGCGATTTCGGGAAGCTCGAGGTCAACCGCCACTTGATCTCGGGCGCACCTTGCGCGATCGCGGGCGCGGCGACCAGCGTGGAGGCGCCGGCAAGGGCGCTGCCTTTGAGGAATGTACGGCGTTTCATGATGTACTTGCTCCCTGTCGTGGATTGAATGTTCGCAGCAATTGCGAAGCGTGGATTGACGAAGACGCGGCCTAGTCGGGCCGCACCATCTCGAACATGTTTTCCGGCCTGATCTCGAAATAGTCGCCCTGGCGGCCGGCGCGGACGATGGGTCTTGCCCAGGCGGTCTGGTAGACGCCGTCCTTGATCATGGCCTTGTCGATGTGGACGGCGACGACTTCGCCGAAGGTGACCCAGGCCTGCGCCTTCTCGCCATTCGCCCCGGTGAGCTGCAATATCTGCGTCAGCCGGCACTCGAAGGCGACCGGGCTTTCGGCTACCCGCGGCACGTTGACGAGCCGGCCGGGCACGGCGGTGAGGCCCGCGATGGCGAACTCGTTGACGTCGCGCGCGACATGAGCCGCGGTCGCATTCATCTGCTGCGCCAGATCCCTGGTCGCCAGATTCCAGACGAACTCCTTCGTTTCCTGGATGTTGGCGGCGCTGTCCTTCCAGTTGGTGGAGGAGAAGCCGATGATCGGCGGCTTGTAGCAGAAGGCGTTGAAGAAGCTGTAGGGCGCCAGATTCACGTTGCCGTTGACGTCGCGGGAGGAGATCCAGCCGATCGGGCGCGGGGCGATAATGGCGTTGAAGGGATCGTGCTTGAGGCCATGGCCCTTGGCGGGCTCGTAATAGTGCAGGTCTTTTTGGGTCACGCGGAGGGTTCCTGTTCAGTCATTTCGGGGCGATGCGAAGCATCGAACCCGGAATCTCGAGATTCCCCGATGCGCAATTGCGCATCTGTGGTCTGGTCCTTCGGACCATCCCGGAATGACAGGAACTATACCGGCTAAATCGGCCCGAGGCTATTTCGCCTGACGCGGCTCAAGGGCGCGGAAAAGGAAGTCGGTCATCTGGTCGATCGTCGCGCTGGGCTTGTTGACGGCCTGGGCGATCATCTCAGGGTGGAAAAAGCGGATCATGCCGGTGCAGGTGCAGAGCGCCGTCAGCGGCAAATCGGGCGCCTCGAACTCGCCCGTCGCCACGCCCTGCGCGATCACCTCGCCGATGATGCCGGTGACGCATTCGATATGGGCGACGCAGACCTGCCAGTCCTCCTCCATCGCAATCCGGACCATCTCGTGCAGCTTGTTATCGCCGACATAGCGCTCGGTGTTCATGCGATTGATGGTCTTGAGCAGCTCACGCAGGCGCGGCTTCGCCGGACCCGGCTGGGCGACGATGCGCCGCGCCTCGGCCTCGACCTCTTCCATCAGGCCGCGGGCCACGCTTTCGTGGATCGCCTTCTTCGAATCGAAGAAGCGATAGACGTTCGCGGGGCTCATCCGCAGTTCCTTGGCGATGTCGGCGACCGTGGTCTTCTGATAACCGAGCTGCCGGAACAGACGCTCCGCCACCACGAGGATACGCTCGCGGGTGTCGGTTTCGATATGTTCGGAGACTAGCGTCATGATCCGGTGCTCAATGTTCCCTTATTCCGCGGCCTCGGCAAGCGGAAATGCGAGTTGCTCGTCCTTGCCATGCTGCGGCGCGGCAGCCGGCTGCTCGCTGGAGCCGCTCTCTTCCAGGCTCTTCCTGAACCAGAGGGCATAGAGACCCGGCAGGTACAGCAAGGTCAGGAAGGTTGCAACAAACAAACCACCCATGATCGTGATCGCCATCGGGCCCCAGAACGCCGAGCGGGACAGCGGGATCATGGCAAGGATCGCGGCCAGCGCCGTCAGCACCACCGGGCGGGCGCGGCGGACGGTGGCCTCCACGATCGCCTCGCGGCGGGTCAGGCCATGCGCCACGTCGGTCTCGATCTGGTCAACGAGAATGACGGTGTTGCGCATGATCATGCCGGCCAGCGCGATCAGGCCGAGCAGGGCCACGAAGCCGAAGGGCTTATTGGCGACATTCAGCCCGAACGAGGCGCCGACGATGCCGAGGGGCGCGGTGAGGAACACCAGCGTCAGGCGCGAGAAGCTTTGCAGCTGGATCATCAGCAGCGTCAGCATCACCATGACCATCAACGGGAAGAGGACGAAGATCGAGGCGTTGCCCTTGGCGGATTCTTCGAACGCCCCGCCCGGCTCGATCCGGTAGGCCGGCTCGAGCTTGTCGCGGATGTCCTTCAGCTTGGGCCAGATCTGGTTGGTGACGTCGGGCGCCTGGACGCCGTCGACGACGTCGGTGCGCACGGTGATCGCCATGTCGCGGTTGCGCCGCCACATGATCGGCTCTTCGTGGGCATACTCGATCTTGGCGATCTGCTGCAGCGGCACGGCGATGCCGTTCTTTGACGTAATGGTGAGATCGCCGACCTTGCCGAGGTCGAGCCGCTCGGAGGGAACGGCGCGGGCGACCACGCCGACCTTCTCGATGCCGTCGCGGACGGTCGTGACCGGCGCACCCGAGATCAGCATCGCCAGCGACTGCGAGACCTCCTGCGGGGTGAGGCCCAGCGCGCGGGCGCGGTCCTGGTCGACGACCAGCTTCAGGTAGGGCGACTGCTCGTTCCAGTCGAGTTGGACTTCCTTGACTTTCTTGTTGGCGCGGACGACGTCCCGAACCTGGTAGGCGATGTCGCGCACCTTGTTGGCGTCGGGACCGATGACGCGGAACTGGACGGGATAGCCGACCGGCGGACCGAAATTAAAGCGGTCGACGCGCACCCGTGCCTCCGGCAGCGCGCCCTCGGCGACCGCCTTCTCGATCTTGGCCATGATGCGCTCGCGCGCCTCGACGTCCCTGGAGAGGATGACGATCTCGGCAAAGGCCTCGTTCGGCAGTTGCGGATTGAGGCCGAGCCAGAAGCGCGGCGAGCCCTGGCCGACATAGGCGGTGTAGGTGCTGATGTCCTTGTCGCCCTTCAAAAGCTCCTCGGCCTTCTTCACGGACTTTTCCGTGACGTTGAAGGCGGTGCCCTCGGGCAGGCGCAACTGCAGGAACAGCTCGGGCCGCTCCGACAGCGGGAAGAACTGCTGCTGGACATGGCCGAAGCCGATGATGGAGAGCACGAACACGCCGGCGGTCGCAGCCACCACCTTGATGCGGTGATCGACGCACCACTGCACGACAGCGCGCAGGCCCCGGTACATGCGGGTCTCATAGACCGCATGCGGATCGTGGTTGGCGTGATGGGCGAGATTCGGCAGCAGCTTGACGCCGATATAGGGCGTGAAGATCACCGCCACGAACCAGGAGGCGACCAGCGCGATCGCAACGATCCAGAAGATGCCGCCGGCATATTCGCCAACCGCCGAATTGGCAAAACCAATCGGCAGGAAGCCGACCGCGGTGACCAGCGTGCCGGTCAGCATCGGAAACGCGGTGGATTCCCAGGCAAAGGATGCGGCGCGGATGCGGTCCCAGCCCTGCTCCATCTTCACCACCATCATCTCGACCGCGATGATCGCGTCGTCGACGAGGAGGCCCAGCGCGATGATCAGCGCGCCGAGGGTGATGCGGTGCAGGGCGAGCCCCATCGCTTCCATGACGATGAAGACGATGGCGAGCACCAGCGGCACGGAGGCGGCGACCACGATGCCGGTGCGCCAGCCGAGCGCGAGGAAGGAGACGAACAGCACGATACCGAGCGCCTCGATGAAGGAATGCACGAACTCGCCGACCGCATGCTCGACGACCTTGGGCTGGTCGGCGATCTGCTTGACATCGATGCCCTGCGGCACCGCCTTCATGAAGTCGTTGGTGGCGGTCTCGACCTCCTTGCCGAGCTCCAGGATGTTGGCGCCCTTGGCGGTGACGACGCCAATGCCGATCGCAGGCTTGCCTTCCTGGCGCACGACAAAGGACGGCGGGTCGATGTAACCATGGGTCACGGTGGCGATGTCGCCGAGGCGGAACACGCGGCCGTTGCTCTCGACCGGGGTTTCCGACACCGCCTTGGCGCCATCGAGCGCGCCAGTGACGCGCAGCGGCACGCGCTGCGCCGAGGTTTCCACGGTGCCTGTCGGCGTGATGTTGTTCTGCTTGGCCAGCGAATCGAACAGCGTCTGCGGCGTGATGCCGAGGGTCGCCAGCTTGGCATGGGAAAACTCGACGAAGATGCGCTCGGCCTGGGTGCCGTAGAGATTGACCTTGGTGACGCCGTTCACCTTCAAGAGCTTCTGGCGCAGGCCTTCGGCCGTCTTCTTCAGTTGCGCATAATCGGCGCCCTCGCCGGTCATCATGTAGAGGATGGAATCGACGTCGGAGAATTCGTCGTTGACGACGGGACCGAGCAGGCCCTGGGGCAACTGGTCCTGCACGTCGACCAGCTTCTTGCGCAGCAGATAGAAGAGAAACGGCACGTCCTTGGCCGGCGTATTGTCGCGGAACGTCACCTGCATCGCGGCAAAGGACGGCTTGGAATAGGTCTGCACCTTCTCGAAGAACGGCAGTTCCTGCAGCTTCTTCTCGATGGGGTCGGCGACCTGGGTCTGCATTTCCTGCGCGGTGGCGCCGGGCCAGATCGCGGAGACGTTGACCACCTTCACGGTGAAGAACGGGTCCTCGGCGCGGCCGAGCTTCTGATAGGAGAAGAAGCCGGCGGCACCCAGCACGATCATCAGGAACAGGATCAGGGTCGGATGGCTGACCGCCCAGCTCGAGAGATTGAAGTGTTTCATCTCGCTCTCCTGATTTCCTGCTTCCAAAATCCGTTTGTATTTCCACCGTCATTGCGAGGAGCGCAGCGACGAAGCAATCCAGCTTTCTTTTACTTCGCCTCCGCCTTCGCTCTTCGAGCTACGGCGGACAAGTCGCTCGCAATGACGCCTGACTAGAACGACAAGGCCGAGACCACGCGCACCTTCTGCGCGGGATCGAGTTTCTGCACGCCGAGCGCCACGACCTTGGCGCCTTCGTCGACGCCGTCAGTGATGATGACGTTGTCGGAATCGTAGGCCTTCACCGTCACCGGCTTCAGCGCGATGCTGCCGGAGCTATCGACGACATAGAGCGAGGGGCTGCCGCCCTGATTGTACAAGGCCGACAGCGGCAGCTTGGCGACGCGATCGGTGGCGGGATCGGCGAGCGTCAAGGTCGCGGTCATGCCGAGCGAAACGCTGTCGCCGGCGCCCGGCAGCGAAAACTTGGCAAGATAAGTGCGCGTCGCCGGGTCAGCTGACGGCGCGATCTCGCGCAGCTTCGCGGCATACTTCTTGTCCGGCTCCGACCACAGCGTCACCGAGGCAACGCCTTCCTTGGCGCGGCCGACCAGCGTCTCGGGGATCGCGACGACGGCTTCCTTCTCGGCAAAGCGTGCGACACGGATCGCGGCCTGGCCCGCGGCAACCACCTGGCCAGGCTCGATCTGCGTCGCCGTGACGACGCCGCGGGCATCTGCCACCAGCGTCGCATAAGAGAGAGAGTTCTTGGTCAGTTCGACCTGGCGCTCGGCGCGATTGAGCCGCGCCCGCGCTTCATCGGCGGCAGCGCGCGCCGAATCCATCTGCGCGTCGGTGGTCCAGCCCTTTGCGCGAAGATCCTTGGCGCGCTGCTCGGAGGCGGCCGCCTGCGCCAGCACGCCGGTGGCGGCGGAAAATTCGGCCTGGGCCTGCTCGGCCTGCAGCTTCAGATCGACCTCGTCGAGCAGCGCCAGGGGCTGGCCGATATCGACGGTCTGGCCGACCTCGACCAGGCGCTTGGCGACCTTGCCCGGAACCCGGAAGCCCATGTCGGACTCGATCCGCGGCTTGACCGTGCCGACAAAGCTGCGCTCGGGGGATGCGGCTTCATACTTCACGGTGGCGACCAGGACGGGGCGTCCCTGAACGACCTTTTCCGCCGTCGATTCATTGCAACCGGTCAGCGCGATCGCCGAAGCGGCCAGCAGTGCGCCGGTCAAGAGTCGCAAATAGCTCGACAAAATCGATCGGACCAACATCGGATACCCCTATGGCTGAACTTTGATGAGAAGTATCGAGTGTTCACTGACGAATGTCAATAATCGTCATAAGACACATGTCTGTGAGTTAATTTTGAGTTTCCGAGAGGGCCGGCCGGGCCCGCTGAAGCGGCCCCGACTAGCGGTTATGGTGGAGACCCTTCTCGCGCTGGAGACTGCATGACCTCCCCGATCCGCACGGCGATCGACTTCTACGAACGGCATCCGATCTCGGCGCAGATCATCCTCGCGAAACTGGAGGCGGCGCGCGGGACGCTGGAGGATTTGCAGCCGGAGGAGCTGTTTCCGCACGACCAGGATCACTATGGCGGACTTGCCGCCAATGACGCGCTGGCGCTGGCTGCGCGGATTGGTCTCGGCAGCGAAGTGGTCGATCTCTGCGCCGGGCTTGGCGGACCGGCGCGCTATCTCGCGCATCGCTATGGCGCCGATGTCACCGGCATCGAGCTGACGCCGGCGCGCGTGGCCGGCGCCGCGGAGCTGTCGCGGCGTGTCGGGCTCGACAGCCAGGTGCACGTGCTCGAAGGCAATGTGATGAACCTGCCGCTGCCGGACGCGGGCTACGACGCCGTCGTCAGCCAGGAAGCGCTGCTGCATGTGCCCGACATCGCGCGTGTCTTTGCCGAAGCGTATCGCGTGCTGCGCCCGGGCGGACGGTTCGCCTTCACCAACTGGGTGGTGCATAGGCCTTTAACCGATGCGCAGCGGCAATTGCTGTGGGACGGCATGGCGGCGGCGACGCTGATTGGAATCGAAGAGCATGCCAAGCTGTTGCGCGGGGCCGGATTCGAGATCGAGGCTGTGGAGGATGAGACCGAGGCGTGGGGCGTCATCCTCGCTGAACGTTTGCGCATGTACGAAAAACTGCGCGGTGAGGCCCAGGCGGCCGGCACGCCGGCTGGCCATGACGACTTCTACAAGTCCTATGTGCTGTTCGTCGAACTCGTGCAGGAGAAGGCGATGGGCGGGGCAAGGTTCACCGCGGTGAAGCGGTAGCGCCGCCACACATGAGATGTCGTCCCTGCGTTCGCAGGGACGACACCGGTTTCGAGGGGATGCCCTCGAGGATGAACAGGCACGGGGCGCGCAACGGCAGCCGTCAGCTTCAATCCGCCAGTTGAAACGTCTCGAAACGGTCGAGCTCTTCCTCGATGCGGCGCTTCAGCACCTTGCGCGCCTCGCCCTTGGCCTTCTTGCCGGGGCCGAC
>JAKFVP010000512.1 GCA_021732175.1 Bradyrhizobium sp.
ATGCAGCCCCAGGCCGCGGTGTCGGCGGCGCTGGCGATCGGAGAGACCGGCGCAGAAGGCAAGGTCGTGGGCCTCGTCTTCTCCGCGCTGGCGCTCGCGACCTTCGCGCGCATGGCGGCCGTTGCCGGCGGCCTGCAAAAGCTGCCGGAATATGCGCCGCTGCTGCAATGGGCGCCGGTGGCGTGCTGGGCGGTCGCGGGCGCTGGGCTACTCGCGATCGCGGCGTCACGACTGCAGGCGCGACGCGTCTAGGCCGGCTTCGCCGGATGGATATAGGCCCACGGGCTGACTTCGGAATCTGTCGGCACCTCGACGGCGATCACATAAGGCCCGCCGTCGGCCAGCGCCTTCTCCAGCGCCGGCTTGAACTGATCGGGCGAGGTAACGCGCGCAGCGCCTGCGCCAAAGGATTCGGCGAGCTTGACGAAATCGGGATTGACGAGATCGGACGCCACCACGCGGCCGTCAAAACGCTCGCGCTGGTCGCGCCGCACATTGCCATAGGCGTTGTTGTTGAAGACGAGCGTCACGACACCGATGCGGAACTGCACGGCGGTGGCGAGCTCCTGCACGCCGAACATGAAGCCGCCGTCGCCGGTGATGGCAACCACCGGCCGGTCGGGATGGGCGACCTTGGCGCCGAGCGCGGTCGGAAAGCCGGAGCCGAGAGTGCCCTGATAGCCCGAGGTGATGAACGTCCGAGGCTCATAGATCGGAAAGCCGTACCAGGAGGCGAAGCCGACCTGCGACAGCTCGTCGGTGACGATGGCATTGGCCGGCAGCACCTCGCGAAGAATCTTGAGGTAAGCCATCTGCGGCTGGATGCGCTGGATTTCCTTTTCGGCAGCGGCCGTCGCCTCGCGGATCGCGGCACGGCGGCCGCTCGTCTTGCTGAAGCCGGCCTTTGAGACAGCTGCCACGAGATCGCGCGTGCCGGCCTTGGAATCCGCGATCACCGAAACGTCGGAGACATAGCGGCGCATCTCGACGGGATCGATGTCGATGCGGATCGATTTCAGACCATCAGGCCGATAGGGCCAGCGCGACATGGTCGGCAATTCCAGCCGCGTGCCGATGCCGATCATCAGGTCCGTCGTCGGCCACAGCTTGTAGGCGGCGGCCATGGTGAGGCCGAGCTCATGGGCGTTGGAAACGATGCCGCGGCCGCTGCGGAAGGCGACGGCGGGTGCATCGAGCATCTCGGCCAGCTCGAGGATTTCCTCACGCGCATGGATGGCGCCGCTGCCGACAAAGATCATCGGATTCTTGCTGGCCTTGATCAGCGCGGCCGCGGCCTTGATACGGTCAGGGTCGGGCGCGGGCGCGGGCAGGGTATCGTAGACCTGCGCTTTGCCGACCTCGGCGCGCTGGGTGAACACATCCCACGGCATTTCCAGCGAAACAGGGCCGCGGCGGCCGGACAGCATTTCCTGGAAGGCGCGGCCGACCATCGCAGGCGCCACGTCAGGATATTCCATCCGGTCGGCCCATTTGACGAACGTGCGCAGCGTCGCAAGCTGGTCCGGCATCTCGTGCAGATGGCCGCGGCCCTTGCCGAGGAATTGCGTTGGTACCTGACCGGTCAGGCACAGCACCGGCTCGTTGCAGCCAAAGGCGGTGAGCAGCGCGGCGCTGGCATTGAGCACGCCGGGGCCGGGCACCACGCTGAACACGCCGGGTCGTCCGCTGGCGCGGGCATAGCCGAACGCCATGTAGCCGCAGGCCTGCTCATGCCGCGCGCCGATGACTTTCAGCTGCGCCTGATGGAAGGCGTCGAACAAGCCGTAGATCTGCGCGCCGGGCAGCCCGAACACGGTATCGACGCCATGCGCCACAAGGCCGTTGACGATGGCTTCTCCGCCCGACGCTACGCTCATTGCACTTTCCAATCGTTACTTACGGAGTTTCGTCGACGACGCCGTTGCGCAGGATGCCGACGCCGTCGGCCTCGACCTCGATGACATCGCCGGGCTTGAGATAGCGCGGCGGATCGAACCGCGCGCCCGCGCCGGTCGGCGTGCCCGTGACGATGATGTCACCGGGCACCAGCGTGGTGAAGGTGGAGATATAGTTGAGCAGAAAACCGAAGCCGAAGATCAGCCGCCCGGTGCGGTCGTCCTGCCGCGTCTCGCCGTTGACGCGCGTGGTCAGGCGGATGTCTGATATCTGGGCCTTGTCGGTGTAGGGCACCAGCCAGGGGCCGAGGCTGCCGGTGGAATCGAAATTCTTGCCTTGCGTCACATTGAACTTGGCATGCCGTACCCAGTCGCGCAGCGTGCCCTCGTTGCACAGCGTGATCGCGGCGATGTGGTCGAGCGCTCTGGCTTCCGGAATGTGACGCCCGGCCTTGCCGATGACGATGACGAGCTCGCCCTCATAGTCGAGTTGCTGCGAGGCGCGCGGGCGCACCAGCGGCGTGTTGTGGCCGACAAAGGAGCGTGGCGTCCGCATGAACATGCTCGGATATTTCGGCGCGTCCGAGCCATCCTTGTATTCGGCATTGCGGTCCGGATAGTTCACGCCGATGCAGATGATCTTTTCCGGCGCCGGGATCGGCGTCAGCCAATTGATGTCGGTGAGGCCATGGTCGGGCGAATGTTTGGCGCCTTCATCGGCAAGCTTCATCAGGGCGCCGGCTTCGATCGCCTCGCGCATTGTCGGATACTCGAAGCGCGCCGAGAGATCGACAATGCCGCGGTCGGTGACGAAACCGTATTTGGTGATGCCGCTGACGGCATAGGTGGCGAGACGAGGGGCGGTCATTGGCGATCAGTCCGCTACCAGCACCTGGGCCACGAATTGCGGCTCGCGCACCTGTTGCCCGGAGAAGGGCGAGCCTTCTTCGAACCAGGAACGCGGCGCGGGCGCGCCCCACAGCGTCTGCCGGCGCGGATCGCGCAGCGACCAGCGCAGCGGCTCGTGGTCATGATCTCCCGTGAAATAGTCGCTGGTGTAGAGCTCGAGGCGATGGCCGTCGGGATCGCGCACATAAAGGAAGAAGGCGTTGGAGATGCCGTGCCGGCCGGGGCCGCGCTCGATGTTCTTCAGGTAACCGCTCGAGGCCATGACGTCGCAGAGATGCAGCACGTTCATCGCCGTCGGCACCCAATAGGCGAAATGGTGCAGGCGAGGGCCCTTGCCGTTGGTAATCGCAAAGTCGTGCACGTTACCCTTGCGGTGCAGCCAGGCGGCGGCGATGCGGCCGTTCGGCCCGTCCTCCTCGGCATATTCGGTGAGGCGGAAGCCGAGACGCGCGTAGAAGTCGACCGTGCCCTGAACTTCGGCGGCGAACACGTTGAAATGGTCGAGCCGCTGCGGATGGCAGCCCTTGTAAAGATCGTAGCGGCGCAGCAGATGCGGGCGCTTCTCCATGGTGGCGTAGAGCTCGATCTGGAAACCGAAGGGATCGGTGAACTGCAACGTGCGCCCCTGGAACGGCTGGTCGACGAAAGCATGGGTGATGCCGTTGGTAGAGAAGAACGCCGCCGCCTTGTCGAGATCGCTCTCATCGCCGACCTTGAAGCCGAGCCGGTTGCAGGCCGGCACGGCGGCTTTCCGCAGTACCATCGAGTGATGCTGGTGCTCCTCGCTGGAGCGCAGATACACCGCCTTGTCGTCGCGGTCCTCGACATGCATGCCGACGGTGGTCTCGTAGAACTCGCGGCTGTGATCGAGGTCGGTGACATCGAGCACGACGTGGCTGGAGCGGATGATGTTGAACGGCGGATCGAAGATGTGTTTCGGAACGGGCATGGTTTCCTCGGTCTTGTTTCTTGTCATTCCGGGATGCGCCGCGAGGCGCAGGCCCGGAATCCATACTCCCGGTGGTGGTTATGGATTCCGGGCTCGCGACTTCGTCGCGCCCCGGAATGACGGTACACTTACATTCCCAGCTTCTGAATCTTGTGCGTGCCCCGCGCCAGCGAGACATGCTTGGTTTCCATGTAGAAATCGAACGAGTAATCGCCGCCGTCGCGGCCGATGCCGCTGGCTTTCATGCCGCCGAACGGCGTCGGCAGATGGCGGACGTTCTCCGAATTCAGCCAGATCATGCCGGCCTCGAGCGCGTCCGCAACGCGCAGCGCACGGCCCATGTCGCCGGTCCAGACGTAGCCGGTGAGGCCGTATTGCACGCCGTTGGCAATCTCGATGGCGTCGGCTTCGTCGCGGAAGGGGATCACGGTCAGGAACGGGCCAAACACTTCCTCCTGCGCCACGCGCATCCTGGAGCTGGCATTGGTGACCAGCGTGGGCTGCACGTAATGCCCGCCGCCGGGGCCGTCATGCGGCTTGCCGCCGACGGCGATGGTGGCACCGTCCTTTTTCGCGACATCGAAGTAGGAGCAGACTTTCGCCAGATGCCGCTCATGGATCAGTGGCCCGACTTCGGTGGCGGGATCGAGGGGATGGCCCACCTTCAGCTTCTGCACGCGCGCGGTGAGCTTTTCGATGAACTTGTCGGCGATGCTCTGCTGCACCAGCAGGCGGCTAGAAGAGGTGCAGCGCTCGCCGTTGAGCGAGTAGATCATGAACACGACGGCATCGAGCGCGCGGTCGAGGTCAGCGTCGTCGAACACGATCACCGGGTTCTTGCCGCCGAGTTCGAAATGCACGCGTTTCAGCGTCTTCGATCCCTGCGCCATGATCGCCGAGCCGGTCGCGCTTTCGCCGACAAAGCCGATCGCCTTGATGGCGGGATGCTCGGTCAGCGCCTTGCCGGCTTCCTCGCCAAGGCCATGCACGGTGTTGAGCACGCCATCGGGCAGGCCGGCCTGCTTGCACAGCCTTGCCAGCATGTCGGCCGTCACCGGCGACCATTCTGCGGGCTTGTGCACGACGGTGCAGCCGGCGGCCAGCGCTGGCGCAATTTTCCAGGTCGAGAGCATGAACGGCGTGTTCCACGGCGTGATCACGCCGACCGGGCCGATCGGCACGCGGGTGGAAATGTTCCAGTGCTCCTCGCTCGGCGTATTCAGCCCGTCGCGGGCTTCGGCGCATTTATCGGCGAAGAAGCGGAAATTCTCGGCGGCGCGGATCGCGGCCTTGGCCATGAAGCGATGCGCCTGGCCGGTGTCGATGCATTCGAGCACCGCGATGTCGTCGGCATTGTCCTCGATGGCGTCAGCCACACGATGCAGCAGCTTACGGCGCATGGCCGGTGCCATATCCCGCCAGGACTTGAAGGCCAGAGACGCCGCCGTTGCTGCGCGATCGATGTCTTCGGCGTTACCGCGGGCGACGCTTGCGAGCACCGAGCCGTCGACCGGCGAGTTGGTCTCGAAGGTCTGGCCGGAGACCGACGGCACGATCTTGCCGTCGATCATGTGGCCGATGCCGTCGCCACGCAGCTTCTTCAGCAGCGGCGCGACGCGGTCACGATTGGCCTGGAAGACGTCGGCTTGTTTCGGGGCGACCTTATCCATGGGCAGCCTCCACTTTCAGCGCTTCGTGGATGTTGTTGCGTTTCCAGCTTGTTTCCTTGTCGTTGATCTGCATGTCGAACGACAGTGCGAACTTGCTATTGGCGAAAACCGGATCGAGATGAGTTGAAAGCGCTTTGAAGATATGCTCGCCGGCCTTCTGGCGCGCGGGGAGGTCGCGGCCTTCGCCGAGCCGCAGCACCATCGACAGGAAACCGAGCTGCGGATTGCCGTCGGCGATCGCATAGTGCTCGCATTTGATGGCGCGCACGCGAATGCCGCCGACCGGGAAGATGCCGGTCTCCACCGCCGCCTTGCGGACCAGTTCGACCACGGCGGCCATGTCGACGCGCTTGTCGATATTGGCTGAATATTCGATGGTGAAATGCGGCATGCGGTTTACTCCCGATTTTTTGTCGTTGCTTACGCGAAGTAACAGCTCACCGAGCCATAGGGTCCATAGTCGGCCTGGATCGTGTCGCCCTTGCGGGTTTCGATCGGTCGGATGAACGATCCCGCCAGCACCACCTGTCCTGCCTCGAGCGCGAGGCCGTTGGGCGCGATCTTGTTGGCGAGCCAAGCCACCGCGGTGGCGGGATGGTTGAGCACGCCGGCGGCGAGGCCCGTCTCTTCCAACTGGCCGTTACGATAGCACAATGCGCCGATCCAGCGCAGGTCTGCATCGAGCGGGCGGATCGGCCGCCCGCCGAGCACGATGCCGGCATTGGCCGCATTGTCGGCGATGGTGTCGAAAATCTTGCGCGTCGCTTTGGTCTGCGGATCGACGCGCTCCACGCGGGTATCGAGGATTTCCAGCGCCGGCACCACGAAGTCGGTGGCGTTGAGCACGTCGAACAAGGTGCAGTTCGGGCCCGACAGGCGCGTCTTCATCACAAAAGCGAGTTCTGCCTCGACGCGGGTGGCGATGAAGCGGTCAGTCGGGACGAGGCCGCCATCGGCAAAGAACATGTCGTCGAGCAGGATGCCGGAGTCAGGCTCGTCGATATTGAGCGCGCTCTGCATCGCCTTGGAGGTGAGGCCGATCTTGTGGCCCTTCACGACGCGGCCCTGCTTTACTTTCATCTCGACCCAGGCCTTCTGGATCGCATAGGCATCGTCGAGCGTAATACCGGGGTGATCCAGCGAGAGCTGGCGGATCTGCTTGCGGGTCTTCTCCGCGCGGTCGAGCCGCTCGGCGGCGCTGCGGATTTCGTCTTGCGAGAGGGCCATGGCGCACAGCTAATTAGGGGATGCGGCGAGATGATTAACATGTTAAGTGTTTCGCTGTAAACCCTGCCGCTGCGTGTTGCAGCGCAAACGTGAAAAGCATGGCGCGCAAGAAATCGCCCAACGATTCCAGCCCGGCCGCGGTACCGGCATCCCGCCGGCAGCCGATGCGCGAGTTCTCGCGTTCGCTGCCGATGTCGCTGCTGCGTGCCCGCGAGGCCGTGATGCGCCAGTTCCGCCCCTCGCTGAGGAACCATGGCCTCACTGAGCAGCAATGGCGCATCCTGCGCGCGTTGACGGCGGTCGAGGCGATCGAAGTCACTGAGCTCGCGCGCACGGCGTTCCTGCTCGGCCCCAGCCTGTCGCGCATCCTGCGCGACCTCGAGGCGCGGCAACTGATCGAGCGCAAGACCGCGGAGGCCGACCAGCGCCGCGCAGTGGTATCGATTTCGGCCAAGGGATTGAAGCTGATCGAGGCCGTCGCACCGACCTCGGAGGCGATCTATGCCGAGATCACCCGCCGCTTCGGCGCGCGCCGGCTGTCCGAATTGCAGGACATGCTGGCGGTGCTGGAACACAGTCTCGCCGACATGGAAGGCGCCGATGGCGACGATGGCGAGGAGTGAAGGCAAATCTGCATGAAGCTATCAATGCGGTGCATAGCCTGCCTGCAAATGATTGCGATCATTAGGCAATGATGACAGCGGCAGTGGACAGGCCAGCGATTTTTCGCTCAAAGTGCCGGCCAAGCCGGTCAACAAAACCGGCGCAGGGAGCAGGTTCGCCGCATCGCGATGTTGCTGAGCCGCACAAGGAACGCTGAAATCCGAACATGGTCACGATCAAGGTCAACAATCTCATCGATTTCGTCGCGGACGTTTTCTCTCACGCCGAATCTTCCCCCGAGGAAGCGCGGCGCATCGCGACTTATCTCACCACCGCAAACCTCACCGGCCATGACAGCCACGGCGTAATCCGCGTGCCCGTCTATATCAGGTGGAAGAAGACCGGCAACGTCATACCCAACCAGACGCCGGAGATCGTCGTCGATACGCCGTCGCTCGCCGTGGTCGACGGCAAGTTCGGCTATGGCCAGACCGTCACGCCGTTCGCGGTGAAGACCGGTATCGAGAAGTGCAGGAAGGCGGGGCTCGCAGCAGTGGCGCTGCGCAATGCCGGGCATATCGGGCGCGTCGGCGATTGGGCGGAGATGGCCGCGGCCGAAGGGCTGGTGTCGGTGCACTTCGTCAATGCTGCGGGTTCGCTGCTGGTGGCGCCGTTCGGCGGCGTCGAGAAGCGTCTTTCGACTGCGCCGTATTGCGTTGGCATTCCCAGGGCAGGGCAGGACCCGATCGTGCTCGATTTTGCGACCTCGATCGTGGCCGAAGGCAAGGTGCTGGTCGCCAGCCGCGGCGGCAAGAAACTGCCGAAGGGCGCGCTGATCGATGCCGACGGCACGCTCAGCGAGGATCCCACCGTCCTCTATGGCCCGCACACCGTCGGCGGCCCGCGCGACCACACCGCGGGCACCGGCGCGATCCGCGCCTTCGGCGAGCACAAGGGCTCGGGCCTTGCCTTCATCTGCGAACTGTTGGGCGGCGCGCTCACCGGCACCGGCGCCACTTCAGGCGGCCGCCGCTTCGCCAACGGCATGCTTTCCTTCTACATCGATCCGAAGGTGGTCGACACCTCCAACTACTTCGACGGCGAGATCACGCGCTATGCCGATTTTATCCGCGCGACCAAGCCGGTCGCCGGGGTCGATACCGTGCTGATCCCCGGCGACCCCGAGCGCAGGACGCGCGCCGAGCGCACCGCCAACGGCGTGCCGCTGCCTGACGATACCTGGGCCGCGATCGTGAACACTGCGCGCGAAGTCGGCGTCAGCGAAGCCAGCATTCAACGAGCTGCGAGCTAGACAAACCATTTTCAACCGATTGCATCACAGGGAAACGCGATCAATGGCAGACAACAACGTCAAGAAAGTATGGGCTTCAGGCAAGGCCGTGGTGAACGCCTGGCTGGCGATCCCGTCAGGATTTTCCGCCGAAGTCATTGCGCAATGCGGCTTCGACAGCGTCACCGTCGACATGCAGCACGGCGTGCAGGACTATCTGTCGATGGTCCAGTGCTTCCAGGCCATGGGCAAGCATCCCGTCACGCCGATGGTACGCGTGCCCTGGAACGAGCCTGGCATCGTCGGCAAGGTACTCGACGGTGGCGCTTATGGCGTGATCTGCCCGATGATCAACACGCCGCAGGAGGCGAAGAACCTCGTCTCCTACGCAAAGTATCCGCCGAAGGGCGTGCGCTCCAACGGCCCGATCCGCGCCGGCATGTACGGCTCGGCCGGCACCTATCAGAAGACGGCGAACGACGAGATCGTGTTGCTGCCGATGATGGAGACCAAGACCGCGATAGGGAACATGGAATCGATCCTCGACGTCGAGGGCATCGACGGCGTCTACGTCGGTCCGTCCGATCTCGGCTTCTCCTACGGCCTCGAGCCGAAGCTCGACCGCACCGAGCCCGAGATCCTTGCGATCTACGAGAAGATCGTGAAGGAGTGCGGCAAGCGCGGTCTCCATGCAGGTATCCATTGCTCCGGCGCCGATGGTGCCGTGCGCGCCATCAACATGGGCTTCAAGCTGGTCACGCTGTCGAACGAGAGCGGCCTGATGATGACCTATGCCAAGATGCAGGTGAACCAGACCCGCAAGGATTCCGGCGGGAAGGCCTGACGTAATCTCTCCCTCTCCCCATAATGCACGGGGAGAGGTGAAAGCGAACCAAGGAGACCGACCATGGCCCCGGCACCCGTGATCCGACTGCACCCTGACGATGGTGTCCTGATTGCGCGATCGAGCCTGCCGCCGGGGCTTGTGGTCGCCGAGGGCGTCACCACGCTCGAGCGGATTCCCGCCGGCCACAAGGTCGCGATCAAGCCGATCGCGGTGGGCGAGCCGGTGCGCCGCTACGGCCAGATCATCGGCTTTGCCACCGCGCCGATCGCGCCCGGCCAGCACGTCCACACGCAAAACTGCGGCATGGGCGATTTCGCCAAGGATTATGCCTATGGCGTCGACGTCAAGCCGGTGCCGAATTTCGATCTGCCCGCGACCTTCGAGGGCATCCGCCGCGCCGACGGCCGCGTCGCGACGCGCAACTATATCGGCATTCTGACCTCGGTGAATTGCAGCGCCCATGTCGCCGGCATCGTCGCCGACATGTTCAAGAAGAATCCGTTCACCGGCGATAACCCGCTGGCCGACTTTCCCAATGTCGACGGCGTGGTCGCGCTGACCCACAAGACAGGCTGCGGCATGACGCAGGACGAGCCGCTGGCGCTGCTCCGCCGTACCCTCGGCGGCTACGCGCGGCATGTGAATTTTTCCGCGGTCGTGGTGCTGGGCCTCGGCTGCGAGGTGAACCAGATCGGCGGGCTGATGGAGGAGCAGAAGCTCGCCGGCCGGCTGCGCGCGATGGACATCCAGGAAGTCGGCGGTACCCGCAAGACCGTGGAGAAGGGCGTTGCCTTCGTGAGGGAAGCGCTGACCGATGCCAACAAGGTCAAGCGCGAGTCCGTGCCGGCGAGCGAGCTGACGGTGGCGCTGCAATGCGGCGGCTCCGACGGTTACTCCGGCGTGTCGGCCAATCCCGCGCTGGGGGCTGCGAGCGATCTCCTGGTTCGCCATGGCGGCACCGTCATTCTATCGGAAACGCCGGAGACCTACGGCGCCGAACATCTGCTGACCCGACGCGCGGTCAGCCGCGAGGTCGGCGAAAAACTCGTCGGCCTGATGCGCTGGTGGGAGGAATACACAAAGCGCGAAGGCGCCGAGATGAACGCCAATCCAAGCCCCGGCAACAAGGCCGGCGGTCTCACCACCATCCTGGAAAAATCGCTGGGCGCGATGGCGAAGTCCGGCAGCACCAATCTGGTCGACGTGCTCCACTATGCCGAGCCCGTCACCAAGAAGGGTTTCGTGTTCATGGACACGCCCGGCTACGACCCGGTCGCGGCGACCGGGCAGGTGGCTGGCGGCGCCA
>JAKFVP010000042.1 GCA_021732175.1 Bradyrhizobium sp.
AGAGAACCTCAGCAGCTAGAACGCCTCGCCCCCGGGCGAGATCAAATCGGAGAGGTGGGCGACATCGTCTCGGAATCCCCGGGCGACTTCATATCGGTACACCCGGGCGACTTCGTCGGAATCCGCAGCCTGACTACTGAGACTGTCTCCCGAACGATGAAACAACTAGAGAACGATGGTCTAATCAAGTCACTCAGCCCTCGTCGGATCCAGCTTTTGAATCAGAAACGTCTCAGAAGAATGGCTTCGTGAATGCAAGCCGACGTGAATAGCAGCACCGCGCTGTCAGCTATGTTGAGCGCCGCGTCATTACCGCGACAGGGATCGCGATTGCGCCACTGGCCTCTCTCCTGCTACTCCTCATCGTCATGAGGGTCTCGCAATGAAGCGCTCTATCGCGCCGATATTCTGGCTCTTGTTCGGTGCCGGCGGCATGCTCGCGGCGCTATTTGGGCCGGCGCCAGTCATCATGACGGGCATTGCGATCCCAACCGGCGTTGGCTTAAGTCCGGCTGTTATGGACTATTCGCACGCCATGGCGTTCGGCCGGCACCCGACTGGCAAGCTCGTGCTCCTGACGGTCATCGTACTGTTTGCATGGCACGGCGCAGAACGTATCTATCTCACGCTCAAGGACATGCATTATGGTCAAGACTGACGCTTGCGTGGTTCAGTTACGGATCAGCCGGCGCGGTGACCTTGGCGACCACAACCGCGCTGCTGGCAATTGGATTTTGACAAAGCTTGCTACCGTCATTCAAAAGGGAGACACCAACCAATTCGTCGCCTTTGGTCCGCACACCCGCGGATCGCTTGCTCCGAGTGGTAAGCATTGAGGGCACTGACATGTCGAGCCAAAAAAGAGAGCGCCTGCTACCTTACACTTACGAACAGTTATTTGATCTGGCTGCCGATGTCGAGCGCTATCCCGAATATCTGCCTTGGTGGATTGCGGCGCGAATTCGCAGGCGTGAGGGGAACACATACGTCACCGATCAGGTGCTAGGTCTCGGCCTGATCCGCGTGAGCTTCGGATCGAGGACCGTGCTGCAGCCGCCGACGTGGATTGACGTCACCTCCAAGGATTTTCCATTTCGTCAGTTCAAGCTGTCGTGGAGTTTTGTCGCTGTGGCTGAAACAGGCTGCCTGGTAAGCCTCATCGCAGAGTTTGAACTGCGCTCCTTCCTGCTCCAGGGGATCCTAGATCGAGCGCTACCAGGCGTTACCGCGGAGGTCATTGCCGCGTTTGAAGCACGCGCCCACAGCCTGTATCAGCGGACCAAAATCGCCCACATCTGAAAGCCGGACGTGAGCTCAGTACCGCGCGTGGTGTGCCGGTCGGGCAAGATCACCTGAATGTCTTTTCCGAAGCCAACAACGGCGGATAATGCGCTTCTTGTAATCGTGGCACCCCTTGCCGATGCTCGTTCCTGGGCCGCGGATCAGCCGGCCGCTGGCGCTCAACGGATACGCCTACACGGGATTTGAGAGGCATCCCTTCCCGCACCTGATGCCCTGAATGATCTTGCACCGACATCGTTTGAATTCCTAGCTGCAACTAGACGACAACCTGCCGCCACTATTCTTGACCGAGATCAAAAAGCTCTGGTCAAAGCGACATGACGAAATCACTGCGAACGGACGGAAGCACCGTTCGAATAAAACCGACAGATGCCCGGTGCTAGTTCTGTGTCATCGGAGACTTCGGGCCCCACTGATATCTCCAGACACGCCTGCTAGCCTCTGGGGCTGGCGCGACAAATTGGCGCGTCGGTCTGGCGGTTGAGGCAAACACTGAACCCCACCCCCCCTGTGATACATGGCCACCCTGCCTGGCCTCACTTGGCCAATACCTCTTGTCCGAAATCGTAGCACCTGCGTATGCGGTTGCTGATACCGCCATCAATGCCAGCAACAGCACCATTGCGCTGACTGTTTGCTTTGACATGACCCGGCTCCTCGACAAGCCTAAAGGCCCCTCATCGATCAGTTCGGAAAAAAGTGCCGGTCGGTTACAAGTTCACGCGGACGTGAATCGAAGCGGCCCAACTACCAGCGCAACAAGCGCGGGCCCAATATCGCCCCCGCTAAGGTGCAAAGCACAATGGTGCCGCCGTACCAGATTGCGACAAAGGGCAACGTATCGTCGGTGCAATGAAGCGCATATGCCATGGCGCTGATGCCGCCCGAAACAAGTCCGACAAACGCGCCCGTCCAAACAAGATTGGTCGGCGCCGCCGTTCGCACCGCCGCGATGACAGCAGCGAAAGGTACGATAGCGATAATTGGTATCGAAAGAAGACACTCGAGCCATTCATCCCCCATAACCATCGCTTCCCAGTGCCTGCTGGGTGCCTGTCCGAGGCTAATGGCTGCAAGCAGTAGAATTCCCGCGAATGGGATCATGGCCCAACCCGAGGAGATTCTGCGTTCCCCGCCGGGCCGCGCCAATCGTATCAGGTAGACCGATGCCAAAGCGACGATCCCGGCCGCAAATGCAATCTTCAGAAGCAGGAATATGACGGCACGTCCGGTCGCCAGGTCAGCCCGGATACCCAGCCCAGCCAGGATGACGGCGAGCGTTAAGACGGTTCCAAGCGCGATAGCTACGGCAATCCTGCGGCCGACCAATCGGCGATTGACCGGCTCGACGTGGGCGCTAAGCGCCGCGATCAAGTCATCCGTCTTCATAATCTGACTTCCTGGGCCATCAACGCCGCCAAGGTTTTGAGCCCACGATGAATATTCACCTTTACCCCCGATTCCGAGAGTCCACATCGCTTCGCCGCTTCGGCGATGCTCAATCCGTCGAGCTTCACCGCTTCCATGGAGCATTTGATGGTCTCAGGCAGCCGTTGCATGAGCCGCCTGATGTCATAGGAGCTTTCCACACCGATATAATCATCGCACGCCATAGCCTCGTCGGCCTCATCAAGAGGCACATCCACGAACGACCTGCGGGTCCGACGCAGAAAGTCGATCAGCTTATGGCGCGCGATGGCATATACCCAAGGCGTAAATGGGTCGGTCGGGTCGTATGTGTGTCGTTTAATATGAATGGCCACCACGGCCTCTTGAACCAGATCTTCCGCCTCCGAGGCGCCTTTGCCAACGCGCGCGAGCTTGCTCTTGTAGTAGGCACGCAGACGGCTACTCAGCCTATTGAGCAACGTGCGGTGCGATGCCGAATCACCGTCCAGAGCCGCAAGCATCAGCCCTTTAAGCTCTGCTTCTGCAGCCATCATTCTTGGCCCCGCGGTTTTTTGCTTGTTCTGGGTCATCTCATTCGACTGGCTCCAAGATGCGCAGCCTTTGTGCTGTGACCGGAAGTGGCACTGGCGGATCATGCCTATCCGGTTCGCTCGCAGGTAACCTGGAGCCCTTGATCAGCCCGAAGATCGCCGGAATAACTATGAGCGTCAGCAGAGTTGAAGAGACCATACCGCCAATCATCGGCACCGCGATGCGCTGCATGATCTCGGATCCCGTGCCCGTGCTCCACATGATGGGCAGGAGGCCGGCCATGATCGCGACAACCGTCATCATCTTGGGCCGGACGCGTTCGACGGCGCCTTCCATGATGGCATCGTACAGATCGGACCGCGTGACGGTACGGCCTTCCGCCTTCCGCCGCTCGGTGATCTCTGCCAGCGCATGATTGAGATAGATCAGCATCACGACGCCTGTTTCGGCGGCGACCCCGGCCAGCGCGATGAAGCCGACGGCGACAGCCACCGACATGTTGAAACCGAGCCACCACATCATCCAGAGGCCGCCGACCAGCGCGAACGGCAGCGACAGCATGACGATGGCTGTCTCGGTGAGGGAGCGGAAGTTGAGATAGAGCAGAAGGAAGATGATGACCAACGTGACCGGAACGACGATCTTCAGCCGCGCCGAGGCGCGCTCCATGTACTCGTATTGCCCACTCCAGACCACATAATAGCCCGCTGGGAACTGGATGCTCGCCTGCACCGCGTGCTGCGCTTCGGCAACGTAGCTGCCGATATCGCGATCGCGGATGTCGACATAGATGTAGGTCGCAAGCTGCCCATTCTCGGTTCGGATTGTCGTCGGTCCGCGCGCCGGCTCGACGGCTGCGACTTCGCCGAGCGGCACTGCGCCTCCGGCCGGCAGCGGAACGAGAATGTCGCTTGCAATCGCCTTCGGATTGTCCCGGAGATCGCGTGGGTAGCGCATATTGATGGTGAAGCGCTGTCGCCCTTCGACCGTCATCGCCACCGTCTGGCCGCCGAGTGCTGTCGCGATCGTGTCCTGGACGTCCTGGATCATGAGGCCGTAACGCGAGAGCGCATTGCGATCTGGAGCGATCTCCAGGTAGTATCCGCCGATCGAGCGCTCCGCGTAAGCCGACGACGTACCTGGGACGGCCTTCAGAACCTGCTCGATCTGTTTGGCCAGCTTATCGATCTGCACGAGATCCGTACCCATCACCTTGACTCCGATCGGGGTACGAATACCCGTCGAAAGCATATCGATCCGGGCTTTGATCGGCATCGTCCAGGCGTTGGAGACGCCGGGGAATTGCAACGCCTTGTTCATCTCGGCGATCAGGCCGTCGACGGTCAGGCCCGTGCGCCACTCCTCCTTTGGCTTGAGGTTGACGATGGTCTCAAACATTTCCGTCGGCGCTGGATCGGTTGCCGTCGAGGCGCGTCCGGCCTTGCCGTAGACGGAGGCCACTTCCGGAAACGAGCGGATGATCCGGTCCTGCATCTGCATCAGTTCGGCGGCTTTGGTCACAGATATGCCCGGCAGTGTGGTTGGCATGTACAGCAGCGTACCTTCGTTCAGCGTCGGCATGAATTCCGTACCGAGCTGCCGTGCCGGCCAGATAGTGACGGCCAGAACTGCGATCGCGACCAGGATCACAAACACCTTGGCGCGCAGCACGGCCTTGATGACCGGGCGATAGATCCAGATCAGGAAACGATTGATCGGGTTCCTGTGCTCCGCAACAATCCTGCCGCGGACGAAGATCACCATCAGCGCCGGCACCAGCGTGACCGACAAAAGTGCGGCGGCGGCCATGGCAAAGGTCTTGGTAAAGGCCAGCGGGCTGAACAGCCGTCCTTCCTGCGACTCCAGCGTGAAGATCGGCATGAACGAGACGGTGATGATCAGGAGGCTGAAGAACAGCGCTGGTCCCACCTCGGACGCTGCGTCGATCAGGATATGGACGCGCGGTTGGTCCGGCTTCGCCCGCTCCAAATGCTTGTGGGCGTTCTCGATCATCACGATGGCGGCATCGACCATGGCACCGACTGCGATCGCGATTCCGCCGAGGCTCATGATGTTGGATCCGAGACCCAATATCTTCATCGCGCCGAACGCCATCAACACCCCGACCGGCAGCATCAGGATCGCGACCAGCGCGCTACGAACGTGCAGCAGAAACACGACGCAGACAAGCGCGACAACGATGCTTTCCTCGACCAGCGTGCGCTTGAGTGTGTCGATTGCAGTATAGATCAGGTTGGAGCGGTCGTAGACCGGCACAATCTCGACCGATTCCGGCAGACTGGTCGCGATCTCCTTGAACCGTTGCTTGACATTATCGATGACCTGCAGCGCGTTGACACCGAAGCGCTGCAACACGATGCCGCTAGCGACTTCCCCCTCGCCGTTCAATTCGGTGATGCCGCGTCGCTCGTCGGGCCCAAGTTCGACGCGCGCAACATCGCGCAGCAGCACTGGCGTGCCGTTGTTGGTCTTGAGAACGATATTGCCGAGATCATTGATACTCTTGAGATAACCTTTACCGCGAATGACGTACTCGAATTCCGAGAGTTCGACGGTGCGACCGCCGACATCTGCGTTGCTGGCGCGGATCGCCTCGCGCATTCTCTGCATGGTGATGCCGCGATCGCGCATACGTTGCGAATCGAGGATCACGTTGTACTGTTTGACGAAGCCGCCAACACTCGCCACCTCGGCTACGCCTCCCGCCTTCGCGAGCGCGAACTTCAGGTTCCAGTCCTGGATGGTTCGGGTGTCAGCGAGATTTAGTTCCTTCGATATCACCGCATACTGGTAGACCCAGCCGACACCGGTCGCATCGGGTCCGATGGTTGGGGTCACCCCCGCAGGAAGCCGCGAGGTTGCGCTATTAAGAAACTCAAGCACGCGTGACCGTGCCCAATAGATGTCAGTGCCGTCCTCAAAGATGACGTAGACGAACGACACGCCGAAAAACGAAAAGCCGCGTACCACTTTGGACTTGGGCACCGTCAGCATTGCGGTGGTCAGTGGATAGGTGACCTGATCCTCGATCACCTGCGGCGCCTGACCGGAATATTCGGTATAGACGACCACCTGCGTATCGGAGAGATCCGGGATGGCATCCAGCGGAAGATGCACGAGCGCGTAAAAGCCCGCGGCGGCTGCAAAGGCGGTGCCGAACAGCACCAACAGCAGATTGCGTGCCGACCAGGCGATGACACGGGCGATCATCGGTGCCCTCCCATGTCTTTCGCACTGGTCGACGACGTTGTCGTTTGCTGGCTGGCGGCTTCCGAGAAGCCCTTCAATGCTGCCTTCAGATTACTCTCCGCGTCGATCAGGAAGTTGGCGGTGGTCACGACCGCTTCGCCTTCGCCGACGCCTTCCAACACCTCGACGTATCCATCGCCGCGACGTCCAAGCTTGACGTTGCGCGGCTCAAAGCGACCCTCGCCCTTGTCGACAAAGACAGCTTGCCGGCTACCCGTAT
Organism: Bradyrhizobium sp.; assembly: GCA_021732175.1. Classification (GTDB taxonomy): domain Bacteria; phylum Pseudomonadota; class Alphaproteobacteria; order Rhizobiales; family Xanthobacteraceae; genus Bradyrhizobium. Next base: position 6,734 of record JAKFVP010000042.1, read on the forward strand.
CGATGACGGAGCTATCTGGGATGGCGACGACCGGCACTCGGGTTCCTGTGTCAACTTCCGCATCGACATACATGTCGGGCAGCAATGCAAGGTCGGCGTTTGCCAGTTCGATGCGGACCCGTGCAGTTCTCGTCTCGCGGCTCACCTGCGGATAGATAACGCTGATTTTGCCGCTGAACTCCCGGTTGGGGAAGCTGCGGGCATGTACCGTAACGGGCTGACCAACCGCGACACCGCCGAGGTCGCGCTCCGCTACCTCAACCAACGCCCAGACGAGCGACGTATCAGCAATACGAAACAACACGTCGCCCGGTTGCGCGCGCATGCCCTCGATGGCGTTACGCTCAAGCACAATGCCGTTGCGCGGAGCGCACCATTGAATGACGATCGGGGCGATCCGGGTCTTTTCCATAGCAGCGATTTCAGACTCCGGAACGGCCAGATTCATCAAGCGCTGTCTCGAACCCCTGCCGTATTGCTCGATGCCCGTCATCTTGGAATTGATGGTTGCGAGATACTCCGCTGCAGCCGCCGCGACCGCGGGACTATAGATCTCCATCAGCGGCTGCCCTGCGGCGACCCGCGTTCCTGTGGTTACGTCTGCAACCTCCTGGACATAGCTTTCGGCACGCATCGCGATGACCGAGATGCGGCGCTCGTCGAGCTGGATCGTGCCCGGCGCCCGCACCAGCGTTCGGATCGCGCGATGCTCCGCCGGCGCCGATTTCACGCCGGTGCGCTGGATCTTGCCCGGCGACAGCTTGATCGATCCATCATCGCTGTCATCGCCCTCATAGACGGGGATGTAGTCCATCCCCATGCCGTCCTTTTTCGGCACTGGCGACGTGTCCGCCAAACCCATTGGATTGCGATAGTAGAGGATCTTGCGCGCGCCCTGAGCGGCTTGCGGTTTGGAAGGTGGATCAAACGACGGTTCCTGATCGTCGTAGACGGGCAGATAGTCGCGACCTTGCTGATCCTTCTTGGGGGCAGCCGACCAGATCGGTGCGCCGTTGGGATCACGGTAGTAAAGCACAGGCCGCTCGGCGGCTGCCGCGCTGGAGACGTAGTTTTGGGTCCGCAAGAGTGGCTGTTGGCTGAGCCAAAGGCCGGCTCCAAGCCCGATACCGGCTGCGAATGCAACGACAAGCTTGTTCATGTGATCCACCATAAGCCGGGCGCCCGCGGGCACTTTGAGCTGGGTTAATGTTTGCCAGCGCTTCCGCATCGGTGGGCGCTGACAACGACTCTCATTTGCTTGCCTTGAGCACGACCTTACCGATCACGGTCTCGGGCTCACCCTGCACCTTTGCGGCGACGCTGAGCTGATAGCGACCAGCCATCGTCAAATCGGTCTTGAAGACGTAGACACCAGGCTCGTTGGCCGGCAACGGGCTGACCGGCGACTCCATTTCCGCCATGCCGTCAGGCGCCATATCGACGCGCGTGCGAAAAATGACGGCGTCCGGCACTGGCTTTCCTGTGATCTTATTGATCAGGCGCACTGCCACGGTCACATCCTCGCCCTTCTTCATCTCCACGTTGACAGCCTCGAACGCATAATCGCCGGCCGCAGCCAACACCTCGGAGCCTGCGAAACTCAACGCCGTGACCAACCCCACGACGCGTGTGAACTTAAAAATCATCGAATACTCTCCTCATGGTCTGATTTCGCCGGAACTTCGGAAAATGAACCGAAGGCACGCGAAGCCGGCACTCGCGCGCAAAAGCGCGCGTTGTCAGTCTTTGAGAAGATCAGCCGCGAGGAGGTCGGAAGGGCGGACTGCCGCTGTGCAAGGTGACGACCTGGTCCACTGGAATCGGAAGCGGGCTTCCCGCCATCACGAGGAAATCGAAACTAAAACTAGTGAAACAAGCAATGTTCATGAACTGAGCCGCGCAGACGGCCAGCGCACACTGATCGCAGAGCCTCGCCTTGGCGTCGTCCAGGGAGCATTCCATGACGGACGACATTTCGTCCGGCATCGCGAGCCTCGCGGACGCCGCCTCGACCGGATCCTGGGTCGCCGATTCGATCACAGACATGACCGACCCCCGCGCCGGCAGCGTTGCCAGCGACAGTGAGATCACCAGAGCCAAGATCATTCTAACGAGGCGCATCAGGATTCCACCTATTCGCCCATACCGTAGCGTTTGGCACGCCATCAAGTTCCCTTGACGGATATCGTTACTTTTTAACCCAAAATGGCTGGGCAAGTATTTGATTTGACGCAAGCTTGAGGCGATTTCGCATAACCCCGGCAAACCCGTCGCTGATGCAGATAACCCAATAGTGACAAGTGGATAGTGCCTGAGGGGCGAGATTGTTGGTCTTCGAATCTGCCAATTGCGTCCGGATCGTTCGTGCAGATATTCTTGATGCAGTGCCGAGAAGCTAGGCGCACTAAGAGCAAGTCCAGCCATCGTCCCCGACGGCTTCCGACCATCGCGCGTCGGCATTTGTTGTGCCCATACTATTGCTACCTCAAAAGACGAGCGTAGCCGATAATCCTCACGCTGTGGTTGACTTGCTCCACGCTTGGGGTAGGCAAACGAGTGAACTTCCCTTCGGGAGACTTTTCAGGTGTCAGATCTGCTACGAGTCCTGATCGGACGTTGGCGTGACGATTCGGGATCGACCTACCGAACCTGGTTTCTCTGGGACGAGCGGCTCAAGAATTTTAGGTCCATCCGTCGTGGGATCGCCCAGGTGGTCGAGGATATCGAGGCCGGAACGTTCGGCAATGTCTACAAAGGCTCGTCTCTCGAAACGATCGTAGGCTCGATTGCTGAGCAGCGGCAGATATTCAAGGGCGCCGACCATGCCTTCCTGTGGAAGCCTAAACTTCGAATTCCGGACATCTACGAAAATCCCGCCAACCAGCGAGCATTCGGCCGATTGCTTCATCATTGCTCATGTTGCAGCACCGAACAGGAACTGATCGACGGAATCGAAGCGATCGACCGTCTGGCTATCAAGGGGCTCGGACCGGCTGTGGCCAATCTTCTCTACTTCCTTCATCCGACCTTAATGCCGCCGTTCAACACGGCCATCGTTAACGGCTTCAACTCGATCACTGGCTCGAAAGTGAAGCTAGGTCGCTGGGATCAGTATCTTGCGATGCGCGCGGGCATGCTGCAACTGAACCATGCTTACCGCGATCTCCTGTCCAACGATCTCGGCGCAATCGCGGGCTTTCTGTTTGATATCGGATCCGGACGCTTCCCAGCACCTCCCGCTACCGAAGGAGATGCGGCGCGCGATGCCTGGCTCGCGGAACTGTCCAAGGCGCGAGAAGCAGCTAAAAAGCTGGATGGATCCATCGCCGCCGCGCGTGAGAACGATCGCACACATACGGAAATTCAGATATGGCTCAGAGATCTAGGACTTGCGCTCGGCTACAAAGTCTGGGTCGCGGCAAATGATCGCGGACGCACCTACGACGGCGGAATGTTGTCAGCGGGATGTCTCGATTCCCTACCGCCGTCGGTGGAAAGCTTGTCGGGCGTCGATTCGATTCGCCTCATCGACATCCTATGGATCGATTCGGATAGTGAACGTGTGAGCGCGGCGTTCGAGGTGGAACACACGACCTCCATCTACTCTGGCATCGTTCGCATGCTCGATCTCGCGTTGAGCAGCAACTTGCATGCTACGGGAGGACTCTTCTTGGTCGCCCCTGACGCACGTGAAGAAGAGGTCCGGACGCAACTTCGCCGACCTGCATTCAGCCTCGTATCCGATTTGCAGGTACGCTTCCTACCCTATGGCGAGTTGGAAAAGCACAAAGAGGCCATCTCACGGTTTGGAACCGGAATGAAAGTAACCGGTATGAGCTCCCACGTCTGCGGTGATCAGCGGCCGCGTGCGTAGCGGATCGGCATCCAGTATTGGCGCAAGGCCTCGACGGCCACTGAGATATCGAGGTAGGCGTTGCGCAGAAGGTCCT
>JAKFVP010000045.1 GCA_021732175.1 Bradyrhizobium sp.
GGCGCCGGCGTCGGCAGCATGGGACAGCACGCGCTCCAACTGCCGTGTGCCGACCATGCCCGCCTCGTCGATCACCAAAATATCGCGGGTCGTGAGCAGGTCGCGGCCCTGTCCCCAGCCATGTTCCATGCTGGCGATGGTACGCGACGCAATGCCCGATCCGCTTTCGAGGTTTTCCGCGGCAATGCCGGACAGCGCCACGCCCCGGACCTCGTAGCCTGCCGCTTCCCAGGCCTCCCGCGCCACGCCCAGCATCGCGCTCTTTCCCGTCCCGGCGTAGCCGATCACGACGCCGAGATCGCGCCCATCCGTGACATGCGCCAGCGCGTCGGCCTGCTCGCCCGAAAGGACAAGACCGCGCGCTTCCGCACGCGCCAGCGCCGCCTGCCTGTCAGCATCATGCACCTCGTGGCGTTCCCGTTCCGCCATGAGTTCGGCGGCGCGGTGCAGGCGCCGTTCGGCCTCGATCATCTCGCGGGTGGTGAAGCGATCCTCGCCCCGTTCGTCCTTGCCCAGTTCGACCAGATCGGGCGCGCCGCGCATCGCGCCCATCACGGCGTTGAACTGCTCGATCCCGTCGCTGTGCCGGTGCGCGAAGACAGCCATGTCGCGCCGCGTGAAGGTCGATTGCTGGTGTGTGATCGCGTCCAGCCCCAGATCGGGATTCGCGATGATCCTCTCGCCATTGCCGCGCGCGATCTCGCGGTGCATCTCCGCGCGGTCGGCGGTCTCGATCCCTTTGCCCTCGATACGCTGCGCCGGCGCGCCGATCTGGCTTTGCGGCTCCAGCGCGATGCCCTGCGCTTCCAGACTGCGATGGTCGATGCGTGCGTCGATATCGAGTTCGGCCAGCCGTTCGTTGGCAAGCTCGGCCCAGCGTTCCCGCCAACGCTCGACCATCTCGGTGCGGTTCCAATCCCGCACCTTCGGACCAAAGCCGTTCTCGTCCGCCGCGCGCATGGTGAGCATGACGTGGGCGTGGGGTTTGGCCAGGCCGTCTTCGCCGATGTCCCAATGCACGTTGAGATCGGCGATCATGCCCAAACCTACAAACTCCGCCTGCGCGAAGTCGCGGGCGAGTTCAATGCCCTGTGCTTGCGTCATCTCGCGCGGAAGGGCGAACTCGACCTCGCGGGCAAGCTGGGCGTCCTTCCTGACCTCGAAGGCTTCGACATCGTTCCACAGCCGTTCGCGGTCGCTCCATTTCTCGGGCGCGTGCTCGGGCAGCATCACCTCGGAATGGACGACGCCGCGCTTGCCCGTAAAGTCCTGGGTGCGGTCGAGCCGCTCGTCGCGCAGGCGCGAGGCGGAGCGGTAGGCGGCGGACGCCACTGCGCTCTGGCCCGCTTTGCGGCCAATGACCTTGACGTGCAGATGATAGATCGCCATCGCGATCAGATCATTGACACGACAAACCGCACGTCGGAACGACGTATAAGCGCGCCCTCCCTCGAAAAATTCTCGGGCGGGACTACCGCGTCTCAGGCTGTCCCGGCGACCTTACAGCATTATGCCCAGGGCTCAACTATCATCCCCCCATCAACATTGCTGGAGAATGTGATGCGCAAGCCGCGGGATTTCGATGGGGAACTGAAAGCGCTTCAGGACAAGGCGTGAGAACTGAAAACCCGCAAAGTGCAGCAACTAGGTGAACTGGTGATCGCAACCGGGGCGGACGCGCTCAGCGTCGACGAACTGGCGGGCGCGCTGATCGTGCTGGCGGAGACGAAGGAAGCCGCAAAGCGGGAGGCATGGGCGAAACGCGGTGCCACGTTTTTCCAAGGGTCGCGGCGAAATGCACCGGCAACTGGGCGCGACGGTGGCGGCGCTACGGCGCAACCGAGCCGCCCGCGGCCGGCATCAGGCGGCACGGGCGCGGCATGACATGCGCACATGGCAGATCGAGCGCCGCAAGCGCACGCGGCATCTGATCGAATTGGGTGGCCTCGTCGTCAAAGCTCGTGTTGTGGACCTGACCGGCGATGATCGCGCCACCATCCTCGGCGCGCTACTCTGGATGGCTGACAAGCTCCAAAGCGATCAGGGCGAACGGGCTCGCGAGCTATGGGCCGCAAAGGGGAGGGAAGCGTTCGAGGCGGACCCAGCAACACACAAAGGGACAGATCGAACTGCTTCAGCAGTTCATCGTTGATGCACGACAATGGCATGTCGGCCGAGCGACTGCGTGCGTGGAGCGTCGTTCGAGCATGCGATGGGCGCCGGAAGCGGTGCGACGGAACTCGCGATGCGCCAAAAGGATAACTTACTTCGCGGGCTCGTAGATGCGTAGATAGTCGTTGCCACCCCACCAGCCGATGCGAAAACATCGGTCATGCCTCCCCTGAGGCCGCGGCTGGCGGTGTCATCGGCCTTGTCGAAGAAGGCGACATCACCGAGATTTACGTCAGGAGCGTCGCTTCTATCTGGCTGTGAGCGATACAGTGCCGAAGGAGCGACGAACAGCAAGAGAGCTTCTGGAGTGGCGTCCCCCGCACGCGGCCGTGAAAGGTGTCCTCCGCGCTTCGAACGTATGCCGCGATAGCAGCGCGGCGACCGGCGCTGTTAGAATACCGCCTGACCAGGTATTGTCCGACGACAATTGCAGCCGGTGATACTGTTCGGATGGGAGAGTTCTCATTCGCGCATGAGAATGCAATCACCGCAGAAGCAAACCGAGTCAAAACGATACGTCGAAACGTCTCGATTCGTCACGGCCTGACTCAGAATGTAACGTTCACACCTGTGCATCGGTGGATGGCGTCCGCATGGCAAGAACTTTTCTGAAGTTACGGCAGTTGGTCGTTGCGGTCATCTGTCCGGCCTTTGCTTGCGGTCTATTCTCACCGCATGGCCTTGATGGTTGTCCGCTGATCGGGCCCCAATCATCGTTGACGGACTCAAGGTCCGTGCACAGGTTCGAGGTGTCCTGATCCTCGGTATGTCGACCGGATGCCGTCACGTCGTCATTGCCCTTGCCAAACTTGCCGGGGGATACTTACTCCGCTCGTTCAGGCGACCCGTCAGCTGCGAGAGTGGTTCACCGTGGCGAACAGGCGCCGAGTTTTCGACGGGGAGTACAGAAGAAATGTACGGGCGCGTACCCGGACAAGCTACTGCGAACGCGTCAGTGCCGTCTCAAATCCTGGCGCGGCGAGCAGGCAAGCGCGCTGATGCTGATGCTCCACGCCTTGCGAGAGATTGCGGTCTCAATGATTCGGCGTTCCGCTTCGGCCCAACGGACGGAGGATGAGCTCGAATCGACACGCGCAGTGTTTGAGTCGTGCTCCCAGGAGATCCGTAAGCACCGAGAACACGACCAGCACGATCGGCAAATGCAGGATCGCGGGATCAATGGGCGGAATGATCAATCACCTACTGCAAAAGCGCTCCCGCTCGCCTTAAGCATGTCTCCGCATTTCTTGCCTCATGGTGCGTCCGGTAGGAAGAAGTGTTAACCAAATCTCGCGAAAATAGGTCGGGCCAGGCACCACGGCGACGGTTTGGTGTCGTTCTCAGGAAGAACGACGGCCCGTCCTTGGTAGCAAATCGCGTCGGAAGGATACCCCGCGGCAGTTCGCTCAGAAACCGGTTGCGTTTATCGAAGGAGTCGACCATGACCGTACAGGAAACGCCGCTGCACCCAGATGCGGGCTCCGCACTTCGCGACCGGCTGGCGCAAATGCATACCCGGGTGAGCGGCCGGCTTAAGCTCGGCTTACTCGCCAAATTCACGCGCTACGGCCTGCGCCGCGATTTGGCCGTGCCGATCACCAACCCGAGCGCCAAGATTCCGATTGCGGTGCGGCCGTTGCAGCAGGATACCGATCTCGGGCCGCTGTTTTTTTTCAACGGCCCCCGCGACCCGGCCGAGAAGCTGGAAGTGGCGTGGCGGCGGGCTTTCGTCGACAAAGGCGCGCGTGGCGGCTTCGTGGCGGTCGACCAACGCAGCGGGACGCCGTGCTTCGTGCAATGGCTCTTCGGGTCGCAGGATAACGATTTCATCAAGCGCCTAGGCGGGTTTCCGGTGCTCGCGCCCCAAGAAGCCCTGCTGGAGAACGCCTATACGCCGCCCAGCTACCGCGGGTTCGGGATCATGTCGGCCGCCATGGCCTTGATCGCCGAGCGCGCCACCGAGGTCGGCGCACGTTATGTGCAGACCTTCGTGGATCAGCACAACATCCCGTCACTGAAGGGCTGTCAGCGCGCCGGGTTTCATCCGCAACTGCTGCACCATCGGACCAGGCTCGGGTTCGGACTCATCACCCGGGATCGTTTCGACACCCTGCCCGACGGCGATCCGAGGCGAACCGTGAAATTCTGATTGAGGCTGCGAGACCGGCAGGCGGCTGCTTGCGCCGGCATTTCGCCTCCTGCAACAACTGACTGCGCGCCGTGCCGGAACCGAGCAAAAAAAGTGCAAGCCGAAGGCTGTGGATCCTGCGATCCTGCCGATTGGATGAGCAGAATATTTCGCCGCTCGATGAAGAGAGACGAAAAGAACAAAGCGGCGAGCGCCAATGCGCCGAAACCAGCGCTCGCCAGACGCGTACAACGTACGCATCCGGTGGGGGCCGCCTTGCCGAGTGAGGCGCAGTATTGAGAACTGTCCTTATGGACAGTGATAGGCGCAGTGCCCAAGTCGAGCGGCTTGAAGTGGTGGATACAGGCCGGCGGCGACGCTGGTCCGAGGATGAGAAGCTCAAGATCGTCCTGGAGAGCTTACAGGCGCCGCGCCAGGTCGCGGCGACGGCACGGCGATATGGCGTTTCGCGCTCATTGCTGCTGCGATGGCGACGGTCATTTCGCCCCGAGCCGAAGGATGCCGTTCCTCAAACGGGCTTCGTACCGGCGATGGTGGTGCCGGAATCGGGGGCGGCGACGCCTGGTCCAAGTGGGCCGGCCAACAGCGGCGCGATCGAGATTGAGTTTGCGGCCGGGGCTCGGATGCGGATCACCGGCGCGGTCGACGCGGCGACGCTGAAGGCCGTGGTCGCAGCGCTGGCAGATGGACGGCCGCGGTGATCCCCATTGCGTCGGGCGTGCGGGTGTGGATTGCGACCGGCCACACCGATATGCGCCGCGGCATGAACTCGCTGGCTTTGCTGGTGCAGGAAGCCTTTAGGCGCGACCCGCACGGCGGCGACCTCTACGTGTTCCGCGGCAAGAGCGGCAAGCTGATCAAGATCCTTTGGCACGATGGGCTGGGCATGTCGCTCTATGCCAAGCGGCTGGAGCGCGGCCGTTTTCTGTGGCCGTCGTCGACCGATGGCGTGGTGACGATCACTCCGGCTCAACTCGGCTACCTGCTCGATCACCCATGTTGATGCCCCTCCTTGTTAGGCTGACAGATTCTTAGATCGAGTTGTGCAATGACGTGGTTTCGAAGCTCTCCGATAGCATCAAGAACGGATGGTGTATTCGGGAAGAGATAGGCACCGCTTGGCTGGCGATCAATCAGCAAACGCTTAGTTCGGATCTGTACATAGAGCCAGTTCACCGGAATCTCGAGCCTTTGGGCCAGTTCGGGCGGGCTGAGGAGTGAGCCGTCATGCTCCCATCGGCTGCGTTGGGTAGCTACCTTGACGGCCGCAGCACGACGGAGCCGCCCAACGGTGATGGGCAGCACTTTATCGGCGCAACGGGGAGAGCGGTGGCCTTCTTGGGTAAGGATTGCGGCGATCTCATCGTCTGGGACGCCGTCGCGGGCGAGCGCCAGCGAGCGCTCCCGCATCTCCGCGCCGCGCGTCAATCTGGCGACGGAGTTGACGCTCATCTTCACCTCGAGCTCCGTCACGGCGCCTCCTCGCCAGACGATCCTGGCTAGGGCCAGGTCGTGCTCACCACGGTCGAGCACGACCTTTTCGATGAGGCATCGCAACAAAGCCTTCCGATGCGCGTCCGAGACAGTCTCGTCACCCCATATCTGCGGCAAGCGGCCCGTGAGGCTGACGACCTTGTCGTTGAGCTCCTTGCTTATGCCCACTTGTGTGATGGCTTTGGGCGGCGTCTGTCGGGCAAGCGCCTCTTCGGCGGCGCGTACGTCGTTGAGCGCCGCTTCCCATCGGCGCTCGAGTTCCGAAGCGACCAGCCGATTATCTGGATCAGCTCGGTTGAACTGCCGTTCAGCAAGCGCCGCCGTGTACCGCTTGCGCTCGAGCTCTCGTTCTGCGCTGGAGCGTAACGCATTGTTCATCTGCTGCTGGACCCGGCGGGAACGCGACAAAGCATCTAGTTCGGCAGGCGCTAGTGCGGTCAGGAATGCGTTGCCAACGGCTGCATCGATATGGGCGGCGCGGATATGTTGGCAGGTTGGCTGACCTCCCTGGGTACGCAGGTGATTGCACACATACTCGCCGCCGCCCTTGTAGCGGACGTACATCTTATGGCCACATCTTGCGCACCAGGCGATGCCGTGGAGCAGAAGCTCGCCATTGCGAGGCGCGCCTCGGGTTTTGATGCGCATGTATTCGGCTCGGTTATCTCTGATGACGGCTCGGATTTTTTCATAAATTGGCCACTCGATATAGGCTGGATATCGATCTTTGACGACGATCCGCCACTCCTCCATCGGCCGCGGAGCCTTTTGTGGCACGCCGCCCTCCCGCTTCGGCGGTTGGAAGCGGGTGCGTCCATAGACGAAGGCGCCCGCGTAGGCGGGGTTCTTCAAGATCGTCGCGACAGCAGCCAGCGTCGCGCGGGTCCAGCACAAATCACCATACCGATCACGGCGCGGCAGTTCCAGCCCACGTTCGTTCAACGCTCGCATGACCTTGGCAACGCTGTGCAGCTGCAGGAACAACTGGAAGACGAGACCGAGCCGCCCTTGCACGGCCATGTCGGGATCCTTAACGACCACTCCGCTCGGATCCCGCATCAGTCCGATTGGCAGCATAACCGCAAGTTCGCCGCGTTCGGCTTTAGCCAGCAGGCCGGCCGTCAGCCGGCTGCGGATCGTATGTAGCTCAAGCTCGGAGATCGAACCCTTCAGCCCGAGAAGCAACCGCCCGTTGGGAGTGCCCGGATCATAGACACCATCGCGGTCGGCGATCAGGCAGCCACGTAGACCACAGATATCCAGGAGCGGATACCAGTCGGTACAATTACGCGCCAAGCGGGTCACGTCGATCGACAGGATGAGTCCCACTTCGCTCAGGCCAACACGGCCAACGAGTTCCTTGAAGCCGTTACGCTGTGCTATAGACGTGCCGCTCAAGCCGAGATCGGCGTCAATCACGTCGATGGCCGCCTCACGCCATCCGAGTTCACGGGCGCGCTGGCGAAGCGCGTATTGAAGGCGCAGGCTTTCCTGATTGCTTACGACCTGGTGAGGCGTCGACTGCCGGATGTAGACTACAGCTTTGCGCGCCAAGTGGCTTGGTGTGATCAACTCGGACTTCATGAGGGATCTCCGCCAAAATCGCGGCGACGTCGTCGACGATCTGGCGTCGGAGCGCGGGCGTCAGCGTCGACCAAAGATCGGCTGGATCCATGCTCATGTGCGTCGGGACAATCCGCTGTCGATAAAAGCTCGAGTAGAGCCTCCATACTTAGCTTAATCTGATTTGCTTCTTCTCCATAATATTCGATTGCGGTTGCTTGAATCAGGAGACTGCTTCCTGCGCGATACTCAACTTCATACGAAGCGGGAATGCCTCGGCCTCGCTGACCGATCTTCCTGATCACTCGATATGAGCGGCCCCACAAAGGATGGTGGGGGTCTCGAACCTCGATCACCTCCGGAAATGATTCGTCAGACTCACTATTGGGGACATTCCTCAATCCCCTCGCTGGAGGGCATCGACTGGCGCATGCCGCAACGTACCTGGCGGCCGCAGGCGGCTGGCTGATCGCCAGGATTTGAATCGGTAAGATGACCGGCGGTTCGGACAGAGCCGGCGTGTTGTGATTCTCTGGTCGGCGATGGTTGACGATGATTCTCTCCCCGACGATGTGACCGCGCTGAAGGCGATGCTACGCGCCGAGCGCGCGGCCCGCCTGGCCGCGGAAGCGGAGGCAAAGGCGCGGACCTTGCTGATCGAGAAGCTCAAGCTCACGATCAGGAAGCTGCGGCACGAGCAGTTCGGACAATCCTCGGAGCGCGGGGCATTGCTGGATCAGCTCGAGCTACAGCTCGCCGATCTCGAGGAGAATGCCGCGCAAGCCGAGACCGCGGCGCAGATCACCGCCGACAAAATCACGGTGGCGCCCTTCGAGCGCCGCAAGCCGACCCGCCGGCCGCTGCCAGATCATTTGCCACGGGAACGCCTTGTCTATCCGGTGCCTGCGACCTGCCCCTGCTGCGGTGACAGCCGGTTGCGCAAGATCGGGGAGGATGTGACCGAGACGCTGGAACTCGTTCCGCGCCAGTGGAAGGTGATCCAGCATGTGCGTGAGAAGCTGGTCTGCCGGGCCTGCGAAGCGATCAGCCAGCCGCCGGCCCCCTCGCACCCGATTACGCGCGGGCGTGCGGGACCGAAGCTGCTCGCCCATGTCCTGTTCGCCAAGTACGGCCTGCACCTGCCGCTCAACCGTCAGAGCGAGGTCTATCGGCGCGAAGGCATCGACCTCGATGTCTCGACGCTCGCGGACTGGGTGGGCGCTTCCGCCGCAACCCTGATGCCGCTGGTCGAGCTGATCCGAAGCCATGTCCTCGCGGCCCAGCGCATCCACGCCGACGACACCACGGTGCCGGTCCTGGCCAAGGGCAAGACCCGGACCGGCCGGCTCTGGACCTATGTGCGGGACGATCGCCCGTTTGCCGGGCCGGATCCGCCAGCGGCCGTGTTCTTCTTCTCGCCGGATCGTGGCGGAGAGCATCCAGAGCAGCATCTGGCAGGCTATGCCGGGCTGATGCAGGCCGACGCCTACGCCGGCTTCGGCAGGCTCTACGAGGCCAATCGCAAGCCAGGTCCGATCATCGAGGCTGCGTGCTGGGCGCATGGCTGGCGCAAGTTCTTCGATCTTGCGCGGCTTACCAAGGCGCCAATCGCTGCCGAGGCGGTCAAGCGCATCGACGTACTGTTCGCCATCGAGCGCGAGATCAACGGTCTTGCACCGCAAGAGCGCCTGCGCGTGCGCCAGGAGCGTAGCCGACCCCTGATCGTCGAGTTGGAGGCGTGGTTGCGCGAGCAGCGCGCCAAGCTCTCCAAGAGCAGCGACACGACCAAGGCGATCAATTACTGCCTCAGCCGCTGGGATGCATTCATCCGCTTCCTTGACGACGGCCGCTTGTGCATGTCGAACAACGCCGCCGAACGCGAGCTACGGGCTGTCGCCGTCGGAAGAAGGAACTGGACCTTCGCCGGCTCTGATGAGGGCGGCCGGCGCGCCGCCGCCATCTACACCCTCATCGCCACCGCCAAGCTCAACGACACCGATCCACAGGCTTGGCTTGCCGACGTCCTGGCCCGCCTGCCGGATTATCCCGCCAAGCGCTTCCACGAACTCATGCCCTGGAATTGGCGACCTCAGAACGTCGCTCACGCCGCATAAGCGCGATCAGCCACTCGCTAAAGATGACCTAACCAGGGGCCGTCACCGGACGCGTACCGTACAACGGTGCTCAAGTGCCAAGCGCCGGCCATGAGCCAAACCGCCGTAACCGACGTTACCGAGATGAAGCTTATGGTTAACGCTTCGCTAAGAGGTCCCGTCGCGCGCGTGCCTCGGCGCGCGAAATAGTGTGGCGTCGGAGTTCAATTTAACGACGATATCGCGTTCCGCGACCGCGGTGGAAACCGCCCTGCAGCCAAGCCCGTAGCCACGATGTCCGAATGGGCGCGTGAGCGCCGACCCCGCTTGCAACGCGAGGACCGCGGTCCTGTTGATCAATCCGGCGCCGGTCAGCTCTCCGCTCTCACGATCGTACGCGAGCATCGGCTTCGCCACAGCCATCTCAGCCTGATGCAATGATGCCTCTCCGCTTCCTTCGCGTGGCCCGTTGACGACATCGACGAGCTTACGGTCCGACGCCGCCGCTGATGTGCAAGGCAGCGGCGCCAGATTTCGCCGTTTACTTGCCCTTCTGCATCTTGGTGACGGTGATGCCCGCCGTGGTCCTTTCGGCTTCAAACTGGACCTTGTCCCCGACCTTTACTTTCTTGAGCATGGCCGGATCCCGCACGCGGAAGACCATCGTCATCCCGTCTTCGTCCATGCCGAGATTCTTGATCGGCCCATGCTTAAGGGTGACCTTTCCGGCCACCTCGTCGATCTTCTTGACCTTGCCGTTGACCATCGCCGCTTGTGCGAAGGCGACGCCGGTGCCCAGCGCGAGTCAGAGCGACAGGATTGCTGCTGCGAAGTTATTGGTCTTCATGTTTTGTCCGTCTTATTTGCATCTGCATTCGAGCGAGTCACTTGACCACGATCGTTCCCCATGGCGGCCACCAAGGTGGCCGCGAATCCCGCACGAATTTCGAACCCACCGGCGTTAGCGAAATTCCAGGGGATATCGTCCGTCTCTCGGGCCGAGCCACTTTGCGTTCGGATGGCCATGCTCCGGGAGAATCCGACCGCGAGTTCGTCCTTCTTACTTCGTTTTCTGTATTTTAGTGATCGTGACGCCTTCCGCGGCCCGTTCGGCTTCGAACTGGACCTTGTCACCGACCTTCAGTTTTTTGAGCATCGCCGGGTCCTTGACGCGCAAAACCATCGTCATTCCTTCCA
>JAKFVP010000224.1 GCA_021732175.1 Bradyrhizobium sp.
GCAAGCCGCTCGCTCGCTACAGCGCTATGAGGGGCGCGCTTCGCGAGCGGCTTGCTTCAGTCCTGCAAACAACAAGGGGGTCAATTCCTCATGCCGCCGCGGGGTCAAATCCGGACGTCGCTTGACAATATGACTATTGGTGGGGCCACAACGAGGACGCACCACAACTCTGTCGGTATGTGATTAGACCCGCGTAGATCACCCGCACCGACCTACTGAAACCAAGAAGCCATTCGGCATCGATGCCTAACGGGAAGTCTTTCGAACGGTTGAAGCGCGACCAGGACATAGTCATCGGGATGTTCAGTCCCCGAGTTGCCCAAGATGTGCCAATGAACGCGCGAGCTCTTCTGCCTGCAACTGGAACAGTCTGATGGACTGATAACCTTCGTGTAATTTTCTTATCAGTTGGGGCCGTTCGTGACCAACTCAGTCCCGGACGAGATTTTTACCCAATCGCGAAGAACGGCCACCAGGGTGGCGGTGCCGCATCTTGCGCTTTCCTCGGGAAATCAGATCGCGCTCGCCATCTCCAAGTACCGACGGAACGCGTTGGCGAGCTGCATCTGCCGAGGCGTGCGGCACTGGTCGCCGTCGGCAGAAGGAGACAGAACTCGCCATTGCGATGCACGATCGGAAACCGCTCCAGAGTAGAATTTCCAATCGCCTCGTGGGGCAGCATGGCCCGCCGATCAACCGGAAATTCGAACTCCACCAGGTGTTCAAGGGCGATACCGTGCTCTTTGAAGTCCGCCTCGGTAAATGAAACGATTTCGGCCCAGGTACTGAGTGTGTTCAACACGGAAGCGGGCAGCACCTTGGATCGTCTGTCACTGCCGAGCTGGTAACGGGCGAGGCCCGCTCGCTGGCAAACGAGGTCTGACAAGCGCAACAATGCGTAGACAGGTCCCCGAAGTCGGTTGGCGAGGTCATCCGCCATCATCGCCATCAGGTCTTCGCGACTCGGAGATAGCTTGTTCAAGAAGCACCCATCCAAATTGGCACAGTAAGGCGGCGGCAACTGGACTAATATTTCGTCCGCACATAAGTCCCGTAAGTGCCGTAGCACTGGTAGCCGGCCCGGTTTTTATGCGGCCGCAGCGTTCCGTCGTGGCTCTTGCGCTCAAACAGCTTGCCACAGACCGTGCAACGAAAGACGTAGGTGGTGCTGCCGCTGGACGCCCGCGATCGGCGCCGCGTCGAAGTTCGCGGCGCCACGATACCCGCAGGCCGCGTCGTTGGAGGGATCGATTGCGGGCCGGTTGGCGTCAACTCAATCGGATAGCGTGGCGAGAATGTTGTCTGCGTCTGCGAAACTCCGAGAATGCTGTCGAGGCGATAGCTACGCGGTTGACCATCTTCCGCACGAACGGCCATCAACAGAACATCGCCAGCGCGGGAACGGCGCAGCGAGTAAGCTTCGATTGCGCGTGTCGAGCGTTTACCCTTCTGGTCGCGGTAGTCGATGTTGACCAGCAGCCGGTTGACAGCCGCGAACCGAATGGTCTCGATGAAGGTTTGACCGCGCGATCCTGCCGGAAGACCGATAATGCGCTGACGGATGATTTCTTCGGTCGCCCCGCCAATAGGCGGCATTGTCGGCAGGATCGGCGCCGCCGCCTGGCCGTGGAGCCAATTGAATATCTCCGGCAAAGCTTCCCAGAATGACGCGATGGGCAGCAAAGCCGGAAGCTGATGGTTCAGCATGCCGGACCAGCCCGCCTCGACATCGCCGCGATGAGTCTCGATGTCGGCAAGCTGTGGCAGTTGGATGCCTTTGAACGCGCATTTCTCACGCAGCACTGCGACGAACTGTTGCTGCTCGGGCCGGGCGTCGGCGTTCCGGTAGAGGTTCACAACGTCGTAAAGGTCGCGCGGCCGGGTGCGCTCGGCGAGAGCCCTGAATTTCTCGGCGAAGGCTTCGACATAGTCGTAGGCGAGCACCTCGATCCCTTCTTCCGGCGCGTCGGAATAGGGATGGAAGATTTCGACGGTCTCGGGGTCCAGGACGACGCGTTCATCGGCGGTCAAGTCGAGCTTGATGCGTGGCAAAGGCCGTGTTGGCGAAACCGGTCCCTTGTAGCTGATCTTGCCCTGGCATGAGAGGTTGCCGCGCGGATTCTTGAGGATTTCGAATTCCAGCTGGTCGGCGGGGATTTCGATGCCGGTCTCGTCGTAAACCCAAGCGCCGATTTCGGCGAAGACGCGCTTAAGAAGGGTTTCGTCAAGATGCGCCTCGTTGCGCAGCGTAAAGTCGAGATCCTCGGAGAATCGGTAGGTCTCGAAGAAGCATTTCTTAAGACAGGTTCCGCCCTTGAAAATCCAGCTTTCGGCAAGCTCCTCATGGGCATAAATGCCGGCGAGCATCCAGCCGAGGACATAATCCTTCTCGATGACATGCGGGTTGAGGGATGTCTGCGCGGCGAGGTCGAGGATTTCTCGCTTGTCTATCAACCGACACTTCCGGGCGCCCAAGATGGCGGAATGAGGAGCCGCCATCTTGAGATGAGTCGCTTGCAATCCAAAGCGGGATCGAGCTTGGCGTGCCCCGCCGTCAGGCGCGCACGGCAGAGTTCGATGAGCGCGGCGCTGTCATCGCGTCCTTCCGCGAGGAAGCCAAGCCGCTTGAACACGGCGCCGTTGCCGAGCTGATCGCCGTATTCGATCAGCTTCTGATCGCTTCGGTCCGATCGTTTGAAGTACACATCGAGACAATCCGAAACTTGCCGAATGCCGCCGCCGAGCGCGGGATCGTCGAGCATATCGATGATTGTCCGGTGAACATCGGAGACGGGCACCTTGGTTTTGTGGCGCCAGATCGGCTTGGTTCCGAAGATTTTTTCGGGCTTCAGGTGCTTGAGCGTGAATTCGAAGCCCTGCCTCGTCTGCTGTCTCTCGCGGATAGCTTGTCCCGTGACGACCACGATGTCTTTGAAAATCTGCTCGGTCAGATCCCAATGCTCCGCGGCGGTACGGCCGGCGATGTAGGCGGGCGCGAAGAGCGCGGGTACGAGAACCCAGGCATCATCGAGAACCCGTTCCGAACCGAGCGTGTCGATTGAGGCCGGGACGTAGGCGCCGGACCCGACCCGGCGCAACCAACCTTGCTCACGCCATCGTGCGAGGCGCTTGGCGGCTTCGGTTCGCGAAACAGCAAGCGCCTTCGTCACGTCGGCAATTTTGATCACGTCGCCTGATCCGGCGAGAACTTGCCGAAGTTGGGAGCGGCCACGAGGCAATTGGGACATGTTCGTACTATTCATGGGCTATTTTTCGCGAAAAATGGGAACTATTGCACTTACAATACACAAACCCGAAATGGAAATCGATAGGTCAGGAGAGAAAATTCGCAAAATTAGCGAATTTTTACACATACAATGTACTCTCGCCATCAGCCTTGAGAAATCTAATCAGTAGGCTTTCGGCAGATTCGGTGCTCAAGAGCCGGCGTGACGCCATGGCGGAAGCCTTCAAGGAGTCTCGCGGCAAGGATGGCCGCCCGACCCGCGAGGACCACGAAGCGCTTTCCGGATTGTCAACCAAATCAGTTGTGTTTCGGCTCCGAACATTGACCCCACGGATGCGCGGTCCATTGGATGCCGATCGGCCCGCGGACCCCACGCGGTTCACAGTTGCTCGTCAACCTCGCGGCAAAGGAGGTACCATTCGTCCTATTTGTACGCCACAGCTACCCAGCAGCCGTACCTGCGCTCTAGATTTCTTCCTTGCTGGAGACACCTACGATCTTATTGCCTCAGACCGATCTCGGTTCGAGGCGGAGGTATGGGCGGCAAGGACAAAGAGACTCGGATCGAGGCATTTGGGTCGCCAGGTAGCGGGAAAATGCCGCACACCACGAAGCGGCCCCGCAAGAACCGCGGCGTGCCACCGCCCGCGGCGTTCGATATCGATACGCTGCCAGGTAGCTCTAATTTGACGGCGTTAGAGGCGGCCGCGGTTATCCGGCGCACGCCCGGAGCGCTCGAGCTGTGGCGGCGCGATCCGAACCACCCACTGAAATGGCGCTACGTCGACGGCCGCCCGCTCTATCGTGCCGATGCGGTGCGTGACTATTTGGCCAGATGCGATAAGACCACTAAGCCGTCTCAGCCGCATAATGCTCGCGGAGACGGCCGAGCAACTCGGCCTTGATGGGGTCGAGCGGGTTCGTCCGCTGCAGGCGCACGACCTTGCCGACCCGTTTCGCGCCGACCAACTGCGCGATGTAGTCATGAGCCGCTTCGAATGCCATCTTGCGGATGATCCACTGTTCGTCGTGATTGTAGACCTGATCGATTCCGCGCGGCTTTTGCCCGACACACAGCCGCTGGATCTCGTTGTCGTAGCCACAGCGTGACATGACGGTGCGCAAGCTACGCCTCAAGTCATGCATGGTGAACTTGGCGACACCAGCTTCCTTGATCAAACGATTGACCATCTTGGTGAAGCCCGACATCTGGCCACCGGTCTTCGGTGATGGGAAGACATAGTCGGACGTCGCGCGCTGGAAATGTTTCGCGGCCGCGAGCATCTCGTCAACGAGGTGAGTACGCGGCACGTCGTGGTGCAGGCCCATCTTGGTCCATGCTGCATCGAAGGTGATGCGATCATCCATAATGTGCTTTCGCCACTCGATCATGGTTGGCTCGCTACGGCGCGGGCCACCGAGCAGGCACATGCGTGTTAATTGCCCAAATGCCCCGAGCTTGCCGGATGCGTGCCAGACCTTGATGATTTCTTCATCGGTCAGTGCGCGGCCCTTCGTTCGGCGTCCGACCCTCTGCGCACGGGTTTCCTTGGGCGCGCGATAGCCGGCGAGCACGTTGTGCTCGACGTAACCTTCAGCGACGCACCATTCGAGGAGGGTGTGCACGTGCTTGCGCAAGTCCTTGGCTGCACCGCGCTTACCGGTTTTGGCGATCTTGTCGACTGCCGCCATGATTTGCCGTCGGGTCAGCTCGGCGATGGCGAGATCGAAGTGGTCCTTAAGACCCCGTCGCAGCGCCGACATTGCCGGTTTCCAGTTGACGACCTGACGTCCGGTCAGGGACGTTTCGTAGGGCCCATCTTCAATGATCAGGGTCGCCAGCGTGGTGCACTGCTTCTCAGCCAACTGTTGCCGCTTGGCCTCGCGCTTGGCGTCGTTTGGATCGACCCCTATGACCACCTCGCCAGCGGCGATGGTAGCGGCCTTGCGTGCTGCCTTCTCGTTGAATTTGGGCCATGCGCCCAGGGTCTTGCGTTGGGTGCCTCTCATCCCAGGCTTGGTGAAAAGGTAGACCCAGGTCCGGCCGCCGGTGGCGCGCATGCGCAGGGCGAGGCCAGGCAGCTTGTCGTCGTGGAGATAATGGTGCGCCTTACCCGGTGGCAGGGTGGCGTTGCGGATCACCGCATCGGTGAGTGTCAGCTGGTTGGTCGGCTCCGTCATTATCCCTGCGCTCCCTGTCACGGTGTGCCCCGTAGCCGCCCGGATCATCCAAGCGAAGGGAAAGTGGTCATTGACTTTCCTTCGCTTTTGCCGCCTCGGGGCACACCAGCGTGGAAGGCGGCCCCTTGGAGGACAGAGGGGGCACAGACCCTCCCCGATTTGTGTGCCCCAAGGGAAGATGACGCGGGGGCACAGCGGGGGCATACAAAATGTAGTAAGGTCAGCTATGGCCTATTATGGCCGCATGTGGCGAAAGTACCTGCACTACAAGGATTTCTCTACCTTTTACTATGGCTGGCCCAGGTTGGCTAGGGTCTACGGATTGTGGTTCACACGGGAGAGGTCCAAGGTTCGATCCCTTGTGCGTCCACCAGCCTTCGCTCGCTTCGCGAGCTTCGGCTCGGCGAGCCGTACCCACGAATTCGAAGCGAAGCGGGCGAAGGCTGTCGCGCCGAAGCCCGTAGGGGCGAAGGCGGACTGGCCCGCTCGCTTCGCGAGCTTCGGCTCGGCGGGCCCCTGCCCACAAACGAGCGCCGCCGCCGCGCCCCCAAACCAAAAACATCGAAAACAACCCCATGCACAGTAGCCGGCGGCCGCTGGCGCGCGGGCCCGCGTACGTTCTGAAACGCGCACAACACGTCACGCCCCGCGGCACTGTCGTGCCCGGAGTTTGGCCATTTCGTTGACCCTCTGCAAACAGAGGGCGCGGGGAAGCCGGGCGCCGGCTGCGCCCGCAAGTCCCATGTGCGAAAGTCCGGGCAGAAAACAGCACACGGGTTAAACCACGAGTACAGACAGGACAGCCCGGCTTTCCCCGCGCAATGGTTTACGGCTCATAAGTGCTCGCCCCGGTGAGCGGCGTTTGTTGTCACCGTTGTCAGCGGGATACTTCCCGCCAAATCGACGCCACGGTCGCGGCGCCAGGACCAC
Organism: Bradyrhizobium sp.; assembly: GCA_021732175.1. Lineage (GTDB taxonomy): Bacteria > Pseudomonadota > Alphaproteobacteria > Rhizobiales > Xanthobacteraceae > Bradyrhizobium. The sequence continues at coordinate 6,359 of JAKFVP010000224.1, forward strand.
ACGACTTCGCCGTCCGCGAGAGGCGCCTCGTCGGCAGCAAGCTGCCTGACGCCACCCCGCGTCCATCGCGTCCCGCGCCCAACGTTACGTGACGGTGCGCAGCGCCCCTCCTGAGGGGTGCGGGACCAGTCGGCTTATAACGCAAATCGGAATTCTTGTAAAGCGAAATTTTTGCTTCGTCCAAGAATTCGATGAAACGGACGTTTCGCATGAGACGGCTCGGCCCGGCCGCTAAGAAATTGAATTTGTATGCAACTATAGATTGTCTTCACAGCCGTGCCATTGACCGGGCGGGTAGACGGCTTATCTTAAGATTGGGATCGGGAATCTTCATCGCGCAGAGCCTCGGTGAACATCGAGGCCTTCGCATTTTGCCTGCCACCAGCTGCGACGAGGTGCGCGCAGACTGAACACTTTTTTAGGCGCCGGCTGCTGAAAGTTGTGCCGGTCGCTTAGCGGTCAGGTTAGAATCTCTCCCGAGAAAGCAGGTAGATGGCGAAAAGTGTCAAGGCCCTGATCAATCCCGCCATGCTCGCTTGGGCGCGGGAACAGGCCGGGTTTAGCCCGGATGAGGCCGCACGCCGTCTGCATGTCGACGAGGAGCGGTTGAACGCGTTCGAGGAAGGTGGCGAAGCTCCAACATTTGCCAAGCTCCTCGACATCGCGGACCTTTACAAGCGACCGGTCAGTCTATTTTACCTCAAGGTACCACCGAAGGGCTGGCAACCTATCCAGGACTTCCGTCGCTTGCCCGGCGTCGATGAGGGATTCTCTCCGCAGCTTACTTATGTGATCCGCCTTGCCCGGGAACGCCGCGAGATCGCACTGACGGTGAGGGGGGAACTTGATCAACCGATACAGGCGTTTGACCTCAAGGCCACCCTCAAAGCCGATGTCGAGCAATTGGCTAAGGAAATCCGCGAGTACCTTGGCATAACAGCTGTCAAGCAACAGCGCTTCGGTCGCAAGGCGTTCGACAATTGGCGCATGGCCGTGGAAGCCAAAGACATCCTCGTGTTCGTCGTACCGCGGCTGAAGATCAAGGAGATGCGCGGCACGGCGCTGGCCGAGCAAACCATGCCGGTGATCCTGATCAACGGCAAGGATCGCGGCAATGGACGCGTGTTCACGCTGTTGCATGAATTCGTACACCTTGCTCTGCGGCAAAGCGGGGTGAGCAACATGGGTGGCGATCGAAACGATGCTCCCCACCCGGATGTCGAGAAGTTTTGCAATGCCGTTGCGGCTGCGGCGCTGATGCCGCGCGATTGGCTACTCAATGAAACGCTCGTAACTCATAAAGGAAGTCAGAAGAGCTGGCGCGATGATGAATTGGAAGCATTGGCCCTGCGTTTCGGCGTAAGCCAAGAAGCGGTGCTGCGCCGCTTACTGACCCTCGGCCGAACGACGCAGGCTTTCTATGACAGTAAGCGTGTCGACTTCCAGAAAATCTACGCCCAGCTCGACGAGCAGAAGGAACCATCCGAAGGCGGGCCCAAGTATCACTACGTGGTACTCAGCCAGCTTGGCCGAACGTTCACCCAGCTCATCTTCCAAGGCTACCACGATCGATATTTCACGCTGCGCGATGTCGCAGGCCTTTTGAACATGAAGGTCACGACCGTTCCCGTGATGGAAAAGGCGGCCTTTGGCATGGCGGGTTAAGCCAGCATGGCCAAGATGACCTATTGCATCGACACAAGCGCGCTAATTGCCGCTTGGTACGAACGCTACAAGCCAAACCGATTCCCGAAACTATGGGACCAGCTTGATCAGCTTGTGACGGAGGGCAGGCTGGTTTCTTCAAGCCTCGTCTTGCGTGAGTGCAACAAGCAGCGCTCTGAAGAGCTGCACGGGTGGTTGAAACCACGCGAGGTGATGTTTATCACCCCGGATGAAGCAGTGCAGCAACAGGTTGACCATATCGTCAACACCTACACCGCGCTAGTCGCGGCGGGTAAAGAGAAATTCCAAGCCGATCCCTTCGTCATCGCCCTCGCCAAAGTTCACGGCTATACCGTCATCACTGAGGAAACAGGGGTGGGAAGTCTGGGCAAGATCCCCGGCGTCTGCAATGCAATAAAAGTCGAGTGCATCAACCTGATGCAGCTCATTGACGAAGAGGACTGGGTACTCGGCTAACGGAACCAACTCGGCTGGAGATGTGCGTGCTTAACACCCCGAATACCGACGATCCGGGCTCTCCAGCTCACGCAGATGCGCCAGGCCATACTCGGCCAATTCGCGGGAATCGCGCTTTCCGGCCGAAGTCAGTGTCCGGAGATAACGGCGAATTTTCTCGCTGGACTCGACGTCCAGGTCGCGGCCGTAGGCTCTCATAATCGTGGTTAAGACGTCAGTCATTGGGCACCCTGCTCGGGGTGCAACGCACCAATTTGGGGGACGAAGGTCAAGTGAACTTGGTGGTTAGGGTTTCCAGCCCCCGCTTCACCAGCCGTTCAGGAAGCTCATCATGGCGACGGCATGGACCTGGCCCGGCACCGCCGATCGATCGCGCCGGTGCCAGCCAGCCTGGTCGAGCATGGCGACGCTCTTGCAACAATTACGTAATTGCTGTAAATTAAAGCAATAGAGGCGCCTTGTCATGACCCAATACTCCACCAGCGATCTCTCGCGGAAGTCGGGAGACATCATCGCCGAAGCCTTGCGCCGGCCCGTAACCATCACGCAGCGGAACAAGCCGCGGCTGGTGCTGCTGAGCATCGAGGACTACCGCAAGCTGAGCGCCGAACTTTCGCCGACGCGATCGAACGAGGCCGGCGAACGCCGTGCACCGCGTGGCCGGCCGATGTCCAAACGCGAGGTCGACGATCTCGTTCTCGGTACCGTCAACGCGCCCTACAAGAGATCGATCACGGCCGCAGCGCTCGTCAAAAGTCTCGCCTCCGGAAAGAGCGAGCCATGGACAGTCCACGTCGCGACGTTCTTCACCGACGTCAGGCCGCAACTGATTTTCGAGTTTGCCGAGATGCACGGCATTTCGAGACGCGTGCTTGCCGCCAGCTATCGCGCCTTGAAAACCGCGACTGGAGAACGAAATCCGGCCCTGGAGGCGATCCTTGACCAGTTGGCGCCCGCTCCTTAGCCGGACCATCGTCGGGCTGGAGCAGCTGAAGCAGCAGGGGCATGCGGTCCCGCCATGGGGTCGCGCTCCCGCAAAAAGCCCCCGCCGCGATCGCGGCGAGGGCTTTTGCGCCTGGCTCGGTCAGCCCAGCGGCGGACCCGGAAAACCGCTTCGCGTTTTCCGGAGCGTGCCTCAGTGCAGATGACCGAGCAGGTAGACACCGCCGCCTACGACGATGATCGCGGGAACGGCCCACAGCAGAATTACCGGCATCGATGCCTCCCGTTAGTTGCTGGTGCAGACCTTGACGGTCTTCATGCCGGCCTCGGCCTCCGACCGCGTCTTGTAGACGGTATCGCCGCTGACCACCGTGGTTTCGGTGGTGGTGGGCTTGGTCTCGGTGATGGTGCACTTCTTGGTCTTGACGTCCTGCACCACATAGAACGACTGCGCGAACGCAGGCGCGGCAACCACGGTGAGTGCCGCAACGGCGGCCAAAGTCTTCAAGTTCATGTTGTCCTCCTCCAGTAAGCGACGGGCTTTCAGCGCCCGCATGATCGACAACCGGGCAAATTGCCGGTTGTTCCTGGGAACAGGACGCCTGTTCCCGGGAACCGGACGGCGGCCCAGCGGGTTCTGTTTTCCGGCGAGCGAATTCAACGAATCAGAATCGAGGGGATGGACGAATGGACGGGCGCAGGGAAGCGAGACTGTTCGGACTGACCATCACGGCAGTTTACGTCTGCCTGCTGCTGGCGGCATGGGGCGGCGCCTGAGCGGGTTCCCAACAGCGTCCTGCCGAACCGGCCGTTTGCCCCGCCTGCCCCGCACCAATCGTGACGGCGGTCTCCAATTATAATTTGGTTAACGCGCCCCAAATTTTCTGACGAACTCCTGCTGCACCTCCAAACAATTGTTGCCGCCACGGCCGTCCGCGGGCTTCAAAATTTTTTTTCGCCCCCTCTTGAAACCAGAATCGACTTTGCTAACTTTTTCGTCGCCACCGAACGGTGGCGTCCGGGCGCCCCCGCGGGCCCGGGCCAGTGAGACGGGCACCGGTCGTGTCCGGTGCCGCTCGTATCCATCTTGCTCCTAGGAGGATTTGGCTATGCGCACGTACGACTTCTCTCCCCTGTGGCGCTCGACCGTCGGTTTCGA
>JAKFVP010000220.1 GCA_021732175.1 Bradyrhizobium sp.
GCACATGGTGGCGATCCTCGACGCCGACAAGGAAGGTTTTCTGCGCAGCGAGACCTCGCTGATCCAGACCATCGGCCGCGCCGCGCGCAATGTCGACGGCAAGGTGGTGCTCTATGCCGACAGCGTCACCGGCTCGATGGAGCGCGCCATCGCCGAGACCAACCGCCGCAGGGAGAAGCAGGTCGAGTACAACACCGCCAACGGCATCACGCCGGAGAGCGTGAAGAAGTCGATCGGCGACATCCTCAACTCCGTCTACGAGCGCGACCATGTGCTGGTCGAGATCGGTGATGGCGGCATGGCGGACGACGTCATCAGCATCGGCCACAATTTCGAGGCGGTGCTGGGCGATCTGGAAACGCGCATGCGCGAAGCCGCCGCCGATCTGAACTTCGAGGAAGCCGCCCGCCTGCGCGACGAGGTCAAGCGCCTGCGCGCCACCGAAATGGCCGTGGTCGACGATCCCACCGTCAAGCAGAAGGCCGTCGCCGGCCGCGCCGGCGCCTATGCCGGTACGAAGAAATACGGCGAGGCCGCAAATTTGCCGGTCAGTGCGATGAAGAAGAAAAGCGTGCAGTCGGCGCTACGCGCCTCTTCCCCCTCTCCCCGGTCTTCAGGGGGTCGAGACGAGCGAAGCTCGCTCTTAGAGGGTCGGGGTGAGGGGCAAGCCACGAGTCGTGGCGGCTCCAAGGTGCACAAGCCCGATCTCGACGAGATGCACGGCCCGGAGTCCCTGCCCTTCCGCGAAGACCGCGCGCTGCCGGCAAAGCCGTTCGGCAGCACCAGCCGGATCATCCAGCCGACGGATTCGCGGCAGTCCGGCCCGGAATTCGGCCCGAGCCCGCGCTCGACCGGCGGCGCGCCGGGGAAGCGGGGTGGGTGGAAGAAGAGGTAGGGGTGGCCAGCCCTAGCAATCCAAACGGGTTGCGCTAGGCTGGACTCATGAAACTCGGCTTCGAAGAATCCCAGCTTGCCTACACCAGCGGCACTCAAAAGGCCCGGGCATGGACCGAAGCATGGGTCAGTGCTCAAGCGTATTGCCCGCACTGTGGCAACGCCAGGATGGCGCAATTCCCGAATAACAGTCCGCTGGCCGATTTCCTCTGCAAGTCGTGCAACGAGGAATTTGAACTGAAGAGTCAGAAGGGGAAGTTCGGCAACTCCGTCGCTGACGGAGCGTACAAAACCAAATGCGAGCGACTTGCCGCCAACAACAATCCCAACCTGCTCTTGATGAACTACGACGTGAAGACCCTCTCCGTCGTCAATCTGCTCATCGTGCCAAAGCATTTCTTCGTCAAGGACATCATCGAGGAACGAAAGCCTCTTGCCGCGACTGCACGGCGTGCTGGCTGGATCGGATCGAAAATCCGTCTGGATCGCGTACCCGAGTCCGGCAAGATTCATATCGTTCGCGGCGGCATCATTCGGCCCAAAGACGAGGTTCTGGAGGAATGGCAGAAGACTCTATTTCTCAGGAATGAGTCGCTGGAGGCGCGAGGTTGGCTGCTTGATGTGATGAATTGCGTGGAGTCGCTCGGCAAGCGCGACTTTACGCTTGACGAGGTCTACGCGTTTGAGCGTCACTTAGGTAGCCTATATCCAGGCAATCAAAACGTTCGACCCAAGATTCGGCAACAACTTCAGTATTTGCGTGATCGCGGATATATTGAGTTCGTCGCGCGTGGCCACTATCGCCTCCGCTCATAGGGAGCGTAATCAATGGCTTGGTTTCTCAACTTCTATCGATGCGAGCGCTGTAGTCGCGTCTGGAGGGACGAATGGTCTTGCACGTGCGACGATGCGTGCCCGCATTGCGGGGCGCGAGACATGTCACCATACAAGAGCGATGACCTGACCGAACTCGTCGTACCGGCGGGAAAAGAGTTCGTCGTGCTACGTTCGCCGTATACGGCTGAGCACGATCCCGACTATGAAGAGCTTGGACGTTTTCCCACACAGGCCAAAGCCGAGGAGTTTCTTGCATCCTATGAGCCGCCCGACCAGCCGCCCGACCCGAACTATGCTTAGGTCAAATTATCTTCTTGCAGCGCTTGGCGCTGCCCTCGTTTTCTCAGCCTCCCCCGCCCTCGCCCAGGACGCCGCCGACCGCACCCTCCTCGCGACCTTCTGCGATTCCGCCAACATCAAGGGCGACACCTGCACGCATGCGAAGGGATATCCGGCCTCCGGCAAGCGAAACTGCGAGGTCAAGCTGCTGAAGGATCGTTTTGGCGGAAAATTCATCGCATCTAGCAATCCGCTGCTGGTGGTGAATTACGAGAGCGGCTGCGAGGCGCGGGCCAATGACGATGGCGGCGCGGCGGTGTTCGAACTCGTAAAGGGCAGCACCAGCTTTGTCGGCTTCCAGCCGGGCGCGCGGGTCAACGAGTGTGTCGTGGTGCCCCGCGGCGAGAAGCAGGACTCGCTGGTCTGCCTCACCGGCCATACCGGCCAGGGCTATCTCGAAGGCGGCGTGGCGCAGATGCTGTTCGCGCGCGACTACGGCAAGGGCATCGGCATCAAGTACGATTTCCCGCTGCGGGCGACGGACTCGACCGGCGCTGTTGGCGCCAATGTCGTGACCTGCAAGAAGAAGCCGCCGGTCTATTTCCAGCTGTCGAAGATTGCGGTGGGGCCGCGCAAGGAGACCGTGGCGTTCGACGCCAGCTTTGCCGATGCGGATGTCTTCAAGACCGCCTGCGGCAAGGGCTTTCCCAAGCCGAAGGAGACGTTCGGCACGCTCGCCAAGGGCGATGCCTATGTGCCCGAGGGTTCTGAGAAGAAGGGGTGGGTGGTGATCGATCTCGCGAAGCGCAAGGTCGAGCCGCCGGGATGAGCTGCATCCACACCGTCATTGCGAGCGAAGCGAAGCAATCCAGCTTCGTCGCCGCGCAACAAGAAAGCTGGATTGCTTCGTCGCTACGCTCCTCGCAATGACGGGGAGAGTGCAGCGCAAGGACGGGGAGAGTTGCGCGCTCGCCGCCCTCATCCGCTCCTGCGGTTGCTGGTGTTCTGCACCATGTTGCCGTGATCGCCCTGCTCGCGGATGTTGTGCTTCTCGTCGTCGCGATGGCCCTTGGTGGTGTCGATGACAACGCGGGGTTCGCTGCCGGGCCCCTTGTGGCTCTTGTTGTCCTCCGGAACAGGCGGGATGTGCTTCGTCATTCAGGTTCTCCGTGATGACACGGGGAGAACGACCGCGGTGCGGGCATCGTTCCCCGCGTGCGCAATTGACGCGTCGCCTTTCCCTTAAACGTATGGACCTTGTTCCGTGCCGCAAGGATACGCGCGCGGATGTGATTGCGATGCTGCGCTGCGTCGCCCCTCAATTCAGCTTCTTGCCGCCGTCGGTGACGATGTCGAGGAACGTCGCGGTCTCCTTGTTGATGAACTCGACATCGGCCGGGATCGCGCCGCCCGCGGCGGCGTGGCCGGTGACGGTGCCGGGGCTGATCGTCACCATCTTCGCGCCCGCGATCTTCTTGCCGGCTTCCAGCGGCTCGAATTCCGGATTGAGCAGGTCCTTGGTGCCGGTCAGCACCAGGGTCCTGGCCTTGATCGATCCCAGCGCCTTGTCGGTGTCGCCGTTGAAGCCGGGCGTGGTGCCGAGGTCGTGCCGCTCATAGGCCCAGGTCTGGTAGATCCAGTCATTGGCATCGAACGCCTTCAGCAGCGAGGTCTCCTGCTGCTCCAGCCAGGGCAGTATGTCCATGCCGTTTTTGAACTGCGCCACGTACATGTCCGGCGTGCGTGCCGACAGGAAATTGAGGATGTCGCGCCACAGACGGATGCCCTTCTCGGGCGGCGCGTCGTAATTGCCGTCCTTCCAGGCGGGATCCAGCATGATCGCCTTGCGCGAGGATTCCAGCACCAGCACGGTCCAGGCCGGCGTCTTCGCCAGCGGCACCATCGCCACCAGCGCGTCCATGTAATCGGGCTGGCTGACGCCCCATTGCAGCACCTGCATGCCGCCCATCGACGGGCCGATCACGGCGACGACATGGTCGATGCCGAGCTTCTCCTTCATCAAGCGGTGCTGCGAGGCCACCATGTCGCGGATGGTGAATTTCGGGAATTGCATGCGCGGCTGCGCCTTCGAATTGCTCGGCGAGCTTGTGAGGCCGTTGCCGATCGCATCGGTGCAGACGATGAAATATTTGTCGGTGTCGAGCGCCTTGCCCGGCCCGATCATGAAGTCGATGCGGTGATGATTGCCGGAGATCGCCGTCACCATCAGGATGGCGTTGGATTTCTTGTCGTTGAGCTTGCCGTGGGTGACGTAGGAGATCGAGAAATCCCTGATCACCTCGCCGCTCTCGAGCTTGAGGTCGCCCGGGCTCCAGGATTGATGCGGCGCCTGCTGCGGCGAGTGCGCCGATGCCGACAGCGACAAGGCCAGGCAGGCGGCAAGCATCGTGCTGAATATCGTGGCGGCGCGCTTCATCGTTTCCCCCGTTTGCTCTTCTTGTGTTCCACTCAGGATAATCGCTGTGCCGGAGCCGACAAGCAGGCGGACACGACAATTATCGCTGAGCCTTAGTGGAATATGCCAGCGCTCGCGCGGTTACATCGCGCCTTGCCGCAGCGCACCCTGCGTGACATGCGCGCGGCAGCGCTGGCATACGCCGATGTCGTGCGCCACCACGACGCACCGGCGATGCACAGCCTCCGGCCTTTTGCGGATTGATCGCAGCACCGACGGGTTCACTATGCCAAGGGACCCTCGCGAATCACCGGAGCGTGGAGCGGCTGATGGCCGAACAGATCAACCGGCTGCACGAATGACTGCAGAACTGAACCGCCAGCGCGTGCTGACCATGCTGGAAAACTACTATGCCGGCGATCTCGAAGGCACGCTGGAACGCTGCACCGACGATGTCGAGTTCTTCTCCAACGCGCCGATCGACATCCTGCCGCATCTCGGCGGCCATCACGGCAAGGCTGAGCTGCGCGCGATGTGGCAGACGGTCGGCCAGCGCTACAGCGAGATGCGCCACGAGGTGGCCATCATGGTCGCGGAGGGCGACAGGGTCGCCGCCCTGATCCGACTGTTCCTGCGCAAGCGCAGCAACGCACGTGTGGTGCAGTTCGATCTGGCCGTGTTCTACACGCTGCGCGACGGGCGTATCTGCCAGATCCGCGAGGTGATGGACACCTTCGATCTGGTGGGACAGGTGCTGGAGCGCGATCTCTCGACCCTGCTGACGGGGAAGCCGGAGGGGGAGAGTTAGGACCAGCCGCGCCCCCTCTTTGCTGCATGACTACCGCATATGAGGCTTATCGGGCGGCGCGCTTCGCCTCTCCCGCTCTTGTCCGCCGAAGCCCGCCTTCTGGCGAAGGCGGATGCGGGGGAGCATAGGCCGCCCTTGGCGGCCGTCCTTAAAAGAGACGCCGAAGCGAAGCTTCGGCTATGGCGCTCGAAGAGCGCGGCGGGTGGGGGCGTCTCCACCCAGGGATTCCCGACTTGGAAGCACCCCCACCCCAACCCTCCCCCGCAAGCGGGAGAGGGAGCGCACTGCCGCCGTCGCGGCACGTTGGACCCCAAATGCGATACGCCCGCTGTTTGCGGGGAGAGGTGAGCACCCGCCCCCTTCACCATTTCTTGTACGGCGCGTGAACCCGCGCGGAATCCGCGGCGACCCAGCACTGGACCGCCCCCGGAGTGACGGTTCCGCCAAGGGACGAATGAAGATCGCGTTGCTGGTTTTGCTGGGTCTGTTGCTGGGTACGCTGGGCGGCGCCGCGCTCGGCATCGGCGCGGGTCTGGCCTGGGTCGAAATCTTTAAAACCTCGAATTTTGAAGGCTATAGCGGCATGCTGGTGTTCTTCGGCTTCATGCCCGGAGGCGCCATTCTGGGGGGCCTTGCCGGCGCCGTCACCTTCGGCGTTTTGGCCCTGCGGGACGCCGAAATCCCCATCGAACGGCCGCGGGAACCGCCCGGGAGACCCTAGGTGCTGGCATACCAGAACATTTGTGCATTGCAAAAAACGCAGATTGTTTTTTGAAACGTCAGAGCTACTTCAGCGACCAACAGTTGAATGCGACGCGGTTGCCGCCCCGGGGTCATCAAGGCCGATGACACCGCAGGGCCTGTTGGCCGCTTTGATTAGTTGAGCGCGATCTTTTCCGAAAACCGGTGACCGCTTTTCGGGATCGCGCTTCCAAAATTCAGGGACGACCCAAGATGACAGAGCACAGCCTCTGGCGCTTCTCGCGCGCGTTGCATCGCGCGATCAACGAGCGCCAGTTCAACGAGATCGACACCTTGATCGACGAGGATGTCGACTGGACCATCCATGGCCCGGTCGACCTGTTTCCGTTCTTCGGCGCGCGCCGCGGCAAGGATGCCGTGCTGGACGTGATCCGGCAGATCGCCGACCGGGTGCGCGTGCACCGCTTCGATCGCGAGGCGATCATGCTGGGACTGGAATCGGCGTCCTCCCTGCTGCGCTACTCGCTCACCATGCTCGACACCAACAAGCCGTTGCGGCTGCGGCTGGCGCATTTCGCCCAGTTCAAGGAGGGCCGGCTGTCGTCGCTGCGCATCCTGATCGACAATCACGAACTGGTCGAGCAGGCGGTCTGCCTTCCGATACGCTCGAGGATGGTTTCGGTCTCGGCCTGAGCGCGTTCACGCGAGCGTAAGAGGCCCTGCCACAATTTTGCGCCAGAATGACCGCATGTAGGTCGGCTGGAACCGGGCAGGGTTATGAAGTTCACAGCATTGCCGAAACAGACATGGCCGCTGGCACTGGCGGCCTTTTTTGCGCTGGCCCCGGCACATGCGCTGGCGCAGTCCCCGCCTCCCGCGTCCCCTCCTCCCGCCGCCGTTGAGGCCGACGAGGACGAGGAGGACACGGCCGCGGCACCCGAGGTGAAGAAAGACGAAGACATCCTGAAGGACGTCGACATCGACAGGCTGGACTGGAGCCAGCTCAATATCGATGCCTCGATGCTGGACCTGCCGTCCGTCAAGGCGCGCGCGGCCGCCGCGAAGAATGCCGAGGGCAACAATGCGGCATGGTCGACCAACGCCAAGGGCAATGGCGCCGCGGCCGTCTCGGTCAAGCAATCGGTCTCGCCGTTCTGGGATACCCGCATCGGCGCCGACATGACCGTGGTCAACCCCGCGATGGGCACGACCAACGGCGACCTGCTGCGGCAGAAATACTCGCCCAACGCGCCGCCCGAACAATCCTCCGGGAGTGCCTGGGCCGCGGTCACCGCGCCCGGCGTCGGCTCGATCTGGGACAAGACCGCCATCGAGGCCCGTGTCGATCCCACTTCCGAGCAGAGCAAGCTCGGCACCACCATCAGCAAATCGGTGCCGCTCGGCGACAGCTATTCGCTGACCCTGCAGAACGGTTACAACGTGATCCAGCAGGGCCTCGTGCCGGTGCCGGGCGTGCCGGCGCATCCCTCGCGCAACACCGAGACCGACCAGTCGGCAAAACTCTCGATCGGCGATACCGGCACCAGTTTCACCGCCGGCCGGACACTGTCCTCGACCGACGACAGATGGCTGGGCAAGGTCGGCGCCGAGCAAAAGCTGTTCGACGGCGTCACCATATCCGGCTCGATCGGCGAGACGTCGAGCGGGGCGACCAACAAGAGCATCAGCGCCGGCTTCAAGAAAAGCTGGTGAAAGCGGCTGAAAAAGCAGGCCTTTTCCGGCCTTTTGTACCCCTGAATCAACCCAGCATCGCCGCAGATCGGCCCAGATGCGGTCAAATTCGGCACGCCTAGATTACCCGGTACTTAACATTCGTCGTGCGGGGGACGTCCGCGCTCGCTAACGCGAACCAAGGGAATAGCCGATGAACGCCATCAATCGTGCCGAACAGATCGAAGAAACCGTCGACATCGACAACGCCGCCGTCTCGGAAGTCGAGGATGGTATCCGCGAATTCGTCCGCAACGACATCGCCTATCTGCGGCGGCCTCCGGTCGCGAGCCCGGAAACCGCGCCTGTCGATGCCAATGCGGAGGCGACCGTGAACAACGTGAATTCGCTGATCCAGCGCGTTGCCGGCACCTCGCTGGCCGAGATCGAGAAGCTGATCTCGGAGCTGGAAAGCCTGCGAGACCTGCTGCATGCCGAAGGCCAGCGCGTCCAGCGCGAGATCTCCGGCTACGCCCAGCTCTCCAGCGCGGCGATGAAATCCACCCGGATGATCGCCGACAACGTCAACCAGTGGAAGCGCGCCGCCGACGGGCTGCGCAACAGCTAGGTTGCTTCGCTTCGAAGCCGCCGCGCTCCTTCAAGCAGGGGCGCGGCGGTTTCGCGTTCAGGGAACTCAATTCCGGAAAAACCGTGCCGAAAAAGCCGGGCGGCAATTTCAATTCGAATTGAACTTCGCGCGTTCCGGTGGCGACCAAGAACGGGGCCGCACAGGCGGGCGTTCAGTTTTGGGACAGTATCCGATGGAAAGCATTCGTCCGGGCAATAGCGAGCAGATACCGGTGCAGGCTTCACAGCACCATGTCGGCACCATCCTGGTCCGCTTCGTCGGAATCCTGGTTGCGATCGTCGTCGTGATGGCGCTGCTCTGGAGCCACTAATTTAGGGCGCAGAACTTAGAACGCGTCGCCCTGGTTGGCGGCGATGACCGTGCGGCCGCCATCCAGCGAATAGACGCCGTCGGCATAACCCTTCACCACCATTCCCGTGGCCAGCATCACCGCCAGCGTCACGGTCGCGAAGATAAAGCCGACAAACTGCAACGCGCTGCGATCCGCCATGGTCTTCCCCTGCCCCTGTGCGCGGGCGACTATCGCGGTCAGAGGTTCACAAGCCGTTAGCGCAAACGAAGCTCTACCCAACAGGATTAATTGCGCGGAAACGCGGGCAGGCCGCGGTAACCATACCAGCCCCAACGATCCTACTTTGCATGGGGTTGTTTTCGCACTTTTGCCCTCCGCCTTACGCCGGCACATCCCGCAGCGGCACGAAGGCGGTGGCGCGGATGGAATAGACCTGCTCGCCGCGCTGGTTCACCCCGCCGGTCGCGGTCTGCACGATGCCCCAGCCGGGACGCGATTCCGATGTGCGCTTGGATTCGATTCCGGTCGAAAAGCTGATGGTGTCGCCGGCGAGCACCGGGCGGAGCCAGCGCAGATCGCGAAAGCCCGGCGACGGGCCCCACACCGCGACTTTCTCGCCGCGCGCGAGCGCTTCCTTCACCCGGCGTTGCCCGTCGGCCACCAGCATCTTCATGCAGACCGAACCGACGTGCCAGCCGGAAGCGGCAAGCCCGCCGAACAGCGAGTTGCGGCCTGCCTCCTCGTCGAGGTGAAAGCGCTGCGGATCGTATTTGCCGGCGAATTTCTTGATCGCTTCCGCGGTGAAGGTGTACGCGCCGATCTCGCGGCGCGCGCCGATTTCCATATCCTCGAAGAAATTCATCGCGGGTTACTCTGCCGTCAAGGCGGCGCGCCTGACGATGATCGGCGACGTCATCTCGCACAGCGCCAAACCAGCCGCATTGCGGGCGGTGCTCTTGAAGGTGACAATGCCGGTCTCCGGCCGGCTCTTCGAGGCGCGCGCCTCGACGACATCGACATCGAGGGTCAGATCGTCGCCGGGGCGCAGCGGCGCCATCCAGCGCACTTCGCTGACCCCGGGCGAGCCGAGCGAGGCGGTGCGGCCGATGAAGCCGTCGAACAAAAGGCGCATCATGACGGAGCAGAGATGCCAGCCCGAGCCGGACAGGCCCTTGAGCATCGAGCGCTGAGCGGCCTCCTCATCGAGATGCATCGGCTGCGGGTCGAATTCGCTCGCAAACTCGAGAATTTCCTCGCGTGTGACGTGGCGCGGGCCGAACGTACCGAAACGGCCTGGTTTGAAGTCTTGGAATGTCAGTGTGGTCATGTCAGGAGAAAAATTGCCGGAAGGAAGCCCGATTGTGGCCGTTATTTCCGGCAATCTCAACCCGAGCAAATGCATGGGGCATGAGCATCCCGATTCGGGACTCGTTTGCGGGCTTGTCCGCGGCGTTTTTCAGGGCTAGGCCAGCGGCCAATTCGACGCGACACAACCTTCACGCTGGGGGAAGACCGATGTTCGATTTTCAGGACCTGTTTCAGTGGGACCGCTTCATCACGCCCACGATCATCAAGACGTTCTACTGGCTGGTGATCGGCCTGATCGTGCTGTTCGGCCTCTCCGGCATCTTCTCCGCCCTGGCCGCGATGGCGATCAGCCCGTTCGGCGGCTTCATCCTGCTGCTGTCCTCGATTGCCGGCGTGATCGTCGGCGTCGTGTTCTCGCGCATCGCCGCCGAATTCATCCTGATCGTGTTCCGCATCAACGAGCACCTCGGCGCGATCCGCGACCAGGGCGGGATGCATTAGCCCTCGTCATTGCGAGCGAAGCGAAGCAATCCAGCTTCCTTTGGCGGCAGCAAGAAAGCTGGATTGCTTCGTCGGGCGTGTAAGTTTTTCGAGCGGCCGCCGCGGATTGCAAGGTACTGTATTGGAGCTGGGTGGTGGGGTGGTTGGCATCAAGCGGCCTTCAGGACGCGTCGGCTGAGCGCCCACATCATGTTGTGAG
>JAKFVP010000586.1:0-2571 GCA_021732175.1 Bradyrhizobium sp.
GAGAACCTCAGCAGCTAGAACGCCTCGCCCCCGGGCGAGATCAAATCGGAGAGGTGGGCGACATCGTCTCGGAATCCCCGGGCGACTTCATATCGGTACACCCGGGCGACTTCGTCGGAATCCGCACCAGATACCGACGCGCAGGCGTCCGGCGCCGAGCCAGATCGCCGCCAGGAAGAAGATGACCAATCGCGAGGGTTCGTTGAGAGGAATTCCCGCTGCGGATAGCGCGAGCAGAAGCGCCGCGGCTCTCAGGAACAGATTGTGCGATCCGGCCACGAAATTCCAAGTCGCTGGGTTGCGGGAGGGGCAATCCGCGACGACTAGCACCGAAAAAGGACCCCGCCAAACGCTTTGCGCGGTCTACACTATTTGCCGATTGGGGAATGCCGGCAGCCGGCCGGGCCGATTTATTTGCCCGGCGAAGGCAGTTTCGTATAGCATTCCAAATTAGAACTGACTAGGCTGGGGGAAGCGGCGACGCAATAAAATCCATGGGAATACTTCTGCGCCGCGCCAGTATCTATTCTGGAACTATATCTGACGGGCCCGAGAACGGCCGCCACCCGGAGGAAATCCCTTGTCAAAACGCAACGCGACCGCGGCCGTCATCGGCGCCGGTGACTTCATCGGCGGCGAGATCGCCAAGAAATTCGCCGCCGAAGGTTTTGCGGTGTTCGCCGGCCGCCGCAACGGCGACAAGCTCGCGCCGCTGGTGAAGGAGGTCGAGGCTGCCGGCGGCAAGATCCACGCCCGCTCGCTCGATGCGCGCAAGGAGGAGGAGATCATCGCCTTCCTCAATGACGCCGACAAGCAGGCGCCGCTGGAGGTCTGCATTTTCAATGTCGGCGCCAACGTCAACTTTCCGATCCTGGATACGACCGAGCGGGTGTTCCGGAAAGTCTGGGAAATGGCGTGCTATTCCGGCTTCCTTGCCGGGCGGGAAGCGGCGCGGCTGATGGTGCCGCGCGGCCAGGGCAACATCTTCTTCACCGGTGCCACGGCGAGCTTGCGGGGCGGCAGCGGTTACGCGGCCTTTGCCAGCGCCAAGTTCGGCCTGCGCGCGGTGGCGCAGGCGATGGCGCGCGAGCTCGGGCCGAAGAACATCCATGTCGCCCATCTCATCATCGATTCCGGCGTCGACACCGAATGGGTGCGGCAGCGGCGGCTGGAGGCGCTGGGGCCGAATGCGCTGGATAATCCGGATCTTCTAATGCCGCCGGCCTCGGTCGCCGAATCCTACTGGCAGCTCTACCAGCAACCGAAGAGCGCCTGGACCTTCGAGATGGAAATCCGTCCCTTCGGCGAAAAGTGGTAAGGAAGATGCGCGCCAAGCGCGCGTTTTGACAAGAGACAGAGGGCAGGAATCGCACATGAAGACCCGCATCACCGAATTGTTCGGCATCAAGCATCCCATCATCCAGGGCGGCATGCACTTTGTCGGCTTCGCTGAATTGGCAGCCGCCGTATCCGCCGCCGGCGGGCTCGGCATCATCACCGGGCTGACGCAGAAGACGCCGGAGCTGCTGGCGAAGGAAATCAAAAAGTGCCGCGAGATGACGGACAAGCCGTTCGGCGTCAACCTGACGTTCCTGCCGTCCTTCAGCCAGCCGCCTTATCCCGAATACATCGCCGCCATCCGCGAGGGCGGGGTCAAGATCGTGGAAACGGCGGGCCGCAGTCCGGAGCAATACATGCCGGCGCTGAAGGAGTCCGGCATCAAGGTCATTCACAAATGCACCTCGGTGCGGCATTCGCTGAAGGCCGAGAAGATCGGCTGTGACGCCGTCAGCGTCGACGGCTTCGAATGCGGCGGCCATCCCGGCGAGGACGACGTTCCCAACATGATCCTGCTGCCGCGCGCGGCGGACGAATTGAAGATTCCCTTCGTTGCATCCGGTGGCATGGCCGATGCGCGCAGCCTGGTGGCGGCGCTGGCGATGGGGGCCGAGGGCATGAACATGGGCACGCGCTTCATCGCGACGAAGGAGGCGCCGGTGCATGAGAACGTGAAGAAGGCGATCCTGGAGGCCTCCGAGCTCGACACCCGCCTGATCATGCGTCCGATCCGCAATACCGAGCGGGTGCTGAAGAATGCCGGCGTCGACAAGATCATGGAGATCGAGCGCGAGAAGGGCGCCAAGACCACGATTGCCGACGTTCACGATCTCGTCGCCGGCGTCTATCCGCGCGTGATGCTGGAAGGCGACATGGACGCGGGCGCCTGGAGCTGCGGCATGGTCGCAGGCCTGATCTACGACATTCCGACCGTGAAGGAACTGATCGACCGCATCATGGCGGAAGCCGATAGGCTGGTGCGCGACCGGCTCGAACGGATGGTGGCGGCCTGAGCCAGACGCCATGACCGGCAAACAACAAAAGCCGCTGGCGATCGTCACCGGGGTCGGGCCGGGCACCGGCTCGGCGCTGGTGCGGCGCTTTCATGCCGGCGGCTATCGCGTCGCCATGCTGGCGCGCAACTGCGAACGCCTCGAGGCGCTGGAGAAGGAGATCGCCGGTGCGCGCGGCTTCGTCTGCGACGTCACCGACGAAGCGCAGGTCGACGCTGCT
>JAKFVP010000586.1:2581-10485 GCA_021732175.1 Bradyrhizobium sp.
GAGCGGTTCGGCGCGCCGAAGGTCGTGGTCCACAACGCCGTCGGCGGCGCCTTCGGCAAGTTTTCAGACATCGATCCGGAAATCCTGCGGCGGAATTTCGAGATCAACGTGATGGCGCTGCTGCATCTGGCGCGTCATGTCACACCAGGCATGATCGCGGGGCGCGGCGGCGCGCTGGTCGTCACCGGCAACACGTCTGCGCTGCGGGGCAGGGCGAACTTTGCCGGCTTTGCCCCGACCAAGGCGGCGCAGCGCATCCTCGCCGAATCCATGGCGCGGGATCTAGGGCCGCAGGGAATCCACGTCGCCTATCTCGTGATCGACGCCGTGATCGACGTGCCCTGGGCGCGCTCGCGCTACAAGGACGCGCCGGACGATTTCTTCATCAAGCCGTCGGCAATCGCCGACGAGGTCTGGCACATCGCGCACCAGGACCGCTCCGCCTGGTCGTTCCTGTCGGAAGTGCGGCCCTATCGCGAGGTGTGGTAGCTCGTCAGGCGGCGCGGATGGTGGCAACGAACTTGTCGACTTCGGAGCTCAGCCGCTCGCTTTCGCAGGTCAGGACCTCCGACGAGCTGCGGACCTTCTCCGCGGCCGTACCGGTTTCGACGGCGCCGCGATTGACCTGGCGTATGCTGCCGGCCACCTCTTCGCTGCCGCTGGCGGCCTGCTGAACGTTACGGGCAATTTCCTGCGTCGTGGTGCCCTGTTCTTCGACCGCGGCGGCAATGGTCGAGGATATCTCCGATATCCGCAGGATGGTCGAGCTGATCTCCTCGATGGTCGCGACCGACTCGCCGGTCGCGCTTTGCATCTGCGTGATCTGGCTTGCGATCTCCTCGGTTGCCTTCGCGGTCTGCGCCGACAGCGCCTTGACCTCGGAGGCGACCACGGCAAACCCGCGTCCGGCCTCGCCCGCGCGGGCCGCCTCGATGGTGGCGTTGAGCGCGAGCAGGTTGGTCTGTTCGGCCACCGCCGTGATCATCTTCACGACTTCGCCGATCCGGCCCGCGGCACCCGACAATTCGGTCACCCGCTCGTTGGCCCGTCCGGCCTGGGTGACGGCAGTACGGGCAATCCGGTTGGCTTCCTCGACCTGCTTGCCGATTTCGCTGACGGAAGCGGCCATCTGATCCGACGCCGCCGCGGCGGAGCTGACGTTCCTCGTCGAGATCTCGGATGTCGTCGCAACACTTGCGGAGAGCTTCTGCGTCGCTGCCGCGGAATCGCCGAGCGTGCCGGCGGCAGCCCTGATGTCGTCGGAGACCGAGGAGACCACGCTCACCAGCCGGCCTACGGTCGCCTCGAATTCGTCGGCGACGCGGGCAAAGGCGGCCTTGCGCTCGGCTTCCGCCTGCTGCCGCTGTGCCGCCTGTGCGACTTCCATTTGCCGGACCCGGGCCGCGTTGTCCTTGAACACCTGCACCGCCTTGGCCATGGCGCCGATCTCGTCCTTGCGCGAGGCGGACGGGATCGAGATTTCCAGATCGCCATTGGCGAGGCGTTCCATCACGCCGGTCATGGCGCGGATCGGCCGAACCACGCCGCGCGCGACGCCGAACAGGCCCGCGCAGATAATCAGAACCACGAGGGCAGATACGATCCAGACCGCGATCGAGAGAACGCCGACCGTTGAGGTGGCGTCGGCTTCCGTCGCGGCATTGGCGTCGGTCGTCTTCTTGACGATGTCGTCGATGACAGCGCGATGCGCCTTGTAGGCGCTGGTGATCTCCTCATAGGATTTTGCAGCGGCTTCGCTGTTGCCGGCTGCGAGCGCCGGGAGCAGGCCGTTCTCGACGGCTTTCCAGAGCTTGCGTACTTCCGCGTCCGACTTCTGCACCAGCAAGGTCTTGAGCTCGGGCGCGAGATCCGATTTCGTCCAGAAATCCCAGCGCTCGTCGTAATCCTTCTTGAGCTGGACGAGCCGCTCGCGGTGTTCCCCCAGCGTGGAGGGATCGCGCAGCGCCAATGTCGCTTCGAGATAGGCCTCGATGACATATTCGGGCGGCGGCAGGATGTCGGCGATGAGGTCATTGCCGAGCTTGATCCGGTCGTAGAGCGGACCGCCGACCTTGAGATGGCTGAGCGCGAAGCTGGCGGTGCCGATAATCGCACCGAGGCCCAAAATGGCGGCGGTGCCGAAGACGACGATCGCGCGCGAAAGCGTGAATTTGAAAGTCATGGCGTGCCCCGAGGGAACAAAAATTTCCGGTTTGTTTACCCGAGCACGCTTAAAAATCACTGAACATCGTCTTCCGCGCAAGATGCACGTAATGGTTGTGGCGCGTTATCATCGTGTTCGGATGAATTAGCCTGAGCGGAGCAGCGCCGGGTCGAGTGCGCGCAAGCGGCTCGGATCGAACGGCGAGAGATCAGTGCTCCGCGCCGCCCCTTCAGCAATCAGTTCCGCCAAAGCTTCGCCGGTTGCCGGCGCATTGAGGATTCCCCAGACGCTGTGGCCGGTGGCGACATAGGCGCCGTTCAATCCCGGAACCTTGCCGATCAGCGGCAGGCCGTCCTGGCTGAGGGGGCGGAAACAGGATTGCCGCGCCACGATGCGCTCAGGCTGGAACGCGGGCGACAGCCGCTCGGCGATCGCCTCGAGGCGTTCGATCGCGCGTGGATCGGGCTTCACGGCAGCCGGATCGACCGGAAGCGGCGACTGGTCGGAGAAGGCGGTGATGTGGGTCGTGCCGTCGCCGCGCGGAAACAGCTCGATCGAAACCGCTTCGCCGCCGTCATCCTGAAATTCGAGGAACAGCGCGTCGGCCGCAACGTCTGTACCCGTGTTGTAAACGAGGCTCGGGCTCTGCAGGCCGAACACCGCGGGCAGGGCCATCCACTGCGCGGCCAGTACGGACCACGGACCCATGGCGACAACGACCGCGTCGGCGGCGATGGTGTCGCCGTCAACAGTGATAGCTTCGACGGCCGATCCATCCGCGCTGACGACAAGGCCCGTGACTTGTCCGATCTGGAGTTTCGCGCCGCGGCCCTGTGCCGCTTCCATCATGGCCGAGGTGAACGTGCGTGGTGGAACGATGGCGGTGGTTTCCGGCGTGCCGAGGCGCGATGTGATGACGACGCCGTCGGACAGCCATGGCAGGCTCGCCGGCGCGTGGCGGTGTGCCGATCGCTCGCCGACGACCACGCCGCTATAGGCGTTCATACGGCGGTAGCTCCAGTTCGCGCCAATTTCGTCTTGCAAGATGGCATGAAGCTCAAAGCTGCGCCGCCCCAGCGCATCGAGCGGCGTGCCGGCGCACCAGTCCAGCGCGAGAAATCCGCCGGCCTTGCCGGAGGCTGCTGCGGCGACACCGGCCCGCTCCACGACAGTGACGTCGATGCCGCGACGGCTGAGGAAATATGCGGTGCACGCGCCGATAACGCCGCCGCCGCAGATCACAACATGCATGAGGATTTCACACCACGCCGCTGCATTGCCTCACGCCAGCGTGTGCACGATCACGGGTCCCGCCATTGCCGTGGCCGGACCCGTCAAAAGCGGCGCGAGATCCTTTTCGATCCAGGCAATGGCGCGGCGGTTGGCTTCCTCGGCGCTGGCGAAATTGTTGAACAGGCTGATCGCGGTCACGGTGTCGTCGGGCGCATAGACGACGTAGTAGCCCATGAAACCCTCGACATCGCTGATGATGGGGATGGCGCCTTCCTTAATCCGGCGCGTCAGCTCCTCGGCCATGCCGGTCTTGGCTTTACCCTGGCGGATGGCGGCGTACATGCGGTCCTCCTTCCAGCTGTTGCGACGCATTTGCGTCGGCAAGGCGCATGCTACGCCAGGGAGGCCCGGCAGGCCATCTTTCGGGGCCAGCGGGACCGGAAAACTTCTCTCCAATTTGATCTGGCGCAAACGGGCCCGGGCGATCTGCCGCCATACTGCAACCTTTCCTACCCCTAGAGCATGACTGCCGGCCGCCCAAAACGGCCGGCACTTTTTTGCGTTCCCTGGGGGCCGGACCGCTCCCCGGCCGGGCTGCTTGCCAGAGCTGGCCGGGCCCCTTAATCACCTGATCAATGGAATTGAAGCCGTTGCCCGGATTTGTGCCACGTCTTGAGTCGCTGCGCGGCATCGCGGCGGTTTCGGTGGCGGGCTATCATATCGCCGCCATTTACTGGCAGGTGATTCCGACCGGGCTCAACGCCGTCGTGATGTTCTTCGTGCTGAGCGGGTTTGTTTTGGCCCGCTCGCTCGAGCAGAACCCGTCACCGGGGGCTTTCTTTCTCAGCCGCGTCTACCGGCTGCTGCCTCCTGCAGCGGCGACGGTGTTGCTGTTCGCATCGCTCTACTGGCTGTTCGGCTACAGGGTGGGGCACACGGATTTCGGCCTCGTCAACGTGCTGCTCAATGCACTAATGATCAAGAGCGACATCAACAGCGTGATGTGGTCGATGACCGTCGAGTGTGCCGCCACGCCCTTGATCCTAGGCTCGTCCTGGGCGCTGGCCAGATATGGCGTGATGCCGCTCATTGTCGTCTGCGTCTTTCTGTTCGGCCTGTCCTTCTGGGGGCCCTATGTCCACGTGCTCGGCGACTATACAAATCTCGCGCCGCTCTACGGCTTTGTCATGGGTGTGCTGGCGTACGGCCGGGGACGCGATTTCCTGCAATTGACGCCACCGCGCATCCAGCAGGCGTTGTCGGTTGGCGCCGTGATCCTGATGGGCTTCTGCGCAGTCAGAAAGCAAACCGCGCCCGTCATCCTGCTCGAAGTGTGGGCTTCGGCCTGGATCATCGCCGCGATCACGTTCGGCCCGCCCAACGCCGTCTTCCAGCCGCTGGATTTCTGGCTCATCCGCTTCTACGGACGGATTTCCTACAGCTTCTACCTGCTGCATCCGCTTGGCATCATGATGGCGATCGGGTGCCTGTCGCCGTTCGGGCTTCCGCCGACCATCGCGACCGGAATACTGACATTTGTGCTCGCTGTGCTCCTGACGACGCCGCTCGCGTGGCTGAGCTGGCGGACGATCGAGCTGCCGTCGAAGCGGTGGGGAAGGTCGCAGCGTGGATTTGCCGGCGCGGCGCCAGTGGCTGTCGACTGAGCCGTCGAACGCGAAATCTTTCTTCCAATGTGATCCATCGCACATCGGGCCGGCCGAATCCCTGCCATGCTGCGGCTTTCCTCCCCTAGAAACTTGGATTGCCGGCCGCCTCAAAACGGCCGGCACTTTTTTGCCCGGCGCGGCGTTGCCGACCGCGGCCTTCAGAATGCGCGCTGCGGCCCCGCTTAGAGCCAGAGAATTTTCTTGCGATAGTCGAGGTCGGTCAGCAGCGGCGCGGCCGGCCCCTCATGGAATACGGCGCCGCGTTCCAGCGCAAAGACGCGGTCGGCCAGCGCCAGCACCAGGTCGAGATTGTGCTCGACGATCAGGATCGACACGTGCTGCCGCAGGGCGTCGAACACGCGGAACAGTTCGAGAATGACCGCGGGCGCGAGGCCCTCGAAGGGCTCGTCGAGCAGCAGCAGCCTGACATTGCCCGACATCGCGCGGGCGACGGCCACCATCTGCTGCTCGCCGCCGGAGAGATAGTCGGCTGCGACATCCATCCGCTCGCGCAGGCGCGGGAAGTAGGTCAGGATTTGCTCCTCGCTCCAGACCGCGCCGTCGCGGCCATCGCTCTTGCGAGCAAGGCGGCCGAGCGCGAGGTTTTCCCGCACCGTCATGCCGGCAAACAGGCCGCGGCCCTGCGGAACATAGCCAATGCCGAGGCGGGCGATATCGGGGGCGGGAAGACGCGAGATATCATTGCCGGCGAACTCGATCGCGCCCGACGAAAGCGGCACGAGGCCGGCCAGCGTCTTCAACAGCGTGGACTTGCCGGCGCCGTTACGGCCGAGCAGCGCGACGATCTCGCCGGCGCGCACGTCGAGCGTGGCATCGTGCAGGATATGGCTCTTGCCGTAGAAGGTGTTGACGCCGGCAAAGCGCAGGACCGGTGCAGCCTCCCGCGCGGCCGACAGCGTCGGGCTGTGCGCGACGGCGGGCAGGCCGGTTCCGGTATATATTTCCTGCACGCGGCGGTCGCTGCGCACCGCACCTGGCGGGCCGGTCATCAGCACCTCGCCCTGGTTCATCACGGTGACTTCCTGCGAGAAGCCGAGCACGCGGTCGATGTCGTGCTCGACGATCAGCACCGGAATGTTTTGCGCGATGTTGCGTACGAGGGTCGACACGCGTTCGCGCTCGGCGGCGGCAAGGCCGGCGAGCGGCTCATCGAGCAGCAGCACAAGCGGCTTGGAGCCAAGCGCAATGCCGAGGTCGACCAGCCGCTGGCCGCCATAGGAGAGATCGCCGCCCTGGATGGTCTCGATGCCTTCGAGGCCGAGGAATTTGATCAGCGCCGCCGTCTCGGTATGGACGGCGTTGAAATCATCGATATCGCGCCAGACGTTGAAACGTCCCGGCGCACGCGCCTGCAGCGACAGCCGCAGATTCTCGTAGATCGAGAGACCCTTGAACAGATTGGTGATCTGGAAGGAACGGGCGAGGCCGCGATGGCAGATCAGCTCGGATGGCACGCCCTGGATCTCGTGGCCGTGCAGGCGGATGGTGCCGCCATCGGGCGCGTAGAGGCCGGAGACGAGATTGAACAGCGTGGTCTTGCCGGCGCCGTTCGGCCCGATCAGCGCATGGATTTCGCCGGACCGAACGACGAGGCTGGCGTGACGCACGGCGCGGATGCCGCCAAAGGATTTTGAGATGCCAGCGACCTCAAGCACGCTACCTTCGCCCGCGGGCGGGCGCAGGAAGTCGGGCAGCGGCAGCCCTTCGTAGATCTTGCGCCGGCTCATCGCAGCGGCTTCTTCCGGCGGCGGCCACCAGCGCTTGCTCAGGGTAGACCAGATGCCGACGAGACCGCCGGGCGAATAAATCACGAAGACGACGAACAGCAGGCCAAACCAGAGCAGCCAGTTCGGCGTCCAGATCGACAGCAGTTCACGGAACAGGATGAAGAACAGCGCGCCGAGCGCAGGTCCCAGCATGCTGTGCATGCCGCCGATGACGACGACCGCCAGCAATTCGCCGGAGAAGGGCACCGACACGGCTTCCGCCGAAACCAGATAGTTCTGGAAGCCGATCAGCGCGCCGGCAAAGCCGGTCACCACGGCCGAGATCACGAAGACGCCGAGCTTGTAGCGCTCGACCGGATAGCCCTGGAAGCGGGCGCGCAGCTCGTTCTCGCGGATCGCCATCAGCACATGGCCGAATGGTGAGCGCACCAGCCGCAACAGCAGGAACAGCATGGCGAGGCTGAGGATTGCGACGACCATGTAATAGTGCAGGGCATTGTCGAGGCTGATGCCGCCGATGCTGCCGCGCTTGAGGCCGCCGAGACCGTCCTCGCCGCCGGTGAGGCTGGTCCAGCGAAAGGCGGTCGTGTAGGTGAGCGCGGCCAGCGCCAGCGTCAGCAGCGAAAAATAGACGCCGCGGCGGCGCAGGATGACGGCGCCGACAAAGGCGGAAGCGGCCGCGACCACGAAGGTCGAGAGCAGCAGCGGCAACCATATCTGGCCGGGAAACCAGTTGAGCTGGATCAGGCCGGCGGCATAGGCGCCGATGCCGAACCAGGCGCCGTGGCCGAAGGAGACGAGGCCGGTGTAACCGATGCAGAGGTTTAGCCCCATGGCGGCGACCGCGAGCGCCACGATCATGGTGCCGGTGTTGTGGGACAGGCCCATTGCCGCGAGCGCAAAGGGCAGCGCGACCGCCGCGGCGGCGGCGATCGCCATGGGCCGGTATTTCTCGACGGACGAGGTGATCATTCAAACTTCTCGATCCGCTCGCCGAGCAGCCCGCGCGGGCGCACCAGCAGCACCAGGAACATCAGGACATAGATCGAGGCCTCGCCCGCGGCCGGCTCGAAATGGATGGTGATGCTGGTG
>JAKFVP010000150.1 GCA_021732175.1 Bradyrhizobium sp.
AAAGCCAAGGCGGCATTCCAGTTGTCTAAACGCGTGGCGTGACTATCCTATTGGTGCCGCGATGTCGGTCGAACCCAGGGGACAGGTTCGCTTAAGCTAATTCAGCCCCGTATGGTTTGGTCGCGATGCGCGCCGTCGTCGCAGTTCTCTTTCTTGTAACCGCCGCTCATGCCGGACTTTGGGGCCTTCTGCAGGACAAGCAGGCGGCGCCCGATTTCAGCGGCATGCTGCCGAGCCTGTCCTATGCGCCGTTCGAGCCGGGGCACACCGTCGCCGACATTGCCGGCGACTCCGAGAAGGTGCGCGCCGATCTGAAGAAGATTTCGTCGATCGCGCGCGCGGTGCGGCTGTATTCGTCGACCGAAGGCAACGAACTGGTGCCGCCAATCGCCGCCGAATTCGGACTGAAGGTCACGGTCGGCGCCTGGATCGACAAGGACGGCAATCGCAACAAGCGCGAGATCGCGGCCGCCGTCAATCTCGCCCGGAAGAACAGCAACGTCATCGGTGTCGTGGTCGGCAACGAAACGATCTACCGCGGCGAGCAAATCCCGATCGAAAATCTCGGGCCGATCGTCGCCGCCGGCGCTTCGCTTGCGGAAATCGAGCGGACCATGACCCCGCCCGATCCTGCGGAAATCGAACGGATCACCAACGAGGAGAACCAGCGGATCGCCGATGCGGAAGCGCAGCCTGCGGAAAAGCGCGCCGAGGCGATGAAATGGGCGATTGCCGCCAACAACGTCTCCCGGCTGGCAAGGCTGATTCAGCGGATCAAGAAGTCCGTCAACGTTCCGGTGACGACGGGCGAGATCTGGAACATCTGGCGCGACTATCCCCAGCTCGCCAACTCCGCCGACTTCATCGCCGCGCACGTTCTGCCTTACTGGGAAAATTTCACGGACAAGCAGGCGGTGGACCAGGCGGTCGCCATGTATCGGCTGCTGCGCGAACAATTTCCCGGCAAGCGCATTGTGATCGCCGAATTCGGCTGGCCGAGCGCCGGCTACAACCTGCTCAATGCCGTGCCCGGCCAGTTCGAGCAGGCCAGCGTGCTGCGCAACTTCGTCGCCCGCGCCGAAGCCATCGGCATGGAGTTCAACATCGTCGAGGCGATCGACCAGCCCTGGAAATTCTTCGAAGGCGGCGTCGGCCCCTATTGGGGTATCTTCAACGCCGACCGCGAGGCGAAATTCTCGTGGACCGGGCCGATCGTCAATCCGGACTACTGGAAGCTTGCCACCATTGCGCTCTTGGTCGGCATCCTGATGTCGCTGCCGATCCTGCGGCTCAGCGAGCCCACGGTGATGCAGGCCCTCGTCCTGTCCGCCGCCGCCAACGCCGTCGGAGCCTGGGCTGCGACCGTGTTCGCCTACTGGAACTCGCACTACTTCCTGTGGGGTTCGGCCTTTGCGCTCAGCCTCGGCATGGTGCTGCTGGTGCCGCTGATCCTGATCGCGATGGCGCGGATCGAGGAGATCGCGGCGGTCGCCTTCGGCCGCGGCCCGCGGCGGCTGGTCACCAAGAGCGCGGCGCTGGCGCCGGCGACCATCGGCGAGAACGTCGCCTTCCCGAAAGTGTCGATCCATATCCCCGCTTATTACGAGCCGGTGGAGATGCTGAAGCAGACGCTGGATTCGGTGGCGCGGCTCGACTACCCCAATTTCGAGTGCGTGGTCATCATCAACAACACGCCCGATCCCGCCTTCTGGCAGCCGATCCAGGATCATTGCCGAGCGCTCGGCGAGCGCTTCAAGTTCATCAACGCCGAGAAGGTGCAGGGCTTCAAGGCGGGCGCGCTGCGCATCGCCATGGAGCGCACCGCCGTCGATGCCGAGATCATCGGCATCATCGACGCCGACTACACCGTGCATCCGGACTGGCTGAAGGATCTCGTGCCTGTCTTCGCCGATCCCCGCGTCGGCCTCGTGCAGGCGCCGCAGGAGCATCGCGACGGCGACCTGTCGCTGATGCACTACATCATGAACGGCGAATATGCCGGCTTCTTCGACATCGGCATGGTCCAGCGCAACGAGTTCAACGCCATCATCGTGCACGGCACGATGTGCCTTATCCGCCGCGCCGCAATGGACATGGCCGGCGGCTGGTCGAGCGACACGATCTGCGAGGACACCGACCTCGGCCTTTCCATCATGGAACAGGGCTGGCTCACCCACTACACCAACACGCGCTATGGCGAGGGCCTGCTGCCCGACACCTACGAGGCCTTCAAGAAACAGCGGCACCGCTGGGCCTATGGCGGCTTCCAGATCGTCAAGAAGCACTGGCGGCGTTTCCTGCCCGGCGCCAGCCGCCTCACCCCGGAGCAACGCCGCGAATTCGGCCTCGGCTGGCTGAACTGGCTCGGCGCCGAAAGCCTCGGCGTCGTGGTGGCGATCCTCAATCTGATCTGGGTGCCGATCGTCGCCTTTGCCGACATCGCCATTCCCGACAAGATTCTCACTCTGCCGATCATCGCGTCTTTCGTGGTCTCGCTGACGCATTTCCTCGCGCTGTACCGCCTGCGGGTCAAGGTGAAGGTGCCGCAGATGCTGGGCGCGATGATCGCGGCGATGAGCGTGCAGTGGACGGTGTCGCGCGCGGTTGCCCAGGGCCTGATCACCGAGCATCTGGCGTTCGCCCGCACCTCCAAGGGTGGGCTAACGCGGATGTCGATCGAATTCCAGGCGTTCTGGGAGGCCGTGATCGGCGTCCTCCTCCTGATCGGCGCCGGCGTCCTGATCGCCACCAACGGCACCAAGCAGGTGCGCGAGATCTACATTTTCGCCGGCGTGCTGGTGCTGCAAAGCCTGCCCTTCCTCGCGGCCGTGTCGATCGCGATCCTGGAGAATTCGCGCATCAACGACTTCGCCTTCTGGCGCAACAGCGCGGTGCGGGCGGCGGAACTGATCGGGCTGCGCCCGGTCGCGCTCCCCAGCGTGGTTCCCAACCCGCAACCGGTGGCGAGCGAAATCCAGCGCGAAGCGAGCTGATTGGCAGTGGAAGAAGTGCCTGGCCGGCCTTGAACGGGCGGCCTTAAGTCCCGATTTCAACTGAACTATCCGGCCTGGATGGCCCCGCTCCCGCGGGCCTTTGCGCTATTGACCGGCGCGGTTCTCGCCCCTACACAGCGCGGGCCGCTGCATGATCCCTCAAGGTCCCTTTGGGGACGCGGCAACCGGCGTTCCGGATCATGCTGGCGACAAGAGTGAGCGCGTAGCTCAGGCGGTAGAGCACGTGACTTTTAATCATGGGGTCGAGGGTTCGAGTCCCTCCGCGCTCACCAAGCCTTCACTCAGTCTTTTCTGATACTTGCGACGGCGTTCGCGCATCGTTTCGTTGCCGCCGGGCTGGGATGGGTCCGGCAACTGTCCATGCCTGGTTGGTGCAGACGGACGGTCCCGCGAGGAAAAGAGACGGTAGGAAAACAAGACCGCCGCCTGCGAAGAACCAAGTCCCTGCGGGTTGGCTTGTTGCGTTACGAAGTGAACACAACGCAAGAATGCTGCTTCAGTAGCTGAAGAGGGCAAGGGCGCTCAGGGCCACAACGAGCAGCCCTGCCACGACAATGCAGCTTGCGAACACTATATCGCTCATCGAACTGTTCCTCGGCAGGTAACGTCGGGCGAGCTGCATTGGATCACTGTCAGCCGCAACGAATTAGCGCCCAGAATGCGTTCGGGTGAGGCGCTATCCGGGCGCGCGATGAGGGCGTCGGTTCGGCAAAGAACTTGGCGCGGCCGCCTGAGCAGGTTTTGAGGCCGCCCCTGCCCTGATCCATTTCGCCAAGGGGCATGTCGGCTGGCCCTGCCCGGCCTAGCCGTTTTGGACCTCATCTATGCCGTGCTGTTTTGGATGGTGCTGCGCGAGAATCCTTTGATCATCGCACAAGCGGCCTGATCCCCTCGCTTCTGCGTGGTCGCAGGTGCGCTAGATTTGATGCTCGACCGAGCCGCAAGGCTTGAAGGTTTCGAGCGAGCGGCCCCGCACGCAGCCCTCATGCTTTTGCGCGTAGGCGAGAAAAATCATCACCAGGAACCCCAGTATCACCAGTCCGCCTACGAATTTCTCCGCCATGGCTGCCCTCCAATCAGTTGCGATGATCCCCAAGGGACTGCGGGATTTGTTCGTATCGGAGCATCCAAGCGGCAATCAGCGTCGCGAACATAATCGCTGCCGCCAGCACCACTCTTCCGTCCATTTCTGCTCCCTATCGCTCGGGCGGCCGTACGTACCAGTGTATGGTCAGCAGTCCCGCGAAAGATCCTGTCAGCGCGAGAACAACCGCCATCCAGATCGAGTATTTCCGCAGCCGCTTGGCGCGGCTGGTTTGAATTACGAACATGGGGCCCGCTCCGTGTCCTGGAGGAAGCTTACACGCTCCGGTAAATTGGGGAACTAGCTTTCGACCCGAAAGCGGCTGCGACCGTTTACGGGCGCTTCAGCTAGAGCTGCGTCATCATGTTTAGCCGGCGCAAATGATAACGGCCGCCAGCGGCGGCCGTCTTCGTCTCGCTTGTGCCGGTCGTCAGCTCGGCGGCGTGATGTACAGCCGCGGCCATTCGGTGGGGACGTAGACGACGCCCGGGCCGGTGACGCGGCGTTGCACGAAGCGGGAGTTGACGAGGTAGACGCCGACGGCGGTCACGGGGCGGCCGGTGTAGACCGGGGCCTTGTAGGCAAAGATGTAGCCGTCATAGCCGGGGGCCTCGCGCCATCCGACAACCTGCGCCGACGCCGGCAGGCTGCCAAAGCCGAGGGTGATTGCGGTTGCCAGGAAAAACGCCGCTCTCTTCATTTCTACTCCTCACAAAATCTTTTGCACAAACGCCGTGAGGTTAGCCGGTCTTGCGGAAAAAGACGAGTTGGCCGGATGAAGCGTCTCGCCCGTCCGATCCGCATCTTCGCTCTATTGAATGCCACAAAGCTGGATTAGCATCGTTTTGATCCCGACTGGCGCTGCCGGCGGAAGCCGGCCGTGCGAGCCCTGCGATGGGAGGCCACTTTCGATGTCGAAAAAAGGGATTACGGGCCACGACGAATGGGTCGTCACGGAGTCGCTGGCGACGGCGCTGATCGCGCTCGAGCAGCTCGAGCCGAAGCACCAGCCGGTGCGGCACATGGACGATATCCGCAAGCTGCTGGTCGCGGGCTGCCAGCCCGGCACCGTCAATTTGCATCTGGCCCAAGCGAAGTGCCGCCTGTTTCCCCGCGCCGATCGCGCGAGCATCTACCGGGAGTACGGTCTGGAGGACACCGAGGTCTAGCGCGGCGCGTTTTTCCAAATAGCCGAGCAATCGCTCTCTGGGGTGAGGAATTGAAGGCGATGCCCGGCTATCTGGCCGCGCGGCGGTGCGGCTTTTTCATAAAAACAGCAATGATTTAAGGAATTCTCCTCACTCGATAGGGGAACTACGGGGGTTCCCCATTGATTTTTGGCAGCAGATACGAAAATGCCGGCCAAAGCGGCCGGCGTTTGATCCAGTCGGAAGATGAGACTCATTGCGGTGCGACAGGCGTGCCAGCCCCGAGGGCCCCACCTCAATTCCTCAAGGCCGCCGGGACGTTAAATCCCGAGTACCCAAACCGCGACGATGGTGCCGAGAACGGCGAGCCCGCTGATGGTCCAGCCGGTGGCGTAAAGCGCCCCGTCCGTCTCAGGCCTGTCCACCATTGAATCATGCCAGTTGGTCATTGCGTGACCTCCGAGACCATGCCTCTCGTCCGTATGTCCCGGCCGCGAGGAAAAGGTTCAACGGGAAAACGCAGACACGGCGCCGGGGGTTCCCGGCGCCGTGACCAAGGCGGAAACGTTCAGGCGGTTACAGGCGGACGCCTTGCGTTGCAAAAGCTTCCGAGACGGGCTCCTGCACCCTGTTGAGGGCGACGGCCCAGACGGCCGCGATCAAGACCGCGGTAACGACTGCCAGAAGAAAGGCCTTCATGGTCTGATCCCCCTTCTATTCCGCGGGCGAGGCCGCAGCGGAACGCGCGTCGGCGGCCGCCTCGCGGGCTTTCTGCTGCTCGAGCCAGAGGCTGTGATGTTCCTTGGCCCAGTTGACGTCGACGGTCCCTGAGCCCATCGCCTCGAACGCGCCTTCCATGCCGATCGTGCCGATGTAGATGTGAGCGATCATGGCAGCGACGAACAGTACCGCCACGACCGAGTGGATCACCGAGGCGATCTGCATACCCTCGATTCCCGAGGCGTAGAACGGGAACATCAGCAGATAACCGGTGGCGGCAACCGCACCGCCGCCGAGCACCACGACCCAGTACATGAACTTCTGGCCGGCGTTGAAGCGGTAGGCCGGCGGATGGTCGTCGCCGACGAGGCCGCCGCCGCGCTTGATCCAGTCGACGTCGACCTTGTTCGGGATATTGCCGCCGATCCACATCAGGAAGATCACGATGACGCCGATCGTGAACGGGAAGCTCAGATAGTTGTGGGCGTACTTCGCCCATTGCGACCAGTCGGAGAACGCCTCAAGCCCGATCAGCGGGAGCAGCAGCGGCCGGCCGAAGGTGATGTTCAGGCCGCTGATGGCGAGGATGATGAAGCAGGTCGCCGTCATCCAGTGGATCGTCCGCTCGAAGCCGTTGAAGCGCACGACCGTACGGCCGGACCGGCCGCCCTCGATCTTGACCATGCCGCGGGCGAGATAGAAGACGATGAGCATCGCCAGCATGCCGAGAATGACGATGCCGCCGATCCAGCGCAGCGTCACGTCGCGAAAGTAACGCCAGTCACGTCCCTGGGGTTGCTCCAGCACGCCCGAGCGCGCGTCGGGAATGCTGACCCGGCCCTGAATGCGGTTCAGCTCCTGCAAGAGCTGCTGCTCCTTCACCGAACTGGCGGTCGGATTGACCGAACTCGGCTGCTGCGCCTGAGCCGGCGCTGCGAGCGCAACCAGCAGCACCAATGCCCAGGCGCCGAGCGCCAGACGGAAAAGTCGTCCAAGAGATGCCATCACCCTGCTCCATTCCACAGTCCCGGTCTCGCCGGAACGGAGTTAGTTCATCGTCACCCGAGTCCGCGCATGATCCGGAAAAGTGTGAAGCGGTTTTCCGAGAAGATCATGCGCCAACAAAAGGCCCTCAGGTGTCGATGCCTTCCCGATAGGCCGTCTTCCAGCCCCATGCGCCGGAGCCGTAGCCGCGCTTGGTCACCCGCTCCTTGTAGATCTGGGCGATGATCTCGCCGTCGCCGGCGAGCAACGACTTGGTCGAGCACATTTCGGCGCAAAGCGGCAGCTTGCCCTCGGCCAGGCGATTGGCGCCGTACTTCTCGTACTCCGCCTTGCTGCCGTCGGCTTCCGGGCCGCCGGCGCAGAAGGTGCACTTGTCCATCTTGCCGCGCGAGCCGAAGTTACCGACCTTTGGATACTGCGGCGCGCCGAACGGGCACGCATAGAAGCAATAGCCGCAGCCGATGCAGAGGTCCTTGGAGTGCAGCACCACCGCGTCGGCCGTGGTGTAGAAGCAGTTCACCGGACACACCGCCGCGCAGGGCGCGTCGGTGCAGTGCATGCATGCCATCGAGATCGAGCGCTCGCCGGGCTTGCCGTCATTGATGGTGACGACACGGCGCCGGTTGATGCCCCAGGGCACCTCGTGCTCGTTCTTGCAGGCGGTTACGCAGGCGTTGCATTCGATGCAACGGTCAGCGTCGCAGAGAAATTTCAACCGAGCCATGACGCTGTCTCCTTAAGCTGCCCGAACCTGGCAAAGGGTGGCCTTGGGCTCCTGCATGCCGGTAACCGGATCGAAGCCGTAGGTGGTGATGCCGTTGACGCTTTCGCCGAGCACCACGGGATCGGTGCCCTTCGGATAGTTGCCGCGCTGGTCGACGCCCTGGAACCATCCCGCGAAGTGGAACGGACACCAGGTGACGCCCTTGCCGACGCGCTCGGTGACGAGCGCCTTCATGCGGGCCTTCGAGTTGTGCTCGGCGCCGGTCACCCAGACCCATGCGCCGTCCTTGATGCCGCGCTCGGCGGCATCGGACGGATTGATCTCGATGAACATGTCCTGCTGCAGCTCGGCGAGCCACTTGTTGGAGCGGGTCTCTTCGCCGCCGCCCTCATATTCGACCAGACGGCCAGAGGTCAGGATCAGCGGGAACTGTTTTGCAATTCCCTTGTCCACCGCCGCCTTCTGCACGTCGAAGCCGATATTGGGCATGCGGAACTGCCGTGCGTTCGGCAGCGTCGGATATTTCGCGACCAGCTCCGGACGCGGCGTGTAGATCGGCTCGCGGTGGGTCGGGATCGCATCCGGCAGGCCGAACGCGTTGGCCCGCGCCTTGCCGTTGCCGTAGGGGACGCAGCCGTGCTCGATCGCCACGCGCTGGATGCCGCCGGACAGGTCGATCGACCAGGACACCGCGTCCGGCGTGGTCGGGTTGACCTTGTTGATGACGGCAAGCTCGGCTTCCGTCAGATCCTTGTCCCAGCCGAGCTTCTTCAGGACGCCGAGGGTGAACTCGGGATAGCCGTCCTTGATCTCGGAGTCCTTGGAGTAATAGCCGTTGCCGAGCAGTGAGACCTTGCGCTTGCTGCCGTCGGGCAGCGTCTCCTCGCGCTCCACGCCGAAGCGGGCGCGGAAGGTGCCGCCGCCTTCCTTGATCGACAGATTGG
This sequence comes from Bradyrhizobium sp., assembly GCA_021732175.1. GTDB lineage: Bacteria > Pseudomonadota > Alphaproteobacteria > Rhizobiales > Xanthobacteraceae > Bradyrhizobium. Next base: position 8,640 of record JAKFVP010000150.1, read on the forward strand.
TGTTGTAGAGCAGCGGCGTGCCGGGATGCCTGAATTCCGGGGTGCCCCAGCACGGCCACGGCAGGCCGTAATAGTCACCCTTGTTCGGCCCGGTGGTGGCCTTCTGGGTGAGCATGTCGAAGTCTTTCTGGTTTGCCATGTGCGACTTCAGCCGCTCGGGCGACTGGCCGCAATAGCCGGTGGACCAGCCGCCGCGGTTGATCTCCCGGGTGATGTCCTCGACCACGGGAACGTTGTTCTCGACCTTGATGTTCTTGAACATCAGGTCGGCGAACCCAAGCTTCTTGGCGAGGAGATACATCACCTCGTTGTCGTCCTTGGACTCGAAGATCGGCTTGACGATCTGCTCGCCCCACTGGATCGCGCGGTTCGACGACGTGCGCGAGCCCGACGTTTCGTAGCTGGTGGCAATCGGCAAGAGGTAAGTGTTGTTCTTGCGTCCGGGCGCCAGCGCCGCCCAGGTGGTCGGCACGGGGTCGGCGACGACGAGCAGGTCGAGCGCCTCGATGCCCTTCTGCGCGTCCGGCATGCGGGTGACGGTGTTGCCGCCGTGGCCCATCACGAACATAGCCTTGATGTTGTCCTTCTGCGACACGTCCTTCTTGTCGTACAGCGTCGCGTCGAACCAGCGGGTCGACGGGATGCCGGGCGTGTTCATGGTGTTGGTGACCTTGCCGTCGGCCGCCGTGTTCTTGTCGAAGCGGTCGACGAACCAGTCGTACGGAACGTCCCATACCCGCGACCAGTGCCGCCAGGCACCTTCGACGAGGCCGTAATAGAGCGGCAACGTCACGATATCGAGGCCGAGGTCGGTCGCGCCCTGCACATTGGTATGGCCGCGGAAGATGTTGGCGCCGGTGCCGGGCGCCCCGACATTGCCGGTCGCCAGCAGCAGGATGCAGAACGCGCGCACGTTGGCCGTGCCGACGGTGTGCTGGGTCGCGCCCATGCACCAGATCAGCGTCGACGGCTTTTCCGTCGCGAACAGCTTGGCGACGCGCTCGAGCTGCGCACCGGGCACACCGGTGATCTGTTCGACGACGTCAGGCGGGTACTTTTCGGTTTCCTTGCGGATGTCGTCCATGCCGTAGACGCGCTGTTCGATGAACTGCTTGTCTTCCCAGCCGTTCTTGAAGATGTGCCAGAGCATGCCGTAGATCACCGGGATGTCCGTGCCGGAGCGGATGCGCACATATTCGGTGGCATGCGCAGCCGTGCGGGTCATGCGCGGATCGATCACGATCATGTTGGCGCGCTGCATTTCCTTGCCTTCCAGCAAATGCTGGAGCGAGACCGGATGTGCCTCGGCCGGATTGCCGCCCATGATGATCATGGTCTTGGAGTTGCGGATGTCCGTATAGCTGTTGGTCATCGCGCCGTAGCCCCAGGTGTTGGCGACGCCGGCGACGGTGGTGGAGTGGCAGATACGGGCCTGGTGGTCGGAGTTGTTGGTGCCCCAGAACGCCGCGAGCTTGCGGTTCAGGTAGGCGCCTTCATTGGTGAACTTGGCCGAGCCGAGCCAGTAGACGGAGTCGGCGCCGTTCTTGGCGCGGATCTGCAATAGCTTGTCGCCGATCTCGTTGATGGCAACATCCCAGGAGATGCGGGTCCACTGCCCGTCCACCAGCTTCATCGGATAGCGCAGGCGGCGGTCGCCATGCACGAGCTCACGCGTCGCCGCGCCCTTGGCGCAATGCGAGCCGCGGTTGATCGGCGAATCCCAGCCGGGCTCCTGTCCGACCCACACGCCGTTGACGACTTCACCGATCACGGTGCAGCCGACCGAGCAATGCGTGCAGATGTTCTTTTTCGC